>CAIWMU010000096.1 GCA_903913865.1 uncultured Verrucomicrobia subdivision 3 bacterium
ATGCGTGCTCAGGCGAAGCAATCGGTCAACGAGAATCTCAACCAGCCTGGAGAGAAAACAAATGCGAAATAAACAATGCTATGGTCTGATCCCTTTATCGGTTGACGTTTGATGAGATCTACCGCACCAGCTTGCAGCAGTTACCGTATCCCCGTGCTCTGGTAGAGGACGTGTGGAATGAGATTGACCGCGACCTGCGGGTCGATCCCGCCAAGATCAGGCCTGCGAACCGCTTTGGCGAGGAGCTATCGGTTGGAGGGTTTCCGCTCGTTGACCTCAATGGGGCCGTGGACGCGCGGCTCCGCAGAGCCAAGGCAGGTCCCGATGAGGTGGCGAACACCTCCACGATCCAAACCTGGCAACGGGGAGTTCTCGCGCAGAGAAGGGGAGGCGCGGAGGGAAAAACGCGGATGACACTGTCCATTTTTACGAACTAGTTCTAGTAGGAACTAGAACGACATCGGACACAAATTCTTGGCGCGGCGATCGAGGTCCATTACGAACTCACCCCGGCCCGAGCCACACTTCCGCCTTTCTTGGCGATCCAGCGGTGTAACGTCGTGGTTGCGCTTCTGGAACTTCCCAACCCCACCCTGGCTGCGATGGCTGCCAAGGTTGACCTGGTTTGACCGTGCAGCTGCGACCCAATGGCAAGTTTCTGCGGATTGGTCGTGTGTCGTCCCAATATGGTGTTGCGCTCGGCCAGCATCAGCCTGCATGCCGCCAGCTATCACTACGATGAAGCCAGTCTACTACGTGCCGTTGCCAGCGGCCACGCCATTGCGCAGGCCTCTGGTATTTTGAAGGGAACCGCATTCATGCCCACGATGTGACGCCCATACAGGGCTTTGGGATGGTTTTTTGGGGGACGCGGACCCGGCCCTTGCAGGCCGGGCTATCACATGTTGCCCTTACAGGGCAGCCCCAAGGGGAGCGAACCCACCGGTGTCATGACCGTATTCGGACGATTCGGCCGGCACTCTTGCGTAAAGTAGCGTCATTAGGGGGGGACGCACACCAGGTAAGACAGGCTCCCACTCCAGGTGGGCTGCAAGCCCGGTATGTTGCGGGCCGGGCTATCAAATGTTGCCCTTACAGGGCAGCCCCAAGGGGAGCGAACCCACCGGTGTAATGACCGTATTCGGACGATTTGGCCGGCACTCTTGCGTAAAGTAGCGTCATTAGGGGGGGGACGCACACCAGGTAAGACAGGCTCCCACTCCGGGTGGGGTTCGCCCTCTCTGCTGCGTCATTCATCGCGAGACGCACACCAGGTAAGACAGGCTTCCACTCCAGGTGGGCTGTGAGCCCGGTATGTTGAAGGTCGGTCTGGAGGCCGGGGAAGGGGAACACACCAGAGAAATTTCAGACCGTTCTGCAAGGGCAAAACAGTTGCGCGGAACCCGCTGCCTATCATGGCAACACGGTCGGGCCTCTTCCCCAAATTTCAATCTCCCCCGCCGTCGCGCATCGTCTTTCAACGTCAGGCTGGGAAAGTTCATGCCTGCGTCCGAAGTGGCGGGCTTAACGCCAGCTTAAGGTTGCAAATCATAGGATCTGGGCGAATATGAACATTGTGAGAATCGTTGCCATATTGGGGGCTGTTCTGACGTTCCTCACCTGCTCCGGCCGTGCAGGAATCGTCATCAGCGAAATTCATTATCATCCTGTCGAAGAGGAGACGTTCAACATCGATGGGACGCCGGTGCTTTACCTGACGAACGATGTCCACGAGTTTGTTGAATTCCAGAATACCGGCACGAGCCCCGTGGATCTTTCCGGCTGGGTGGTCGCGGGCGGCATTAGTTACACATTTCCGACAAACACCCAGATTGCCCCCGGCGCCTTCCGGGTGATCGCCCGCAATCCGGCCCGGCTCGCCGCTGTCTATTCTCTGCCGGTGGCGGATGTTCTCGGACCTTATGCCGGGTTTCTGGGGAACAGCAGCGATACGATCCGTCTCCGTGATGCGGCGGGGAACGCGGTGGACTCGCTGACGTATGAGTCCACGTTCCCGTGGGCGCAATCCGCCGACGCACTGGGTGCTCAGGACCGGTTTACCGGGCTATTGGCAACGAATTACCAATACAAGGGGCGGTCCCTCCAGAGGGTGAGTGTGACGTGGCCTTCGGGAGATCCGGCCAACTGGCTGGCATCCCCGCTGACAGGCCCGACGCCGGGTGCCGCGCAGGCGGTTACGCGCACGATACCGAAGCCGGTGGTGGTTGCATTTTCGGCCGTTCAAACAACGGATGGGGCCACCGTGATCCGTTCAAACAACGCAGTCACCGTCAACTGCACCTTCTCGGCAACGAACAGTCTGGGCAATGTGACGCTGGAATACTTTCTGGACAACATCAACGCCACGAACGAAACCCGCATCAGTGTTGCGATGGCCAACCCCAGCGTTGGAAAGTATTCGGCGTCGATTCCCGGGCAGACAAATCGCAGCATTGTCCGCTATCGATTCAAGGCGGATCGGGGTGACGGGTTGGAAACAGTCTCTCCCCGGGCGGATGATCCCCAGATCGCCCCTATCGGTGCGGGTGGGGCGCGGGAGGCGTGGCACGGATATTTTGTCACCCCGGTGAGGACATCCTCAAATGCCATTTACGATGTTCTGATTCCAACGACATCCCTGAGCCAGATGGCCAACAACATAACGATGAATCCCCGGCGTGTGACTGTGGCCACGGCGACGGGGTTGCCCCGGGACGTTCCTTACGTCGCAGCGACCGCCCCCCAGTGGAACGGCACTCAGCCTGCTTTTTTCGCCTGCGATGGGGTGTTGTGGGATATCCAGATCCGCTACCATGGGAGTTTGTTTCATCGGGCCCCCTCCAACCCCTCCTACAAAGTCCATTTCCCGAGTCACAAACCCTTTAACGGGCAGTCCTCCTGGTTCGAGACGGTGCACGGCATCGAGTTTCGTGAGGCTCAGAGGCTGAACCGGCTGCTTGGGTTGCCATCCTCCAAAATGCGGGTGGTGGACTGGTATCTCAACAGCAACGCCCAAACGAACCATACCGAGCAGGGGGAATACGCTGGGGAAATGCTGGACGACTACCATGACCTGCAACAGCAGTTGAACCCTGGCTCCATCAAGGAGGAGACCGGTGAGATTTACAAGGATGTCGGGAACCGGGATTTTTCCCAGAACAGCACAGAAGGGCCTTACACGCGCGGGGATTCCGCCCCCCTGACCGCGAACGCGGGTTGGAGCCAGTTGCAGCGCTATGCCTGGACTTACACCCTGCAGAACAATTATTGGAAGGGCTCGAAACCGATCAGGGATTTGATCGAGGGAATGTGGGCGGCACGCGGCGACACTCCCGTGACGCACAACTTTTCAACCATCCCGACAAGCCTCTCAAGCGCCCGGGCCTGGTTCACCAATAACTGGGACATAGAGACCACCATCACTTCGATGGCCCTGCTGGAATGGATGAGCATTTGGGATGATGCGGCCCAAAACCACTTTTTCTGGCGGCGTGCGAACGGGAAATGGTCCCGGCTGGGATGGGATTATGATGGGGCGATGTCGGTTGGCACAGTGGGGGCACCCGGCGGTCCCATGGGGGGCACAACCAACCAGACCATCTACGGCGGGGAATTCGGTGCGTTAACCGTTTTCGACGGAGTGAATTGGTGGAAGGACACCTTCTACAAATGCTTCCGTACGGAATACACAAGGAGGTTGTGGGAGTTGAACAATTCCTTCTGCGACCCGACAAACCTGACAGCCCAGGGCTTCGTCCGCGCGGCGACCTTTGCGAGATCCAGACAGGCCTATGTAAACACGCAGCTCGCTTCATTCGGAACCTACTACAAGCCTGCGCGGCCCTCCAATGTTTACCCGCCGACCGGACTCTCCATTGCCGGGACAACAAATCTGGTGCTCAGTGCCTACACCCACCCCCAGTCCGCAGCCCACTACGGCACACTCTGGGAGATCCGCCTGGCCACAGGCGATTATGAAACCCCGGTGGTGCGCCAACTCTCCACAAACAGCAAGACAGCCTATCCGATTCCTTTTGATCAACTGACCTACGGGCAGACCTATTTCTGGCGGGCAACCCACATCGACACAAACGGACACGCGTCGGTTGTCTCGGCTGAGACCGGTTTTTCGTGGGGAGTCGCCCCAGCCAGTGCGGGGGGGCTAGTCTTGAATGAGGTTCTGGCGTTCAACCGGCGCGCCGTTCAAAACGGGGATGCCTTTCCCGACTATGTTGAGATCAGAAACAATTCAGCGACGAACATCCCGCTCGCGGGTTACACGCTGACCGATGATCCTCTGCTGCCGGCGAAGTATGCGTTCCCCGCAGGCACGATATTGATTCCGGGAGCATATCTGCTTGTTTGGTGCGACAAGGACACTGCCAGCCCGGGACTGCATTCCGGCTTCGGCCTGAACGAGGAGGGGGAAACTGTGCTGTTGATGAACGGGGGGGCGATCGTGGATAGCGTCTCATTCGGTCCCCAGGCACCAGACATTTCAATTGGCAGGATCATCAATGGAACCGGCGGCTGGCAGGCGAATACTCCTACCCCCCTCACGGCGAATTCGGCCAGGGTGCTGGGTTCGGTCAACGGTCTGCGCCTCAATGAATGGATGGCAGATCCGGCTTATGGGAATGACTGGCTGGAACTGTTTAACAGCGATTCGAATGTCGTTGCCCTGGGAGGACTTTACCTGAGCGACACGCCGATTTTCCCAACGATCAGCAAAATTCCCGCGCTCTCATTCGCCGAACCGGGTGGTTTCGTGCGATTTTGGGCTGATGGCAGCATAGCCGGGGGCAGCCACCTCAACTTCAAGTTGAGCAAGACCGGCGAGACCATCTCGCTGACCGCGGCCAATGGGACGACCTCAATCGATACGTTAACTTTCAGTGCGCAGACCACCGATGTTTCCCAGGGTCGGCTGCCGGATGGGGGCAGTGAGATTGTTTCTTTTTCATCCGGAACCGCCTCGCCCGGGTATTTCAATTGGGTCCCGGCTCCGGTGGTGATCAATGAGGTGCTCGCGAACTCCGTCGCCCCGTTCGAGGATGCTGTGGAACTCGCCAATCCAACGGCTGCCCCGGTGAACATCGGCGGCTGGTGGCTGAGTGATGATCTGGGGAATCGGAAAAAGTACCAGATTCCCGCCGGGACGATCATCCCGGCCGGCGGCTACAAGGTGTTTTACGCGGCCCAGCTGTCGCAGGGGGCAGGGGGCTTTGAATTGAACGCGAAGGGGGATGAAGTCATTTTGTCTGCGGTTGATGCCGCTGGGGGGCTCTCCGGAATTTCGTCGCTTGCCAGGTTTGGCACATCGGCGGAGAACACCTCCTTGGGGCGCGTGCCTGGAACCGGCCTGAATGCGAGTTCGGGCGGGGTGGAATTCTGGCCTCAGACCGCCCACACCTTCGGTCAGGACAACCCGCCAGATGTCGTGGCGTTCAGGTCAGGCGCAGGCGCAGCCAATGGTTCGCCCAGAATAGGTCCCATCACGATCAACGAGATCATGTACCACCCACCCGACGTGGGAACCAATGACAACAGCCGGGACGAATTTGTTGAGTTGCACAACATCTCGACGAACTCAATAGACCTTGCAGGGTGGCGGTTGAAAGGGGACACGGAGTTTATCATTCCCGCCGGAACAACCATCTCCCCCGGGGGATATTTACTTCTGGTGGGGTTTGATCCTGCGGACGCCGCAACCCTGGCGGCATTCGGGACCAATTACGTGATCCCCGCAGGGACACCCGTCAGGGGGCCGTTCACACAGAAGCTGGCCAACGGGACGTTCTCTGTTGAGATAGCCTACCCGACAACCGTGGGCGGGTTCACCCGTTACATCAATGTGGACAAGGTTGAGTATCGCGACCTCCCTCCGTGGCCGACCACTCCCGACGGGACGGGGACATCCCTGCAGCGCGCCAGTGACATGATGATCGGGAATACCGCCGCGAACTGGACGGGAAACACTCCGACACCGGGCGCGGTCAATCTGGGGATCATCACAAACCTGACCATCATGACGCCATCCCTGCTGACAGGGGGAATACAAGGCCAGACCTACTCCAACCTTCTCACAGCGGTAGGCGGGGCGGCACCATTGAGTTGGAGGCTTTCATCAAATTCCGTTCCCGGCATGACCCTCTCGGCTGACGGTGTTTTGAGCGGCATCCCTGCATTCGTTGGAACCAACAGCTTTGGGGTTGAAGTGTCTGACAGCGGGGGAACCATCGACCGGAGATTGTTCTCCTTGATTGTTGGCACCACTGCCCCTCGAATCACCACCCCCGGCTCCCTGCCGGACGGGGGACTTGGCTCCACCTATCTGCTGAGTCTGGCAATTGTTGGCGGGACCGGCCCTTATCAATGGGAAGTGAGTTCAGGAACCCTGCCGCCTGGATTGAGCCTGAACGGAGCTGGCATCCTGAGTGGAGCCCCAACGACTTCTGGAACATGGACCTTCTCCATCCGGGCTGTGGATTACGCCAGTCTTTCGGCCTCCGCGCCATTTACTTTGTCCATTCCGGCGATTCCCCTGGCGATCACGAGCCCAAGTCCCATGGTGAGTGGTCAACAAGGGCTGCCTTACAGCCAGGCGTTGACGGCCCTGGGTGGTGTGGCGCCCTATTCCTGGTCCATCGACACCGGGTTGCTCCCGCCGGGACTTTCCCTCAGCAGCGTGGGTGACATTACAGGAATCCCCACGCTGACCGGAATCTATTCGTTCACGGCCGTGGCGATGGATGCCTCCTCGCGGAGCGTTACAAAAACACTATCGATCGCGATTGACCTTCCGACCTTCACGATTATCACGGATGCGCTGCCAGACAGCACGGTTGGCCGGGCGTATTCCCAAACCCTCGCTGCGCAAGGTGGAACGGCGCCATACAGCTGGTCCGTGGTTTGGGGAGGGTTGCCGCCGGGACTTTCCCTTCTGGCCGATGGAACCGTAACCGGAGTTTTTACGACCGGTGGGACATTCAGTTATATTGTTGAGGCGACCGACCATGGCAATGTCCGTGCCCACAAACTGTTCACCACAACGATTCAAAACAATCCGCCCCTGATCGTGTCGCAAGGCTCTGGAACGGGGTCGCCCCGATTCCTGATTTATGGTGATGCTGGGGCCGTTTACTCGATCGAGGGATCGGTGAACCTTCTCGACTGGGAGACGCTTTGGACCACAAATCCACCCGCGCTTCCATTCAGTTGGAGTGACCCGACCACGCCCGTTCAACCAGTCAGATTCTATCGGACAAGCGTGGTTCCGTAGGACGGACCTGTTGCGCCAAACCGTTGTGGAGCCGTTACCCCGGGGTCCCGGGGGAGGCGAATCGTGAATCGTTCCCATTTCTCCCATGAACAGTGGCGGTCTGGGCTTGCTTTGGGGATTGGGTCGGCGTAGGAGGTAGGGATGCAAAACACATTGGTGATGACGATGATTGGTCAGGACCGTCCCGGTCTGGTTGAGCAGGTTGCAGACGTGGTTGCAGAACACGGGGGCAACTGGCTGGAAAGTAGCATGTCACGACTGGGTGGTCACTTTGCCGGGATTTTGCGTGTGGAAATTCCGAAAGAGCGGGAAACGGCCCTTCTGAAGGATCTGGGATTGCTCGCCGCCAAAGGAATTACGGTGGTGGCCCATTCGGATGGTTCCCGCCAGGAGGCTGTCGATGGGCAGCATTATGTGCTCGAAATCGTTGCCCAGGATCGGCCGGGAATCGTTCGGCAGATCACATCGGCCCTCGCCGATTACGGGGTGAACGTTGAAGGTTTGGAGACCGAATGTGCAAGCGCGGCAATGTCAGGGGAGACCATGTTCACAGCCCGTGCAGGCATTCGCATTCCCCCGGGTTCGGATATAGCTGCGATCCGCCAAACGCTTGAGAAAATCGCTTCCGACCTCATCGCCGATATGAAGCTTGAAGGAGCCTGAGCTTCGCCGGATTTGAGGTTGCTGCTGAACCTGCTGGATCGCCGGAAAGCACCTTTCTGCTAATCTCCGATAAACGAGGAGTATGCACGGGGCCCGAAATAAACGTAACCACGATTCCCGTTGGTTGTCCCGGAAAGAAAACCGTGGATAAAGCCGTTTTTCTCAACCTGAACTGTGTGGAAAATCTCACGCCCGGGATTCTCCTTCAGGATGAATTCGACACGGTTGTTCAGGGCTGAAGATCGTTGGAAATCGGGATCCGTGGTAGTCTTGAACTCCCAGCTTTTCCCGAGGTCACTCCGCATGGCCAGACTCCGGCCCCAGGTGCCTCCGGAGGCCGACACAAAGCTTTTCCCATTCAATAGCGCGACTGCATCGTTGTAGGCGATTACGCACAAAAAGCGTCCGCTGCCTCCCTCGAGCCAGTGGCGGAGCTTGTCCGTGTGTCCCAGCGCGGGATCATACCCGTAGTTGCTATCCAGAAAGACAAGGCGCACCCAATCCGCCGGGATTTCAGTCAGCGCATTCATACATCCAAAAATGAAACTCCCTCCGCCGCTATGGCTGGACAGTGTCAGTTGAAGCGGTCGGTGAGTGAACATGCCTTTGACCTGCTCAAGCACGGAGAGTGTGCGTGCATCCCCATATTTCTTCCTCCATGCGGGCCAGCTGTGCAGGCTGTTTCCGACACAGGCTAATGCGATCGTCCGACCCGGAAGATTGGCCCGCAGAAACCGGGTTTGCGCCGCGATATGTTGAATGTCGTAGTGCCAATCGTAGGGATCCTGCCCACCCGGGGCATTGGTTTGCGCCGGGGGGGATACGGGGCGTTTCCTGCCGAGGGTCTGCTCAATGGTGTTGCCGTTGGGGAGGCTGAAAACAATCAATTCGAGTGGCTGCCCGGGGGGGGTGCCTGGTGTCAGGGGAACGCTCACGTGAACATTGACCCCGTCGGGAAGCTCGATGTCGGCCACCTGCTCCTTCCACTGCGCATCGGCTTTCCAAACCAACCCACCCGGGAGGCTTGTTGTCGTCACCACCTGCTTTTTCCCGCCATCCTGACCCATTTGGGAAGGTTGAGCGGGGACATTTGTGGGATAGCGGATCTCGATGAAAGGGCCCTCGTCGCTCAGCATGCCGCAGAGGGTGCTGTTGGTCAGCACTTCAGCGATGTCACGATCATGTCCATTCAGGCGAACCGTGCGGGAAACGAGGCGGATACATTGACTGTAATCCACCCATCGATCCGTGTGGCCGAGGTATAGGGGTTGGATCGCGACGCCATTCGTCTGGTGCCATCCGTAGATTGCCACCTTTCCCGGGGAAAGTTGCAGGCGGGGGGTGATGACCACATCCTTCTTGTGCCCGGCAACGAGTTTTGGATCCGGCGCGGAGGAACCTGTTGCGTTCGCCACCTGCTGCCTTACCAGACCATTGTGATTTGTGAAGGCGGCAAGAGTCGTCATTTGCGGCGATGGCGGGATGGGCATCGGCGCCAATTTGAGTGAGGCGGCAGCGTGAATCAGATCAACCATCCGCCGCGTCGGGAGCACACAACGAAGAGCATCCGCCACCTGCTGTGCTGATTGTGGTGAGAGGGGGATCAGCAGGGGATCCTTCGTGGAGCCCACCGAGAGGTAGTCCGAGGCCACGTCGAACTGCAGTTCGTTCGTTATACCGGTTGAAACAGAACGAACCAGGACCGTGCTCAGGGTTCTGGTGGAATCATGAACATTTCCTGACAGAATTTGCCGGACAAGGGCTGTTTCCCTATCGACCAGCGACAGTGTGGCGAGACGGGAAGCCAGTGGGGTCGCATTCTCGGCGTCGGGTCCCCTGGGGGGCAGATCGAGCCGTCTTGAATCGGCAAGGCTCGGGAATGTGGTCGCCGTGAAAAGGGCCACAAGCCATACCAACGCAACGATCCATCCGGACCTGCAGTGAATCCGCTGATGGCAATAGGCTCTCCGTGGGGAGCACGGGGTGTCACTTGAGATCGTGCCCCATCCGGCTATCAAGGGTCCTTTCGTGGGAACAAGGGCGCAGGGGTTCCGATGGCATGTCCCGGAATCAACCCACCCCAGGCAACAGCAGTCCGTGAATCCGGGGTCCCGCTCAACCCGAGTTGCTCGTAGATCCGGCATGTGGTCCCCGGCAAAAAGGGCCAGAGCAGGATCGCGAGCACCCTGCAGGTTTCGGCCAGATTGTAGAGGACTTCATCAAGGCGGGCAGCCTGGGCGGGGTCCTTCGCCAATTTGAACGGTGCGGTTTGATCCACGTATTGGTTGGCGCGTGTGATGAGGGACCAGATGCTCAGCAGGGCGGGTTGGAGGCGGTTGCCCTTGAGCAATTCGAGGGTCTCGGCCACAACCTTTTCTGCATCCGGTCGGAGTTCGTCGGATTGTGCCGGGACGATTCCCTGACGATAGCGCTTCAGCATCGAAAGGGATCGGTTCACAAGATTGCCCAGTCCGTTCGCGAGTTCGGCTGAGTAGCGGGCTTTGAACCCGGCATCCGTCCAATTCCCGTCCCCACCGATGTCCAATTCGCGCAGAACATAAAAGCGGAAGGCGTCAACACCCCACTCGTCCACGAGGACCATGGGATCAACGACATTCCCGGTGGTCTTGCTCATCTTCTGGCCGTCCTTTTGCCACCATCCGTGAACCAGAATCTGTTTCGGGAGGGCTGCTCCCATGGCCTTGAGCATGATTGGCCAATAGACGGAGTGAAACTTCAAAATATCCTTGCCGATGATGTGAAGATCAGCGGGCCAGAGGGGGAGCCCTGCTCCCGGCTGGCTTCCTTCAGTGAGATAGGCTGGCACTCCGGGATCCTGCTGGGATGCGGGAATGCTGATGTAGTTCGTCAGGGCATCAAACCAGACGTAGGTGACGTAGTCAGGATCGAAGGGCAGGGGAATGCCCCAATTCAAGCGGGAGGCGGGGCGGCTGATGCAAAGATCTTCCAGGACGTTGTTCTTCAGAAAGCCCAGAACCTCATTCCTGCGGTGTTCGGGTGCGACAAAACCGGGATTCGACTCGATATGGTCGATCAGCCATTGCTGATGGTCCTTGAGGCGAAAATAATAGTTCTGCTCCTGCAACCGGATCACCTCACCGAACGAGGCAGGGAATGAGCCATCCGGAAGGCGGTCCTTTTCGGTCAGGAACGTCTCCTCTTTGGCTGAGTAGAAGCCCTCGTATTTTTCCTTGTAGAAATGGCCTTCGGCGTGGAGGCGTGAAAGGGCGGCTTGGACCACAGCCTTGTGCCGACTCTGGGTGGTCCGGACAAATTCGTCGTTGGTCAGTTCGAGCTTCCGTGCAAAGGCCTGCCACGAGGCCGCCAGAACATCGCAGTAAGCCTGGGGGGTGCTACCCTCCGTCACTGCTGCCTGCTGCACCTTCTGGCCATGTTCATCCAGCCCCGTGAGAAAATAGACCTCGCTGCCAGCACTTCGCTGGAAGCGGGCGATCACGTCGGCAATGACCTTCTCGTAGGCATGGCCCAGATGGGGTTGGCCATTCACATAGTCAATCGCAGTCGTGAGATAAAACCGTTTGTTCATTGGCTCTACTGTGAACCAGCCGCCCCGCCTTGGCAAGGTTCAGTGGAAGTCCAACCCGGCCCCCCTCCCCGGGTCTAAAGTAACCCGTTGAATACGATCCTGTTGGCCCGATCAATTTAGCTGGATGCCTTGGTCCATGCCGCTATCATCCTTGGGCATGATTTCCAATTCATGGACCGGGTGCCTGCGAGCCGTTGTTGCGGCCTCGTTTGGATTGCTGATGTTGAATTCAAGCCATGGGCAGGAGTGGGCGCAACTGTTCGACGGCAGGAGTTTGGAAGGATGGAAGGCTGCCGAGAAACCTGAGTCCTTCCGGGTCGAGGACGGGGCAATCGTTTGTCAGGGGGCGCGGGCTCATCTGTTCTATGAGGGGGACGGGAAGCCATTTCGTAACTTTGAGTTCGAGTGCGAGGCCATGACGTTCAGCGGGGCGAACTCCGGAGTTTATGTTCATACAGTTTTCCAATCGAAGGGCTTTCCCGCCACCGGTTACGAGATTCAGGTGCTGAATGAACCGGCTGAGCACAACGGCTATCGGGAGAACAAACTGACCGGCAGTCTTTATGGAGTGCGCAACATTTACAAGTCCCTGGTTCCGGACGGCCAGTGGTTCAAGCTCGCCATCCGTGTGGAGGGGAAGAGGGTGCGCACCTGGCTGAACGGAACACTTTTAGTGGACTGGGTTGAGCCTGCGGACATGAAGGCTGTGACCCGGAAAGCACTCGACGAAGGGACCTTTGCCCTGCAGGCCCATGATCCCACGAGCAAGGTAAGCTACCGGAATCTGCGGGTGAAGCGTCTGCCCGATGCGGGAGCCGAGATGCTCCCCGCAGGCCCTGCGTTTACAGAGTACGAGAAGGAGTTGCAACGGCTGGGTGCCGCAAATTTTCCGGTTTTGAACTATCACGTCCACCTGAAGGGCGGACTGACGGTTGAAGAGGCCCTGGCCTCATCCCGGTCCACGGGGATCTTTTATGGCATCGCCGTGAACTGTGGATTGAATTTTTCCGTAACAAACGATGCCGGAATTAAGGACTACCTGCGGCAGATGCAGGGCCAACCGGCTTTCGTGGCGATGCAGGCGGAGGGGCGGGAGTGGGTAAACATGTTTTCGCGTGAGGCCACCCGCCAGTTTGATTATGTGTTCACGGACGCAATGACGATTGTCGATGACACAGGGCGACGGATGCGGTTGTGGATCACGAACGAAGTGCCCCCCATCACGGATCCGGAAGCCTTCATGAGCATGCTTGTGGATCGCACTGTGAAAATCCTCTCGCAGGAACCGATCAACGTTTATGTAAATCCGACGTTCCTCCCGGCACAGATTGCCAGCGACTATGATCGCCTGTGGACTGCCGAACGGATGAAACGGGTTGTGGATGCAGCGGCGGCGCGCGGCATAGCCATCGAGATCAATAACCGGTTGAAGTTGCCGAACCTGGCGTTTCTTAAATTGGCGAAGGCGGCCGGTTGCAAGTTCACCATGGGGACCAATAATGGAGATCGTGAGATCGGAAAGTTGGATTTCAGCCTTCAGATGATTAAAGAACTGGGGCTGGGGTGGAACGATTTTTGGGTGCCTGCTCCACGCTGGCCGGCCAAACGAAACCCGTAACCGGCTGGGATTCCGGGCGAATTAGGCCTTGGGCGCCAGCCCCTTCCACATTCCGGGAAACGGATAGAACAGCACCGTCCGGATCATCACGTTCCGCAGTGTGGTTCTTGGCACCTTGACGCGGCAATCGGGCCTCAGGACCGGCGTTCTGGCAAGCAGGCGCAAAGTCTCCATTCCGAGAAGCACAGGCCAGGAACAGGCGAGCCGGAGCCTTATACAGCCGAACGGCAGACTGTTTGTATAATTCCAGCCAGCCTCAAGATGCCCCCGGGCGACCGCCAGGTATGAATCGAAGAGGGGACGGAAGCGGGTTTCGTTCTTCGGATCCAGAAGGTCCTCCGGCCTCAGTTGACGGGCCAGCAATTCATCGGTGGGGATATAACAGCGCCCCGTCCGCAGATCCGCAGGGAGATCGCGGAGGATGTTGACCAATTGCAATCCTTTGCCGAATCGGACCCCATTCCGCAGCAGCAGAGACTCATCCAGTTTCGCCTTGGGAAACAGGTGTCTGCGACAGATCTGCGTCCAGAATTCCCCGACGCATCCCGCAACCCGGTAGGTGTAATCATCCAGATCTGCGGGAGTCTTTAGACCTGTGATCGAGGAGGATGAGGCAGATTCAAACCGTCTCAGATCCAACTCCTGTCCGCTGGTAATGACCTCGAGCACAGACCTGACCAGTTGCTGATCTGTCGGCGTCAACGTTTCAAGCAGTGAGACCCCTGCCTCACACTTTTCAAGAAGCACCCGCTCTGCAGGAGAACTCTGTTTTCCCGCAAGTTCAGGGAACCGAACCGGGGAGGTGCGAGTCCCCATGATCCGTTCCCGAAGGCGCTGAAGCGCCTCAAGCCTTTGACTCGCAGGCACCAGATCGGTGTCGGCTATCGTGTCGGTCGTGCGTGCGAGAAGATAGGCAAGGCCGATCTGCGGCCTTACACGCCAGGGAAGCACCTTCAACGTGAGGTAGAAGGAGCGGGAAACCGCAGCAAGATGGCTCGTTAACAACGGGTTTTGGACTGCCATGAATCCCTACTTTTTAGCTCTGGTGGAAGTCTTTGGAGCGGGGAACAAAATCTTCCTCCAGCGTGCAAGCTGTCTGGGAACCTCCCGTGAGCCCGGTGCTCCCGTCAGGTTTCGCCTATCCATGGCCTTGGCTAGATCGAAGGTTTGCAACACATCAGCCGCAAACAAGGGGGTGACGGATTGGAGCTCGGCAAGAGTGAGTTGATTCAAAGGCTTGGATCCCTTCTCAGCCATTGCCACGAGTGCCCCTACGGCATGGTGAGCCTGCCGGAACGGCTGCCCCTTCCTAACCAGATAGTCGGCGAGATCGGTTGCCAGAAGTGCAGGGTCGCTTGCTGCTTTGGCACAGTTCTGTTCCTTGACGGATGTGTTGTCGAGCATCGCCGCGCAAATGCGCGTCGTGGCACGGACTGTATCCATCGAATCGAACAACCGCTCTTTGTCCTCCTGAAGATCCCGGTTGTAGGTCATCGGCAACCCCTTCAGCAAGGTAAGCAGCGCCATCAGATTCCCGATCACACGCCCGCTCTTGCCACGGGTCAATTCCGCAATATCCGGGTTCTTCTTCTGGGGCATGAGGCTTGAGCCGGTGGTATAGGCGTCCGCGATCCGGATGAAATCAAATTCAGTGCCCGCCCAGAGCACCAGATCCTCTGCAAGCCGGGAGAGATGAACTGCCAGCAGGGCGGCGGCGGCACAAAACTCTATGGCGAAATCGCGGTCACTCACGCCATCCATCGAGTTCTGTGTCACTCGGGGGCGCCCCCTGGAATCCACAAAACCCAGTTCCGCGGCAACAAAGTTGCGATCCAGGGGCAGGGTGGAGCCTGCCAACGCACCATTTCCCAGGGGACAGACATTGTTTCGGTCCAAGGCCTGTGTAACGCGGGCAAAGTCCCGATCCAGCATCTCAACATACGCCAGAAGGTGGTGGGCGAAATGAACCGGTTGGGCCCGTTGCAGATGGGTGTAGCCGGGTATCAGCACGGAGGAGTGCCTCTCCCCGAGGCGTATCATCGCCCCCTGGAGCTGGCGGATCTCCTCCAGCAGGCATCCAGCCTCATCACGAAGCCAAAGGCGGAGATCAAGAGCCACCTGATCGTTACGCGAACGGCCTGTATGGAGCTTGGCCCCGGCAGGAGCGCGGCGCGTCAGTTCCGCCTCGATGTTCATATGAACATCCTCCAGTTCCAACTTCCATTGGAAGTCGCCCTTTTCGATCTCGCCCCCGATTTCTTTCAGGCCGGCCTCAATAGAGGATAGTTCCGCGGCAGTGAGCACACCGATCTTCCGCAACATGCGGGCATGTGCCACTGAACCACGGATGTCCTGACGCCACAAACGCCAGTCAAAACTTATAGATTCCGTGAATTTTGCCACGTCCGCCGCCGGGCCCTGTTCAAACCGGCCGCTTCGGGATACTGGTTCGCGTTCTTTCATTCGCTTGATAGGAGGCAAAATGTGCTTGGAAACCGGGGCGTTGTCACTGTGAAAAAAAGTTGTTGGATCAGGCTGGCTGTGGGATGTTGATCTCGCGACCGATGATCGAGTTCAAGTTTGCGTGTCCTGTTTGCGGGCAGCATGTCTCCGCAACAGCGGCCGACAGCGGCAGGCAAATGGAATGTCCCACGTGCTTCCAAAAGATGGAAGTGCCAACCGCACCGTCAGGACCTTCGAACCTCATTCTTCGAGCCACACCCATCCCGGATCGCGCACGGCTGAATCCGCTCCTGTCCAACCCGCTACCGGGGCATTCAGGACCCAAGCACCCCTCTGGATTCCGTAAATGGCGGATTCTGTTATGGGCTCTGGCAATCTCAGCGGCGTGCATACTGGGGATTCCTCTGATTCGCTGGTCAGAGAGGTGGTTGTCTCAGACCAAACCCACAGAATCGTCGGTGTCGGCACCTGCGACAAATGGCTTTCCTTGGAGTTTGGATGTAACAAATGCGATTACTCTTGAGCAGCCAGTATCCGGCAATCTTCATCGGATTCCTTTCACTCCCGAGAAGGTGGTGTTGCAGGGGGGAGTGCTGACCTTCCGGCAGGGTCAAAGCCCCATTCCGGATCTGGCTTTGGTTTTGGTCCTCCATGCTTTCAGGGGGGAGGATCTGGCCGGAAAGACCGTTGTCATTTCATCGGATCGGCCCGCGGCTCCATCCATCGCAGTTCGCTGGCAGGCTGAGAAGGGAAAACCGGCGACAGAGCGATACCACAACGGCTATGCGCTCAAGATCAGCTTTGGCCAACCGGCTGGAGGACGGATGCCGGGAAACATCTGGCTCTGTCTTCCCGACCCGGACTGTGGATTCCTTGCGGGAGCCTTCGATGCTGAGATACGCAGACCATCACAATCCAGAGGGACAAGCCCGCCAAAGAGACGGTGAATCATGGTCCTGTCGGCCTGGGGGTGGCGCGGTTCTGGTCCACCTTGGGCGGCTCAACGTTTCATGTTGGGATGGAAGTCCGGTGGTGCTAAAGTGCCAACCATGATCGTCGAATTGGTGAATACCGGAACTGAGCTAATGTTGGGGCGCACTCTCAACACACACCAGCAATGGATCTGCAGGCAGCTGGCTGATGCAGGCAGGGTGGTCAGCCGTCAGGTGGCTGTGCCTGACACAGCGGAAGCCATCCGGCATTCAGTTCGCGAGTCCCTGAGTCGGGCAGACCTTGTCATCACCACTGGTGGACTGGGACCAACATCAGATGACGTGACCCGGGAGTTCATCGCAGCCATGCTGGGGCGGCCACTTCGTGAAGATCTCGAGACCTTCGCCCGGATACACCACTATTTTGCGGCACGGCAGCGCGCCGAGCCACCTCATGCGCAAGTTCAGGCAATGGTGCCTGAGGGGGCCATAGTGCTGCCGAACTCCTGCGGGACAGCCCCGGGACTCGCAATCGAAGTGGATCCAAATCCGTTCCGCCCTGGCGGAGCGAAGTCATGGCTTGTGATGCTTCCCGGCCCCCCCCGGGAATTACGCCCCATGTTCAGGGAGTCGCTTATCCCGTTGCTGAACCGGGTGATGCCGGTTGACGAGCCTTTCGTCTGTCGCACACTACGGGCAACCGGGATTGGCGAGTCCCAGTTGGAGCAGGCTGTAGCCCCGGGATTGAAACGTTGCGTCGATGCCGGTCTCGAGTTGGGCTATTGTGCCAGAATCGGCCAAGTGGATGTGCGATTGGCCGCGAGGGGGAGTGAAGCCGGGACGGTTGTGGCCGAGGCCGACAAGATTGTCAGGTCCTGCATTGGGACCCACATCTATGGTGAGGGAGAGGAAGAAATTGAAGAGACAATCGTTCGGGTCCTGACTGCCCGCAAGGAGACCCTTGGGCTCGCGGAGTCCTGCACAGGTGGATGCCTGGCCAACCGCATCACCAACGTGCCGGGAGCCTCACAAGTGCTTCCTGCCGGTTGGGTCACCTACAGCAATGAGGCGAAACAGCTATGTCTTGGGGTAAAGTCCGAATCGTTGGACCGCTTCGGCGCCGTAAGTGAGGAAGTGGCACGGGAGATGGCCGAGGGCGCCCGGGTCAAGGCCGGATCCACCTACGGAATTGGAATTACTGGCATCGCAGGTCCAGGTGGCGGGAGCCCGGAAAAACCGGTCGGAACCGTGTTTGTAGGGGTTGCAGGGCCATTCCCGACATTAGTCCGACGTTACCTGAACCCGTTTGACCGGGAGACCTTCAAGCAGGTCACATCCCAGCAAGCCATGGACCTGCTCCGACGGGCTCTCCAAGGGGCAGACACGGCTGGATAAACTGGCGCATTAAAAAAGCCCGAACGCTTTACGGCGCCGGGCTTTCGAAAAAAACTGGCAGGGGAAACTTACTCGCCGTCGTTGCCGATCGCTTCGACCGGGCAACCTTCCTGAGCTTCCTTGCAACGCGCTTCCTCGTCACCAGTCGGTTGGTTGAAGACGTAGGTGTAACCACCATCTTCGTTGCGTTTGAAATTGTTGGGAGCGGTTTCACGGCACAAATCGCAGTCGATGCACTGGTTGTCGACGTAATACTTGCCCGGAACGTTTTCTTCGTATTTGTTTGCTACATCAGCCATAAAATATTGCCTTTCGTTGGGTGCAATATGAAGGTCCCGGGAAGTTGTGGCAAGCCCATTTTGGTGTCGTTTTAAAGACCGTTTTTGTCCCGGAGGGAATCAAAGGCTGTCATCTGCGATAAGCCTCCGCCAGGAGTGTCACCGGGTGCACGACTCTAAGACTCCATCCTTGCTGTCTGGCCCCGTTCACCAACTGCAGCAGACATCCCGGGTTGCCGGTCGCAACAGTGTCGGCGCCGGTGGAGCGGATATGGGAGAGTTTTCGATCCAGTAGCTGCCCGGCCATCTCAGGTTGAACAATGTTGTAAACTCCGGCGCTCCCGCAGCACCAACTGCTCTCCGGCAGATCAACGATTTTAAGCCCGGGAATCATCTGCAAAATTTTCCGGGGCTGGCTTGTTATCTTTTGGCCATGAGCAAGGTGGCAGGATTCGTGGTAGGTCACCACCCGGGGAGATTCTCCGCTATTTGACTTTTCCCGTGTAGGCGGTTCGATTCCAATTTGGACAAGCCACTCGTGGATATCCTTCACTTTTTGGTCCCAAAGCCGGGCACGATCCCTATAGGCCGGGTCATTTCCTAAAAACTTGGAATAGTGCTTCAGATGTGAACCGCAACCGCCTGCGTTGGTAATGATCGCATCAAAATTCTCCGGGGGAAACTGGTCAATCTGTTTGCGGGCCAGTTTCGCGGCAAGATCCCACTCCCCATTGTGTGCATGAAGCGATCCGCAACAGTGTTGGGAGGGTGGAGTGATCACATCGCACCCGTTGCGGGTGAGCACTTCGACGGTATCCAAATTGATGTTTGAAAAGATGAGATCCTGGGCGCAACCGGTGAGCATCGCGACGCGGAAGCGCCGAACCCCACGGGCAGGCAAAACCGGGGCGATGAGGTCATCGCTGAAATCGGGTTGAATGTCGGGGGTGATTGACTCCAGCTCCTGAAGGCGCTTCGGAAAAAGGCGGAGAACCCCGCTCCAGCGAACCAGGGTCTGAAAGCCAAGTTGCTGATACAGCCTCAGCCCGGCCCCCAACAACTGGAGCCGGGAGTGGTCCATGAACAGCCAACGGATCGCAAAATAACGGATCAAGTTGCGGCTGGGATTTGCGAGCACTCCGGAGGCTTCCACTTCCGCGCGGGCGTGCTCAAATAGTTCAGCGTAGTTGACGCCTGCAGGGCAGGCGGTTACGCACGCAAGGCATCCGAGGCAAAAATACATCTCCTCGCCGAATGTCCGGCTCACCTTCAATCGGTCATCCGCGATGGATCTCATCAGCGAAATCCGCCCCCTCGGGCTGTGGCGCTCGACTTTGGTTGCCGTGTAGGTGGGGCATGTTGCAAGGCAAAGGCCACAGTGCATGCACTGCTGGACAACAGAGTAATCCAGATTTTTGAGGAAGGAGACACGTCCGGGCGGTTGGTGTGCACGGGAATCCTCGGGTGGTGAAGACGCGTCGCTGTGGTGCCTGGAAGTTGATGGGGTGAAACTGTCCATGTCTCAAAAGGTAAAAGTTTCCGCCTGGGGCTAGTCGAACATTTTGCCCGGATTCAGAATTCCCTGTGGATCCAACGCCCGGCGCAACTCCCGCATCACGCGCATCTGGGCATTTCCAGCAAATTTTGGGAGGAAGGACTTTTTCGAAACTCCGATTCCGTGCTCGCCAGTGATGGTTCCTCCCAGTCGGATCGCCTCAGTGAAGATCTCCCGGAATGCTTCTTCAATACGGTGCATCTCCGCTGTGTTCCGCTCGTCCGTCAGGAAGGTGGGGTGGAGGTTCCCATCCCCCATGTGGCCGAATGTGCCAATGCGGAGGTTGTGCTTCGTGGCGACAGAGTTCACAAACCGGATCATGTGGGCCAGTTCAGAGCGTGGGACTGTCGCATCCTCAAGGATCGTGGTCGGGGCAACCCGTGCCAAAGCGGAGAATGCACTCCGTCTGGCGGTTGCCAGACGGTTCGCCTCCGCATCATCCCGGGCGACACGCACATCCAGTGCCCCGTTCCTGCGGGCGATCTGCTCCATCTCAAGCGCCTCCTCAGCCACCTGGGCAGGGTGCCCGTCCGTTTCCATCAGAAGCAGTGCCTCACAGTCCGGCAGTCCGACCTTCGCGAAATCCTCAACGCAGCGAATCGTGGTGCGGTCCAGAAACTCAAGGGTGCAGGGGATGATCTTCGCAGCGATGATGTCCGAAACGGTTTGTGCCGCCTGATCCATCTGCGCGTATGTGGCGACCATGGTCTTTTTTGCGGCCGGCGGTGGGATTAACTTGAGCAGGACTTTGGTTATAACCCCCAGGGTGCCTTCGGATCCTATGAACAGGTCGCGCAGGGAATATCCAGCAACATCCTTCACACACTTGTTCCCCGTCCAGAGTATTTCCCCATCCGGCAGGACGACCTCAAGGCCCATCACGTAGCTCCGTGTGATGCCATATTTGAGGCCCCGCAGCCCTCCTGAATTTTCAGACACATTTCCACCGATCGTGGATATCTTCATCGAACCGGGGTCAGGCGGATAGAAGAGACCCGCCGCTGCAGCAGCATCAGCAATTTGGAGAGTTGTGGCGCCCGCCTCAGCCAGAAGGGTCAAATTGGCCCGGTCCACCTCCAGAACCTTGTCCATTTTCGCCAGGCAAAGCACGAGGGCCCCCGGAGAGGGGAGACTGCCACCACTCAAACCCGTCCCTGACCCACGTGTTACAACCGGTGTTTTGGTCCGGCCGGCCAGAAGGAGGATTTGGGCCACTTGACTGGCGGTCCGTGCAAAAACGACCGCCAACGGCATTTGTTGGAGGGCTGCGGTGCCGTCAAAAGAATACGGGATCAAATCTTCCGGTTCCAGGAGAACATCCCCGGGTGAAACTGCGCTCCGCAATCCCGAAAGCAACTCTGGTGAGCATGTCATCGGGCCAATGCTTATAACGACGGCAGCTTAAATCAAGCAGGGATTATGAAAATCACGACCAAGCGCCCCCGACAAACGAACTTTTTTCATCCTTGAAAAATTGTACTTGCTGGCGCGGCGTTGGAAATTCTAGGATCGCACTAAAGCGGAATTCGTCCCGTGCGGCCATCGACAGAGGAGGGTGCGCGTGGTGATGGATCATGCCAAAATAACAAAACATAAACACCCCCTTCATAATAGATTATGGAAAACAACCAAAGCTATAATGTTAAGTTTTTCAGCGGTGAGGAAATCCCCCTGGAATTGCACAAAGTCAGGATCGTACAAAAGCTGAACCTCATCCCCATTGAAGAGCGTCTTAAGGCGGCGGTGGAGGGTGGCTTCAACACTTTTTTGCTAACCACCAAGTCCGTTTATCTCGACATGTTGACCGACAGCGGCACCAACGCGATGAGCGACAACCAGCTGGCCAGCATGATGAGGGCGGATGACGCCTATGCCGGGTCCCAGAGTTACATGCGGCTGGAGGAGGCGATTCAGGAGGTTTTCAACTGCAAATACTTCCTACCGGTCCACCAAGGCCGTGCCGCTGAGAACATCATCTCCAAGGTCTTCATCAAGCAGGGCGATGTGGTTCCCATGAACTACCACTTCACCACCACCAAGGCGCACATTGAGATAAACGGGGGCTCCATTTTGGAGATTTATACCGACGAGGCGCTGAAGGTTAAAAGTTCCCATCCATTCAAGGGGAATCTGGATATCGGCAAACTGAAAGACACGATTTCAAAGTATGGTGCCTCCAGAGTGGCGTATGTCCGTCTTGAGGCTTCCACCAATCTGATTGGCGGTCAACCGTTCTCCATTGCCAACATGCGCGAAGTCCGGAAGGTGGCACAGGAGCATGGGATCATGATCGTCCTTGATGCCAGTTTGATCGGCGAGAACGCCTACATGATCAAGCAGCGTGAGGAGGAGTTCAAGAACAAGTCGATCAAGGAGATCCTCCACGAGATGTTGGGCCTTGTGGATGTCACCTATTTCTCAAGCCGGAAGGTCAGTTCAACACGCGGTGGCGGCATCTGCACGAACAATATCGCGCTCCACAACCGGATGAAGGATCTGGTGCCTCTCTACGAAGGTTTTTATACCTACGGCGGCATGTCGATCCGTGAGGTTGAAGCAATGGCTGTCGGTCTCATCGAGACTCTGGATGACACGGTCATCTCCCAATCCCCTGGCTTCATCCGCTACATGGTGAACGATCTGGACAGGTTGGGTATTCCGGTGGTGACGCCTGCGGGCGGTCTCGGTGTGCACATCGATGCTGGCGCGTTCCTTTCGCACGTGCCGCAGAGTGAATATCCAGCGGGCGCGCTGGCCGCCGCGTTCTTCATCGTTTCGGGTGTCCGTGGTATGGAGCGGGGGACGATCTCCAGCGTGCGTGATGCGAATGGAAATGACGTTCTGGCCGACGTGGAGTTGCTCCGCCTGGCCATGCCTCGGCGTGTGTTTACACTTTCCCAAGTCAAGTATGCCACGGACCGCCTTAACTGGCTCTACCAAAACCGGGAACTGGTGGGTGGCCTGAAGTTCTACGAGGAACCGCCCGTGCTGCGCTTCTTTGGTGGCAAACTTGAGCCCACGACCCCGTGGCCCGAGAAACTCGTTGCCAAGTTCCGGGCTGATTTTGGCGACAGCCTCTGATCGGACTTTTCCATGCAGCCGCCCGCAGGCAACCGCTTGTGGGCGGCTGTTTTGTTTTCTCACAGGGCGACGTTGCCTGGATTCGCGGTTGCATCGCGGAGTTGACCCGCAAGCATGACTCTGCGAAATTTGGCGCGACAAGCAAAATTGTTGTAACAAGTATGAATGCCGACACGACAAAAAAATCAGTATTATCCCGCCGTCAGTTCGTCAACTCAACATCCCTCGCCGCCCTCGGTCTGGTCGCAGGAGCGGCGCCGCTCATTCGCACCGGGCGCGCTGCGGAAGTCGGGGCCAACGACAAGGTTCGCATTGGCCTGATCGGATGTGGCGGGATGGGGCAGGGGGACCTCACATGCTTTTTTCTGAATCCGGAGGTCGAGTGCCCCGTTGTCTGTGATGTGGATGACTCCAAGATGCTGAAGGCCGCTTCGATTTGTGAGCAGAACAAGCGGGCCAAGCCGGAGATGGTGAAGGATTTCCGCCGCATTCTCGAACGAAAGGATATCGATGCTGTTCTCGTGGCCACCCCGGACCACTGGCACGCGATGCCCGCAGTTCTGGCCTGCCAGGCAGGGAAAGATGTTTACGTAGAGAAGCCCCTTGCCAGAACGATTGACGAAGGACGGGCCATGGTCGAGGCTGCAAGGAAGCACAACCGCATCGTTCAGATGGGGTCACAGTGGAGGAGTTGCAACCACATTATTGAGGCGGCCGAAATTGTGAAGAGTGGCAAGCTTGGCAAAGTAAGTATCGTGCGTGGTTGGGCCTATCTGGATTGGCTCCCCTCCATCGGGAAACCGGCCGATTGCCCGCCTCCCGAAGGCGTGGACTACGACATGTGGCTCGGCCCGGCACCGAAAGTTCCATTCAATCCAAACCGATTCCATTTCAACTTCCGCTGGTTCTGGGATTATGCTGGCGGATTGATGACGGATTGGGGTGTCCACCTGATCAACATGATGCTGATGGGCATGGGGCAGCAGGCTCCCAAGAGTGTCTTCTCTACGGGTGGAAAGTTTGTTTTCGATGACAATTCAGAAACTCCTGACTCCCAAGTCGCAGTTTATGAGTTCCCGGATTTCACCCTGATTTGGGAGCACAAAGCCGGGATGAACAACGGACTCCACGGACGTTCGTGGGGAGTCCAGTGGAGCGGCACTGAAGGCACCATCATCCTGAACGATGGCGGCTATCAGGTCATCACGGAGCCAAAGAAGGCGAACATTGAGTCCGAAAGAAAGCCAGGGAGTGGGGACCCGCGACCGGCCCATGTGCGGAATTTTCTGGAGTGCATGAAGACCCGGAAGCCCCCGGTCTTGAATCTTGAGGTGGGGCATCATGTCTCCACAGTTGCGCATCTCGGAAACATCGCTCTTCGCACCGGACGCAAGATCAACTGGGATGGGGCGCAAGAAAGGGTCTTGGACGATCCGGCGGCAGATCGTATGATCGGCACGGACTATCGAGGCCCTTGGAAGCTGCCCTACTTGAAGCGGACATAGGATCGATGGGGCGGCAAGCCTGTTTGAGTCGAAGGCTGTCACGGTCCGCCCCATTTCCTTTTCAGGTTGAGGCTCCGGGATCGTGTCCTGAGATTGAACTCTATCGCCGCCAAGCATTCTCCGGAACTACTGGGCGGGGAGGCATTCCTCCACACCTTTTTAGGTGAGCGGACGGGGATGGCCCCCCCGCATCCCGGTTCCATGTCCATCGGGCAGGTGGGAGGTTCTCAGTTCTTCCCAATGTTCCGGCATCTCAGGATGCGCCTGTTTGTTTTTCTGGCCCTGTTTGGCTGTCTCAATTCAGTCTTCGCGCAAGATCCATTAGGCTGGCGTGTCTACAGGGCTGGGGATGGACTATCGGAGTCTGCCTGCGGATCTGTTTCTGTCGCTCCGGGTGGAAAGGTCTATGCGCACCACTTCAACCTGCCCCTCGTCAGCGAGTTGGATGGATACGATGTGAGGCGCATTCCAGCCCCCGACATCGGCCCGACCCGGGTCTATGGGAGTCGGAGCGGACAGGTGTGGGGAGTAGTTCCAGCTGGATTGGCGGAGTATCGGAATGGGGATTGGACGGTCCACCCCGTGGAGGAGATCGCAAGCGAATTTTTGACGAGGAATCCGCGCTATACGGACCCGCTTCCATTGTGCGTGGTGCGGCAGGGAGTTGTGCTGGTGCTCCTGCCGGGGCAATTGATGCTATTCAACGCTGAAAACTTCCAGCAACCGCGGAAAACAACCTTGCGCAGATCGGCTGATTCCCAGGTTGGACGTTTTCTTGGTATGGGGCTCGCAAGGGACGGCAGCTTGTGGGTGACTGCCGAGCGGGGAGTGGCCAGGATCGAAGCACTGGCCCGCAATGTGAGTGCTGAGAGCAAGTGGACCGAATTCCCGAGCCCCCGGAACTATCGTGCCAGAAACTTCCAGCAGCCGCAGGAGGATTCAAACGGGGGGCTCACCTTGCTGGCAGACTCGTTGAATGGGGAAGAAAAACTGGCTGTCCATTTTCAAGAGGGTGTCTGGCATGATCCCATGGACTCAGGAATGCGGCTTAGGGGGGCATGGAGAGGACCTGAAGGTAACTTTTGGGCGATGTCACTTCGCGCCATTCGCAGGCAGGCCGGAGGTCAGCAACCTTTCGTCCCGGTTCCCGATATCTCCGCACGCCAGTATTTTGACGTGGCGTTGGAGCCGGGAGGCGCCTTCTGGTTGGCGACATCTGACGGGCTCTTCCGTCACGCGCCCCCATCGTGGCAACGACCTCCAGAAGGTGGAAAATCCCTGGCGCACTGTCTGACAGCGGAGGAGCAGGGGGGGATATGGTTTGCAAGCGGTTCAAGCCTGTGCCACGCCACCAATGGGGGCATCTGGCAGTGTCGTTTACCCGCTGGTGTTGTGGACGCACAATCGGTCCGGGGTCTTCACGTGGTGCGGGGACACTCCCTTGTCTTGGAAACCGAGGAGAAACTCTTTGCTTTTGAACAGTCGAGTGGGAGCTGGCGCGAGGTTGTATTCCCCCTGCCGGCGCCTGGTACTTCTGCTCGCGCCCCGGCAAAGCCGGGCACTGAGCGCGAAACTGATCCCCAAGCGGGAATATTGGAAAGGAAAGCTGATCCCAGCTTTAGGATACTCGGGTTGCTCAGAAATCAAACACTTCTGGTCCAGTGGAATCTGGGGGGTAGTGCTCCCGCATTGGAATCGTTCGACGGGGTGAAATGGGACGGTTGGGCCTGGCCGGGATCGGAACCCGGGATCGGGAAGCTGCTTGGCATCCTTCATATGTCCCAGAGTGGGGATGTTTGGGTGAGTGGCGAACTTGGCCTGGGCTGGTGGCGAAACGGCGAATGGCGCAGATTCATGGCTCCCGAGCGATTTCCGGAGGGAGTGATTGGATTTGTGGAACTGACAGGCGGGCATCTGGCATGCGCGACGCGCGATCAGGTGTGGGAATTTGATGGTCGGAACTGGACCCTCTTGCGTGGAGGGTTGGACCAGGTAAACCGGATTTGCAGAACCAGTGATGGAAGTCTCTGGGTTGCATCCAATAGCGGATTGTTCTGCTGGCGGCGTGGCATCTGGCTGGAGCAGGGTATGCAGGAGGGTTTGCCCGATTCGAGTGTTCGGGACCTTTGCGAGGATGGCTCCGGACGGTTATGGGTGGGAACACCCTCAGGATTGGCGACATACCATCCCGAAGCAGATCAAGACCCACCCCACACAACCATACGGAAAATGTCTGGCACCCCCAGCACTGATGAGGGATCGGTGATCATCGGGCTGTCCGCACAGGACAAGTGGAAGTCCACCCCCAGAGATCGACTGGTCTATTCCCACAGGCTGGATGATCAGGAATGGTCCCCCTTTTCCGACCTGTCAGAGGTCTACTACTCGGATCTTTCAGCCGGAAAACACGTTTTTCAGGCTCGTGCGATGGATCGGAATTTTAATATCGAACCTGATCCCTCGCGGCTTGAGTTCACCGTCGTTCTGCCATGGTATCGTGAGCCGCGGCTGGTCATCATCGTGCTGCTGGGTGGTGCTGCCGTTATCTTTTTTGCGGGGCTCGCATTCAACCGCCACCTTCGGCTGATGCGAAGTCATGCGGAGGTTGAGCGGAAGGTGGCGGAGCGGACGCGTGAACTGGAGGCGGCAAGTCATGCATTGGCCCAGAGCCAGAAGATGATGGCGCTGGGAACGCTGGCGGCAGGTGTCGCCCATGATTTCAACAGCATTCTTTCGATCATCAAAGGTTCTGCGCAGATCATCGAAGACAACATGCAGAATCCTGCAAAAATCCACGTCCGGGTGGACAGGATCAAGACGGTGGTCGAACAGGGTGCCGGGCTGGTTAGGGCGATGCTCGGCTACAGCCGTTCGGATGCGGCGGTGGAGGTCATTCCGGACCTTAACGATCTGGTCAACTCGGCAGTAAGACTCGTGGTGGACCGATTCACCACCGAGGGTTGGATAACATTCGAACCCGGCCCCGCAGTTTTTCCGGTCTACGGCTCGCCTGATTTAATACAGCAAATACTGGTTAATTTCGTTCTGAATGCCGCGGACTCGACAACGGGTCAGCCAAGAGTCGTCATACGGACCAGACATTGGAAAGGGGCTGCAGGAGAGGAATTGGCCGTAATGCCGGAGCCGGCACCCGCCTACGTGGTGCTCGAGGTTCAAGATTGGGGCTGCGGCGTTCCGCCTGAGATACTTCCCCGCATTTTTGAACCGTTTTTCACGACCAAGGCCTTCTCCACCCGACGGGGCACCGGTTTGGGGCTGTCCATGGTGTATGAAATGGCGCGGAAAATGGGAGCAGGGCTGAGTGTGGCTTCCGTTGTGAACCAGGGCAGCACCTTTTCTGTCATACTCCCCAGCAATGGAGTCAGCGAGAAGTCTGCGCATCCCATGCAGGCACAAACCACGATGGGCCCGCCAAGACTCAACAAGGGAAATCAACCGAAGTAGAGAGACCATGAAGACAAACCCAGCTCTGATTTTGATTGTCGAAGATGACGACCTCCAATACGAGATCTATGAGGATGCGTTCGAGGGCTACCGCCTGGTTCGTGCCTGCACCGGAAGTAAGGCGCTCGAACTGATACCGCGGGAGTGTCCGAACCTTGTCATTCTGGACCACGTCCTGTCCGACGGAGAGAAAGGTCTGGATTTTTTACCTGAATTGAAGGAGTTGATCCCGTTTGTGCCAATCATCATCGTCTCTGGTGCCTTGGAGGTTCATCAACAAATGCAGGCGCTGCAAGGCCCGCGACGTGCACATTACTGTCTGGTCAAGCCGGTTGATTTGAGGTCCCTAAAGCAGACGGTCGAGATTGCCCTGAAGGAGTGCGGTGAGACGGAGACGGTTCGCCATTTCGAGGCCCTGGAGCGGTCCCGTCGTGTCGATGCCGCGGAGTTGTTCAGCAGATCGACCGACCGGCTGAGCCGGCAGGGACAAATACGGGAACAGGTGCGGACTCTGGAAGATCGGCCCAACATTTCCGCGCTGGCTCGCCAGTTTCGTGTCGCCAGGCGAACCATCATTCGGGACTTGCAGGAATTGATACGCCGTGGCGAACTCAAGCCGGAAGCCTACCCCGACTGGGAGAACCCGGCGGATGGGGACGAGTGACAGACATCAAAGGACGTATGACAACACCAAACAGTGCTTCGCCGCGGCTCGATGCCAGCATTTGCCTGCCGCTGTTCCTCGTGACGCGCCTGACGATCATCCTGATTTTGCCCCTCGTGCTGCTTCTGTCAGCGTCACGCTCCGTCGCTCTGGAATTGACACCTGCCCCCCCCACTCCCTGCGCCATCGAGATTATCGAGAGCGGGAGTGGATGGCCTGTCCCTCTGGTTGAATTGGTGACGACGCACCGCCTGAAATTCATAAGCGACAACGCAGGCCGGATAGCCATAGACGCGCCGGAATTGATGGGGAGGGAGGTATGGTTTGATCTGCATGGCGAGGGTTACGAAGTGGCAAAGGACGGCTTTGGGTATCGAGGGCGCCGGCTCAGGATCGAGCCGGGTGCCCGGCATCGAATCGAGGTTAACCGAACGATTGTCGCACGCCGCTTCGGGCGCATTACCGGCGCCGGGCTCTTTTCAGAGAGCCAGAAGCTGGGGCTTGAGCGCAATTGGAACGAATCCGGAGTATTTGGCTGCGACAGCGTTCAGAACGCACTTCACGATGGGAAAATGTTCTGGGTCTGGGGGGATACCACCCTGCCGGGCTATCCTCTTGGGATATTTCAAGCAACTGCAGCCACCTCATCCATACCAAAGCCGGGCTCGTCGGGTGTTCAAATTCCAGGGTTGCCTCCACTGCGGTTGAATCTGGATTGGTTTGTGAACTCCAACGGAGCACCGAGGGCGGTCGTCAACATCCCTGGCACCGGACCCACGTGGCTTTCCGGCTTGGTGAGCCTCCCAGATGGGCGGGGGAAGCCTCGCCTCGGTGCGCTATATGCAAAGATCAAGCCTCCTTTGGCGACATATGAATACGGACTGGCGGAGTGGGATGATGCCAGAGCGCAATTCGAGCGGTTGCGGATACTCTGGCGTCGGGATACCGGTGCTACTAATCCCCCTCCGTTGCCAGACGGTCATGCCGTTTTATGGAAGGATCCGACCGGCAAGGAATGGGCGCTGTTTGGCAATCCGTTTCCCACACTGCGTTGCCGGGCGACATTCGAGTGCTGGCAAAATCCGGAATCATGGGAGTCCCTAAAGCCGCAACCGACGATGGAGGGGACCATTGAAGGCAGGAAAATGGAAATCAAGCCCCACAGCGGCGCCATTGCCTATCACCAAGGCCGTCGCCGCTGGGTGACGATTTTTATGCAGTCGTTTGGCAAGCCTTCGGCATTTGGCGAATTATGGTATGCGGAAGCCAACGCTCCCACCGGACCATGGGGGGCGGCGGTGAAGGTTCTGAGCCACGAAAACTACACTTTCTACAACCCTGCGCTGCACCCTGAATTTTCCAATCCCTCAGACCCTGTCCTGTTTTTTGAGGGGACTTACACCAGAGAATTCAGCAACAACCCGACATTCACCCCCCGCTATGATTATAACCAAGTCCTTTACAGGCTGGATCTTATGGACGATGTTTTGGCTCCGGCCCGGGCGGGGGGGCCTTGATGCTGGTCGACATCAATTCGATTGTCGAGACTGGTCAAAACAGGTTGCAGGGGGTAGGATATCGCAAATATGAAGAATCGGATTCTAAGATGGGTGGTAATCGCTGGACTTGGTGTCGTGTTCTCAGCCAAGGCGGATAACGGTCCTGTGGTCAGCACTAACACACCAAAAAGTTTGGAGAGCTATTCGATAGGGGTGGATTTGGCCAGAAATTTCAAGAGGCAGGGGATTGATGTGGATATGGAGGCTGTGATCAGAGGGATGATGGATGCTTCGGCGGGTCGCAAGTTGTCCATCCCTGAGACTGAACTAAGCCGCTTGATCACGAAGGTTCAAAACGATCAAAGGCTCAAAATGGCGCAAAACCGGGGAAGAAACCCGGCTGAGGTGAACAGGCGGGTCGGCGCGGACTTTCTGGCAAGAAATGAATCCAGGCCGGGCGTGGTCACACTCCAGAGCGGTCTCCAATACAAAGTGGTGAATCAGGGTTCTGGAAAAAAGCCCGGAGAAAATGACACCGTGTTGCTGAGCTACCGAACCTCCGCATTGGACGGAAAGGAGTATAATTGTTCAAATGCGGGTCAACCCGGGAGCTTCAAAGTGAAGGAGTTGGAGACACCCGCATGGAGGGAGGCTGTAAAACTCATGCCGGTGGGATCCAAATGGGAACTCTATGTCCCTTCCAATCTTGGTTACGGGGTCGGCGGAGTCGGTTCGACGATAGGGCCGAACGAGACCCTTGTTGTCGAGTTGGAGCTTGTTGCCATCAAGTGATGTGCAGAGGGTGAAGAAGGAGATTCATGAACCAAAAAGGAGGAGAGGAAGGAGTTCGCTGGAGCTTGTGGATTGTTCTAATTCTATTTGTTGCTGGGGCAGCGATGCTTCTTGCGTTCCTGAAGACCGGAAAAGATGAAGTTGCTACTCAAAGACAGCCGCTGACAGAGGTGACATCGCCGGGCTCTGGGTCTGAGCCTCCCAAGAAATTCACCACAGAGCAGGCTCCCCATCCGCGAGGTGAGATCGTTTCGCAGGTCGAGGAGCAGTTTGGTGTTCAGATTTCGAGTGTTGAGTTGACAATGGGGGGAGCCGCATTGGATGTTCGGTTCAAAGTTGTTGATGCCGAGATGGCCGCTGCGTTGTCGTCAGGCCAAATACTAATCCATGTTGTGGATGAGGACACTGGCACCAAACTGAGCCTGCCTTCTTATCCTAACAGCAAAAAATTCTCCGCTCATGACCGTGCTATGATGACTCGGCAGAGAGGCTCCTTTCCCCCATCTCCAAATGCCCTGACCGCAGGCAGGACAAACTCGGTTCTCCTTCCCAATGCCCTCCAGAAGGTGAAAAGTGGCAGCCGGGTTTCTGTTTTTGTGGGTGATGCTCAGGTCAACCACGTGGTCGTCCCCTAAGGATTCTCGATTGTGAAAAACCTAAGGTATTGGATAGGTTATTTAGGATTAATGCTGTTAATTGGTGTGGGTTACGGATTATGGCAAAAGTCCGCCTTTCAAACATCCACCAAGGGATCTGGCAGAATCGCCTTCTATCAGGATTCCATGCACCCGTGGGTGAAGTCCGACAGACCCGGTAAGTGCACAATTTGTGCGATGGATCTCACGCCGATCAATGAAGGAAACAAGGGCTTCACATCTGATGGAAAGGTCCTGATCCTCAGTTCCAACAATGTTCGTGTTCTAAACGTTCAAACGGAGGAGGTCAAACGAGCGGCATTAACGCACGTCCTTCAGGTGGCCGGCACACTCGAAGGCAACGAGTCTCGAAAAACATACATCGCCTCACCCACACCTGGTCGGATTCAGTCGCTAGCCGTGGAGTTTGCCGGCGTTGAAGTCGAGAAGGGGCAGTCTTTGATCACCCTATACAGTCCTGAATTGGTTCAAAAACGTGCCTACCTCTTCTCATTGCGGGGTGATCAATCTACCCTCGGGAATGGACTGATGCGCGCAACTGCAAATTCCGATCCCTATTCAGGTGATTTGTTAGCCCCACAATCGGGCGTCGTCACCGAGCGCAGCGTGTATGTTGGTCAATACATTGATCAGGGGCAGCGCCTCTTGACGATTGTGGATGCTTCCGTGCTTTGGTTCCGGTTTGATGTTTATGAACGGGATCTGGCCTGGTTGAGGACTGGCCAGAAATTGGAGGTAACAACAGCCGCGGTTCCCGGAAAAAAATTCCCAGCCATCATTTCCTTCATAGAGCCGATGCTGAACGAGGCGACGCGAACAGTGAAGGTTCGCGCTGACATCGACAACCCGATGGTAAGCGCCAATGGAGATCGACAACGCGAGTTGAGGTTCGGCATGTATGCGGATGGAAGGCTCAAGGCTGAAATTCCCAGCATCATCTCGGTTCCCCGCTCGGCGATTCTCTTCCCGGGGGCCACTGCCTACACGTATGTGGAGAAGGGCGGGGGTGCCTATGAGAGGCGCATTGTCAAAGTCGGGCGCCAGGGAGGGGACCGATGGGAGATTCTGGCGGGTTTATCCGATGGGGATCGTGTTGTCGTTTCCGGGAACGTTCTTCTCGACGCCCAGGCGCAATTCAGTCGAGGTTCTGATGGAACTGCTGATGATGATCCGGATTCCTCACTGGCAGCCCCTGTGGAAACGCCCGGGATGGATGCCCCCGCAGCCGAAATTCCTCTAACTGCAACTGCCCGGGAGGCCCTTGTTGCTTTCGTTGCGGCTGCTGACGGTGTCAGTGGAGCCCTTGCTTCGGACGACCTTGACCAACTCCAGAAGGCCGTGCATCGTTTGTCTGGCGCAACCACTGACTTAGCCAAAGAAATTGGGGAGGATCATCCTTGGCATACCCTGGTTGCCCCTCTGATCAAGGTGAGTTTCTGGCCTGTTCCTAAGACCCTTGGAGACGCTCGCAAGAGCTTCCTTCCTTTCAGCACCAAGGCCGTTGCCTTGATACAGGAACTGAGGGGATCCGGGGATGCTTTTTCATCGCTTAAGGTTTACCATTGCCCTATGGCTCCCAAACCCGGCCTTTGGTTACAGGCTAGAGGACCATTGAGAAACCCATATTACGGTGCTCAGATGTTGAGCTGTGGAACAGAGGTTCCAAGAGCAAATGCCGAACATTCCTCAACGGTGAAGGAAATTTCCGCCGCTCACCATAACCCTGCAAAGAGCATTGCTGAAGTGCCACGAGAAATTCTCCAGATCAAAGGGGAATCGGAACAGGCGATGGAGCCTGCCGCCAAACCTGCTCCCACCGCATCTCCAAAGATTGATTCTGGTAAGAGCAGACCGCCGCCCTCGTCCGGAAATCGGGATCCATCTCTTCTCAAGAATCCTTTGGAAGATGCGAAAGTGTCTTCTACTGCCCATGGTGAAATGCGTTATGATGCGGATGTCCCTGTGGGGGTGGGGACCAATGGCCACTCACCTTCCCGCCAGCCAAAGGACACCAGACTGAACACGAAAGTTCAAGGACAGGCCGCTTATGGATTCATGGCTTATAGAGACGAGCTTCAAAGGAAACGTTGGGACGCTATCGCCGAAGCATCGCTCATTGAGGCTACGAACGGGACCGGGCAAAAAGTTGTTGCCCCACCAGTAGTCAGGGCCGGTAATTCCGATTCTGTTCTGGGGGTTCCACAGCCAAAAGATGGAGCCGTTGTTTATCCCGGGTTGACGGTTACCCGGGAAGTTGATGAGTTAAGGCAGCCGTTCTTCGCTGAACTACGGGGACGTAACACAAATGATGTGGTGAAGCCGACCCTCACGAACGATGGATCAGCCCTTACTGCGGATTTGAGTCGTTTTGCCTCTGGAAGGGGATTAAACATCCCACCGAGTTTGCCAGCATTGGCCACCTTCCTGACCAATGCATCTCTGGTGAGCTTCAGCCTCGCAAGCGATGATTTGGGTGCTTTTAAGAAGTGGGTGGTAAAGCTCGCCGCTGATGTGCCCCCGTTGCAGAAGGAGCTGGATGGCGCAGCGCCATGGGAGTCCGCAAGACTGAGGATCGAAAGCTTCGTCAACGGCCCTGCAGATGACAGCCTTGTGGATGCCCGGCAACGGTTTGTTCCATTCAGTATGGCCGTTTCGGAGATGACCAGACACTACCGAAAGGCAAATCCAGGGTTTGCCGGCATGATGGTATATCATTGCCCCAAGGCACCATCGCCAGGGATGTGGGTTCAGATCAGTGGACCTTTGCGCAACCCTTTCTACGGTTCGAAAATGCCCACCTGCGGGGAGCCTGTCCTGGAATGAGACCCCAAGTTGGAGGCGAACCTTGATAAACCGGCTTATCGAATGGTCGTTGAGAAACCGCTTTCTGGTGATTTGCGGCGTTCTCGCCTTGATCATTCTGGGAACTCGCTCACTTTATGTTACTCCCATTGATGCGATTCCGGACCTAAGCGAAAATCAGGTCATTGTTTTTGCTGACTGGCCCGGGCGCAGCCCTCAGGAGGTTGAGGATCAACTGACCTATCCGCTCTCCGTCAACCTCCAAGGGTTGAGCGGGGTAAAAACGGTTCGAGCCTCCTCGATGTTCGGCTTCACCTTCATCACTGTTATTTTTGAGGAGAACGTCGATAACTACTTTGCACGAACCCGGGTTTTGGAGCGCCTCAATTTTCTCGGCGATGTGATTCCCCCCGGGGTGATCCCCAAGCTTGGCCCGGATGCCAGTGGTTTGGGGTGGGTATATCAATATTATTTGTCGGTTGACCCTGTTCAGGCCCCAAAAGGTGGCTACGATCTTTCCCAGTTGCGGTCGCTTCAGGATTGGTTCGTGCGCTACCAATTGAATGCATTACCCGGGGTGGCGGAAGTTGGGAGCATAGGAGGCTTTGTCAGGCAATATCAGATCGAAATCTCTCCGACACGAATGCGAAGCAGGCAGATCTCCCTTCAGGATGTGCTTGAGGCCGTTTCCGAGAGCAATTTGAATGTCGGCGGAAAGGTCATTGAAGAGAGTGGGATGGAGTTTGTTTTGCGCGGTCTGGGGCTCATTGGGTCAATCAAGGATCTGGAAGACATCGTGCTGAAGGAGGTTAACGGTGTGCCCGTCTATCTGCGAGATATTGGCACCATCCAGCTGGGTGGTGATTTTCGACGGGGTGCGCTCGATGTTAATGGGCAGGAGGTGGTCGGCGGAGTCGTCGTGATGCGCAACGGCGAAAACGGATTGGCCATGATCCATCGCGTCAAAGAGAAGATCGCGCAAATCAACCAGAAGAGCCTTCCACAGGGTGTCACCATCAAGCCCTTTTACGATCGCAGCACGCTCATCGAACGCTCAATCGCCACTCTTAAGAAGGCGCTTTGCGAGGAAGTTTTTCTGGTGATTCTTGCCCATATCATTTTTCTCTGGCATTTCCGCAGCATCCTGATCGTCACAATCCCCTTGCCGGTTTCGATCTTGATTTCGTTCATCATGATGAATTACTTCGGCATCACTTCAAACATCATGTCGCTCAGCGGGATCGCGATAGCGATAGGAGTTTTGGTCGATGCCGGTATCGTTATGACCGAAAACGTCATTCGCCACTGCGAGAGGCGTGAACTGGAGAAGGGGACGGCTCTCAACCCTCAAGCATCGTGTGCTGCTGATGGACCTGTGCCCGTTCGACTCACGGCTCAGGAAACATGGGTGGCCACGCGGGAAGCCGCCCAGCAGGTGGGGAGACCTATTTTCTTCGCCATGCTGATCATCATTCTCGCCTTTGTGCCTATCTTTACCCTGACCGGAGAGGAGGGAAAGCTCTTCCGCCCACTGGCCTTCACAAAGACATTCGCAATGATCGGGGCGACGCTTCTTTCAGTCACCCTTGTTCCAGCTCTTTGCACCTTCCTGGTCCGTGGACCTTTCCGAAAGGAGGAGGATAACTGGACCATGAAGCGGTTGCTGGGAATTTACGCTCCTGCTCTTGACTGGGCTCTGCTGAATCGTCGATTGGTTATTGGGGTTGCAGGCAGTCTGTTGGCTCTTGCCCTTGTTTTGGCACTGGGGCTGCCCCGACCCATCGCCCGGAGGTTGGCGGACATCCCGGGGATCGGAAGAATGGCTCAGGGTCTAGGGAGCGAATTCATGCCCACTCTGAATGAGGGCAGCCTTCTGTTCATGCCCGTGCTTCTCCCCAGCACATCACTGACCGAGATCAAGAAACTGATCTCATGGCAGGATGCGGTCATGGCGCAGATACCGGAAGTAAAATCAGCAGCTGGCAAATTGAGACGGTCAGAGACCGGCACAGATCCAGCTCCTGTCGAGATGATAGAGACCACGATCGAGCTCAACCCGGAGTCGGAGTGGCGCCCCGGGATGACGCAGGAGAAGCTGATCGCCGAATTGACAGAGAAGTTAAGCCAAGTTCCCGGATATGTGCCTGGATTCCTCCATCCAATTGAGGGGCGTATTCTGATGTTGAGCACGGGGATCCGGGCACAGGTGGGCGTAAAAATTCTAGGGGACAACCTTGATGCACTTCAGAAAAAAGCTTTTGAAGTGGAAAAGGTCATCAAGGAGATCCCTGGCGCCGCAGGTGTGACCCCTTCTAGGCAGCAGGGCAAGCCGTATATCAACATACAAGTCGACCGTGTCGCGATGGCACGATACGGGCTCCGGGCCAAAGCCGTTCTGGATGTGGTGGAGGCGGGCTTGGGCGGAAAAAACGTTACGACAGCCATTGAGGGGCGTCAGAGGTTTCCGATTCAGGTACGCTTTCAGGGGGACGACCGGGATGAAATCGAACGTCTTGGGGATGTGCTTGTGTTCACACCTTCGGGGAAGGCCATTCCTCTGGGACAGGTAGCGAAAATCCAGCGGGTGGGCGGTCCCAGTGAGATTGCAAGCGAGAATGGTCGCCTGCGCGTCTACGTGCAGGCAAATGTTCAAGGTCGGGATCTCGGTAGTTTCGTAAAGGAGGCCCGGGAGCGCATAGATCGCGATATTGTGCTCGGGGAGGGAATGACCATCGAATGGAGCGGACAGTATGAGAACCAGCTTCGCGCCCAGCGCCGCCTCCAGATCATCGTTCCTGCGGTTCTGGGTATCATTTTTCTGTTGCTTTACGTCGTCTATCGCTCGGCAACAGAGGCTGCCCACGTCATTCTTGCGGTTCCTTTTGCCCTCACTGGAGGCGTTTTTCTCCAGTGGATGCTGGGCTACAACTTCAGCGTGGCGGTCTGGGTTGGCTACATTGCGTTGTTTGGAACGGCCATCGAGACAGGAATAGTGATGGTGGTTTATCTGGAGGAGGCCCTTGCAAAGAAGAAAGCCCAACGAGGGGAGTTGTTTAATCACGATGACCTCCTTGAGGCGGTCAAGGAAGGCGCGAAACTTCGGCTCCGCCCAAAAGTAATGACTGTCTCCACGACGGTGGCTGGGTTGATTCCCATCATGTGGAGCACCACAACCGGTTCCGAAGTGATGCGTCCTCTTGCGGCCCCGGTTATTGGGGGCATGATCAGCAGCCTGATACATATTCTCATCGTCACCCCGGTTCTTTTTGCCTGGCTGCGCGAGCGGGAGATGAAGCGGATCAAGCCGGAAACTGGTTCCGGGGGCCTTTTTCCGGTTTCTCAGGCAGATTAAGAGGCACAAAATGACCGCACGCAGATCAGGGAAGTGAGAATGCACCGTAGCAAGGGACACCTAGACGGAGTCTGGCGTCAGAACTCGTCGATCTGCGCCCCCCGCAATTTACCCGGATTTTGCCCCCCAGGACGAGTCACGATCTAAAACAAGCATATGAAAGACAACCTGAGAATATTGGCACTGAGGACATTGATCTCAGCAGCACTGCTCGTGACCGCTTTTGTGCTCGAACCCAGTTGCAGAGCCGAGTTCAAGGTGGCCTTGGTTCTCGACCGCGGGGGCAAGGACGACAAGTCGTTCAACACTTCGGCTTTTCTCGGCGCCGATAGGGCCCGTGAAAAATTGGGAATCAGCCTCAAATACATAGAGGCGACTGATGACAACGCTTACGACAGCATTTTTCGATCGTTCGCACGGAAGGACTTTGATTTGATGATCGGTGTCGGCTTTGCGCAGAAGGAGGCAGTTCAGAAAGTGGCGGCGCAGTTTCCAAACAAGAGCTTTGCGATTGTTGACTCCGAGGTCAATCTGCCGAATGTAAGGTCCCTCATGTTCGAGGAACACGAGGGGGCGTATCTCGTTGGGGCGATTGCCGCGATGGCCTCAAAATCAAAGACGATAGGTATTATCGGGGGCATGGACATCCCTCTGATTCGACGATTTGTGATGGGTTATGAGGCGGGAGCAAAAAAAGTTGACCCTGCATCAAGGGTGATCGTCAATTTTGTTGGGATCACCGGTGAGGCATGGAACAATTCCCCCAAGGCCAAGGAGTTGGCGCTTGCACAGTTTTCAGGCGGAGCAGAAGTGGTATTTGCAGCAGCAGGGGCATCGAACTTCGGGGTGTTTGATGCGGCTGAGGAACGGAGGAGATTGGCGATCGGTGTTGATTCAAACCAGAATTGGACGAAACCGGGGTTTATCCTCACAAGCATGATCAAACGAGTGGACGAGGCGGTATATTCCACCATTCAGGAAGCCCAATCGGGAAAACTTCAGGGAGGAGTCAGGAAGTTTGGGCTTTCCAATCAGGGCATTGGCTATGCCGTGGATCAATATAATGACAAACTTTTTACAGCGGAGATGCGGACAAAGGTCGAGGAATTGAAGAGGGATATTCTCTCAGGAAAAATCGTGGTTCCGGACTTTTACAAGATCCGCCAATGAGCAACCTCCCCCCACTTGCTGTCGAGATGCTGGGCGTTGAGAAGCGCTTTGGATCGGTTACAGCCAATGCGGGGGTGAGTTTGAAAGTCGCGCGGGGAACAATTCACGGCATCGTTGGGGAAAACGGCGCGGGCAAGTCGACAGCGATGCACCTGCTGTTCGGATTGCACCGACCCGATGCAGGGAAAATCTTTGTGGACGGGGTGGTGAGGAGCTGGCGTTCCCCGGAGGATGCCCTCGCGGCAGGAATTGGGATGGTTCATCAGCACTTTATGTTGGCGGGACGCCACACTGCGTTGGAAAACATCATTCTTGGAGTCGAGCCGACCCATCGGAGGGTTGATTCGGCTACGGACGGAAGAAGCAAGAAAGGATCAAGGTTCTTCTGCGCGATGTCCGGATTGGATTTTGGCCGAGCCCGCTCTGAACTGGAAGCGCTCGCCCTGGCCCGGAATCTTCCTGTTCCCTGGGATAAGCCTGTGGACGAGATGCCGGTGGGGCTTCAACAGCGAGTTGAAATACTCAAGGCCCTGTATCGCGGTGTGCGAATTCTCATCCTTGATGAACCTACGGCCGTCCTCACCCCTGCTGAGGGAGCGGGATTGCTGGCCGGTTTGCGCGAATTTGCCAGAAATGGGGGCACTGTGCTGCTGGTAACACACAAGCTAAAGGATGTTCTGGCCTGGACAGATCATTTGACTGTGTTCCGTGCCGGGCGTGTGGTCGCCACAATGACCACACGGGAGACGAGTATCGGCGTGGTGGCAGAAGCGATGATGGGGCGAAAAATTGCCTCGGAATCGGTCTGTTCTTCCGGCAAACCATCCTCTGAGAAACTACTCGAGATCTGCAATCTTGACGCCGGCACTGTTGGAAAAGGGCTTCGCGACATTTCCATGGCGGTTCACGCTGGTGAAATTGTGGGAATCGCCGGGGTTGAGGGGAATGGACAATCAGAATTGGTGGATGCGATCCTTGCTCCAATGGAATCGAGTGTCGGTCCCGGTCGGATTTTTTGGATGGGAAAGGACGCTGCCGGACTGGGTAGGGGCCAACTGCGTCTCGCCGGCATTGGCCACATTCCGGCAGACCGGATCCGTGATGGAGTGATTCTTGAGGGGTCCGTTCAGGAGAACTTTCTGCTTGGGCATCACCGCCGCCCGGCCTTTTCACGGTGGGGAATCTTGAAGGAGGCTTCCATCTCAGGTGCCACCTCGGAGGTTCTGCAACGGCACGATGTCCGAACCTCCGGCACCCTTGATCCAAGGCGGCAGACGGTCGCCAGCCTCAGCGGCGGAAACCAGCAAAAACTGGTGTTCGGACGCGAGCTTCATCCGGATCCTAAGTTCATCGTCGCATGCCAACCGACTCGCGGGGTGGATCTCGGGGCGGCACAAAGCATCCGATCGGAGCTTGTGCGTTGCCGGGATAGGGGGGCAGGGGTGCTGCTTGTGTCATCAGATTTGGAGGAGATCCTGTCCCTTGCGGACCGGATTTTGGTGATCTGTTCAGGCCAGATAGTCGCCAGTTACTCGAGAGGTGACGTAAACGAGTCCGAGCTTGGGCTCAGGATGGGGGGCGCTTGAACCATTCCACCATTCGAGGAGTCGCATCTGCCATTTTTGGGGTCATCGCAGGATTGGCTCTTGGGTTGGTGATCGTATGGTTCGCTGGAGAGAATCCGGTCCAGGTGTTGAAGATACTCGTCCGTGGGGCATTCGGAAGTCGTTACGATCTCGGCATGACCTTGTTCTACAGCACCCCCCTCATTTTTACCGGCCTATCTGTGGCCGTTGTGTTCAGGGCCGGGATGTTCAATGTCGGTGCAGAGGGGCAACTTGCCGTCGGCGCACTTGCTGCAGCTGCGGTGGGGATGCTTTTCCCTGGATGCCCTTCCATTGTCGCGATCCCTTGTGCGTGTATCGCAGCCTGCATTGCGGGAGGGGTCTGGGGGGCTATTCCCGGGTGGCTTCGTGCCCGCCGTGGCTCGCATGAGGTGATCAACACCATCATGTTCAACTTTATAGCTGCCGGGTTGTGCAGTTATCTGGCCCTGCATCCACTTCGAAACCGCCTGTCCCAAAACCCTGAAACCAGTGAGATTGCCTCGCAGTTCAAGCTCACTCCATTCCCGTTTTTCGATGGCGCTCCAGTAGGATGGGGGTTGCTGCTGGCTCTGGTGGTGGCAACCCTGGTGTGGGTTTTCCTTTGGAAAAGTGTGACGGGTTTTGAGTGGCGCGCGGTGGGACGGAACGAGGATGCGGCCCGGGTTGCTGGGATCGACGTCGAACGTTCTCGAATTCTGGCCTTTTCCCTCGCCGGCGCCCTCGCCGGGATGGTGGGAATAGCTGAGGTTCTTGGGAATAGTGGAAGGTTTCGTGTCGGGTTCTCTCCTGAATACGGCTTTATTGGAATTGCAGTGGCTTTGCTGGGACGCAACCACCCGTTGGGGGTGGTCGTGGCCGCGCTGTTATTCGGTGCGCTGCACAAGGGGGCCTCAGAGCTCGACATGGAAAGTGAGCGCGTCACCCGGGAATTGTCCTTGATTTTCCAAGGACTGATCATCTTATGTGTGTCGGTCGAGGGGTTTGCGAATGCAAGCCTTCTGCCAGGGATCTTTAAGCGTAGAACCGTCGAAGGAGGTTGAAACGCCGGTTTCTGGGGAAGGAATGGGTCTGATATCGGCCTGAGGGTGTCTGAGATAGCCAGTTCGGGGAGAGTTTGGATGGAATTTTGCCCGGTCGGAGCGAACTCAGATGTCGGGCTTGTCTAGTCGTGGGTTTGCGGATATGGTTCAAAAACTGAATTTTACATGGGAAAGTCATTGATAATTGCGGAGAAGCCATCGGTGGCAGGGGACATCGCCAAAGCGATTGGCGGGTTCAAACCGCACGAGAACTATTATGAGAGCGATCGCTATGTGATCTGCTCGGCGGTGGGACATTTGCTCGAACTCGTCGTGCCGCCCGGCGTCGAGCCAGCCAAAGGGAAATGGAGCTTTGCCCATTTACCAGTGATTCCCCCTCATTTCGACCTTCAACCAATCGAGAAGGCCGAGGCGCGATTGAAACTTCTCGCCAAGCTGATCAAGCGGAAGGATGTTGATGAACTCATCAATGCGTGTGACGCAGGCCGCGAGGGTGAACTGATTTTCCGCAACATCGTTCAGTATGTCCGCTCCGAGAAGCCCATTCAGCGACTCTGGCTGCAGTCCATGACGCCGGCCGCAATTCGGGACGGTTTCCTTCAACTGCGCGACGATACCGCCATGCGTCCTCTGGCCGACGCCGCCACTTGCCGTGCTGAAAGCGATTGGCTCGTTGGCATCAATGGGACAAGGGCCATGACGGCCTTCAATTCAAAATCGGGGGGCTTTTACAAAACCACGGTCGGCAGGGTTCAAACACCAACACTCGCCATCCTGGTCGAGCGTGAGCAAAAGATCCGTGGTTTCAAGCCTCGGGATTATTGGGAGGTAATTGCCACCTTTGCCGCCGATGCAGGGCAATATATCGGAAAATGGTTTGACCAAAAGTTCGTCAAGCCAGACAAGGACGGAGATGGGGATCTCAAGCCGGAGCGGGTTTGGGACAAGGTGACAGCGGAAAGCCTCCGTCAGAAGTGCCTGGGCAAGCCGGGCAGGGTCGAGGAGGAGTCCAAGCCAAGCACCCAACTCTCCCCACTGCTTTACGACTTAACGAGCCTCCAGCGTGAAGCGAACAGCCGTTTTGGGTTTAGTGCCTCCACAACTTTGAAGCTGGCCCAGGCTCTGTATGAACGTCACAAGGCACTGACCTACCCCCGTACCGATTCACGAGCACTGCCAGAGGACTATGTCGGCACAGTTCGCGGCACATTGGAGACCCTCAGTTCGTCAAGTTACGGCCCCCTGGCACAAACGATTCTTGATCAGGGATGGGTCAAGCCCAACCGCCGTATTTTTAACAACGCCAAAGTTTCAGACCATTTCGCCATCATCCCGACGAATCAGCCCCCCCGAAGCCTCACTGAGGCCGAGCAGAAGATTTACGACATGGTGACGCGCCGTTTTCTGGCCGTTTTTTACCCGGCAGCAGAGTTTCTGGAAACCACCCGCATCACATGGGTTGAGGAGGAACCGTTCAAGACCACCGGGAAAGTTCTCATGAATCCCGGTTGGATGACGGTTTATGGGAAGGAGGCTCAATCTGATGAGACGCCGAACCTCACGCCTGTGAAGGCCGGAGAGGTTGTTGATACCTCCGCCATTGAAGTGAAGCACAGCGAGACCAAGCCGCCGCCCAGGTTCAACGAAGCGACGCTGCTGGGGGCCATGGAGGGCGCGGGGAAACTGGTCGAGGACGAGGAACTGCGCGCAGCCATGAGCGACAAGGGCCTTGGAACTCCGGCAACACGAGCGGCGATCATCGATGGATTGGTTTACGAACAGTATATCATCAGAAGCGGCAAGGATCTGCAGGCCACTGCCAAGTCCTTCGCCCTCATGGAACTTCTCAACGGGCTCGGCATCCCGGAGTTGACCAGACCCGAACTAACCGGCGACTGGGAGTTCAGGCTCCGTCAGGTTCAGCGCCGCCAGAAGAGCCGACCTGAGTTCATGTCGGAAATCGCCGAGATGACCCGCAATATCGTCGAACGTGCGAAGAAGTATGAATACGACACCATTCCCGGGGATTTCGGTGTGCTGGAGGTCCCCTGCCCGAAGTGCGGCGGGGAGATCCATGAGCGTTACAAGGCCCACCAGTGCCTGAAATGTGACTTCTCCATTTGGAAGATTATTTCCGGCCGCCTTTTTGAAAGCGAAGAGGTTGCGGCCCTGATCAGGGACAAATCCGTGGGTCCGTTGAACGGATTTCGCAGCAAGATGGGCCGTCCCTTCACGGCCGTTCTGAAGCTGAATGCCGAGAACAAGGTTGAGTTTGATTTCGGTCAGGAACAACAGCAGGACGGGGCTCAGGCGCCTGACTTTTCAACACAGGAACCTGTCGGAAAGTGTCCGAAATGTGGTGGCCGGATTTTTGAATCCGCCATGAACTACCTCTGCGAAAGTTCAGTCGGGGCGGAGAAAAAGTGCACCTTCCGGACCGGGAAAGTGATCCTCCAGCGTGCGATTGAACGGATACAGGTTCAAAAGCTCCTCGAGACAGGAAAAACAGATCTGCTGGACAAGTTTATTTCCAAGAAGGGGCGACCGTTCAAAGCTTACCTCGTTTTAAATGACAAGGGTGTTGGTTTTGAATTTGAGCCCCGCGCTGCAACCGGAAAGAAGGGGGCGGCACGAAAGCAGGCGGCTCCGAAGATTGACCTTGCCGGGTTGGAGTCCATCGGCAAATGTCCCAAGTGCGGTGGCAAGGTTCTTGAGGCGACCGACAACTTTCTCTGTGAGCGCAGCCAGTTGGAAAGCAGGGCCTGCAAATTCAAGATTGGAAAACTGATTTTGGATCAACCTGTGGATCGGACTCAGGCGGTCAAACTTGTCACAGATGGCCGGACAGACCTGCTGGAGGGATTCATTTCCAAAGCTGGTAAACCATTCTCCGCCCACCTGACTGTTGATGAATCCGGAAAGGTCGTGTTCGACTTTCCTCCGCGGTAGGCGGTCAGAACAATATCACCATGCCTATCAACATTGCACTCTGGGCAGTCACATCGGCGCTTGCCGGGTTTCTGTTCGGATTCGACACAGTCGTGATTTCCGGTGCTGAGCAGAAGATACAGACCCTCTGGGGGCTCAGCTCGGGGATGCATGGGGTAGCCATGGCTGCTGCACTTTATGGCACTGTTGTGGGATCACTTGTTGGGGGCTGGCCCACTGATCGTTTCGGCCGCAAGGCCACGTTGTTTTGGATCGGCGTTCTTTACGTTATTTCCGCCCTGGGATGCGGTTTTGCCCCGGAGGTCTGGTCTTTTGTCGCCGCACGATTCATAGGGGGGCTGGGGATCGGCATCTCCACCGTGGTGGCTCCGCTCTATATCTCAGAGATCTCACCTCCGGAATATCGCGGCCGCCTGGCCGGGATGTTCCAATTCAACATCGTGTTTGGAATTGTCATCGCCTTCCTCTCAAATTTTCTACTGAAGGATCTTGGCGAAAATGCCTGGCGTTGGATGCTAGGAGTTGCTGCCTTCCCCTCAGTGGTTTACATGATTTTGTCCATGTTCCTTCCGGAGAGCCCCCGGTGGCTCCTATCCCGCAAAGGCGATCGGGAGGGTGGTATACGGGTTTTAAGACTCATCTCCCCGAAAGCCACGGAAACTGAGTTGATGGCACAAGCTGACGAGATCTCAAATCAATCCGGCAATCAGCGAAAAGCCGGGCGCTTCTGGACTGCGGAATTGCGTCGGCCAATCCTGCTCGCTTTTCTGATCGCATTCTTCAATCAACTATCCGGCATCAACGCCATCCTCTATTTCGCTCCCCGCATTTTTGAGATGACTGGACTCGGGGCAAAGGCGGCACTCCTGCAGTCTGTGGGGATCGGGATTACAAATTTGATATTCACCTTCGTCGGGCTCTGGCTGATTGATCGGTTGGGGAGGCGCACACTTCTTTACATCGGGTCGGTCGGCTACATTGCGTCCCTCGGACTGACCTCGTGGGCCTTCTTCACCGGTCATTTTCAGATCGTTCCCGTTTGCATCTTTGCTTTTATTGCAGCCCACGCGATCGGGCAGGGGGCTGTTATCTGGGTGTTCATCGCCGAAATTTTTCCCAACTCCCACCGCGCAGAGGGGCAGGCTCTGGGCAGCTTCACTCACTGGGTTTTTGCGGCTTTGCTGACAACCTTTTTCCCAAGAATGGTTGAAGCATTCCCCCCCGGAGCCGTATTCCTTTTCTTCTGCAGCATGATGGTCCTGCAGTTGGTTTGGGTCCGGGTGATGGTCCCGGAAACCAAGGGCGTGCCCCTGGAGAAGATAGGCCAGGCGATGGGCGGGTAATCGCTGCAAGCCCGACTCATAAAACCGAAGAGGTCAACCTTTTAGGGCTGACCTCCTGGCGTTTAGTAAACTTGTAAAGCATCAACCTCACACCTTGCCTAAGAGGGAAGGTGGAGGATGATGTGGTTGGGTTGGGTAATCAGACTTTTTCAGGAACCACGAAGGGTGCGCGGTAGTTGCGCGAAACCAGGGCGTTGGCATCCTTGTTGTCGATAAAACGTTCCTTTTTCGGGTCAAACTTCAGAGGCACTCCGAGTTGAAGGTTCTCTTTCGAGAGGTCAATTTCGTTGGCTTCCAGATGCCCTTGCATCCGGTCATAGGCTTCCGCCAGACACTTTTGGGACTGCATGGCCTCCTTGATTTCACCAGGTTGCTTCCTGCTTCCAATACGGTAGGAAATGTTCCCGGTGTGAACCAGACCAGCCGAGAGATGGCCCTCCAGAATTTCAGCGTTAAGATCCTGAATTCGACGGCTTCGAATGGCTTTGACCCAGTTCCCATGGTGACCGCCAGAATCGGCAAGCAGCCCCGTGGGGGTCTTCACTTCTGCAGCTGTGCCCTTCTTTTTCTTTCCATCGAACCGCGTCAGTTCCTTGCCATCCTTGTCATAAACGATTGCCTCTGTATAGCTTGGAACTACCACATAACCATGCTCGCATTCGATCACGTTCCCGACCGTGACGCCCTTGTACTCAGCGAGTTTCCAACCCTCATTCTGGGACGCCTTGTCCCTGGGAAGACCGCGGGTTTCAAACACAAGCGGGGTCTTGTAGCCATGATAAACGAGCAGCGTGTTGGGCGTTTCGGCTGAATCCTTATAGCCCAGCCGACCACCAACGGCCATCGAGAACGGCGCAATGGCATTCTCACCCAGGAACCAGCGGCAGATATCGACCTGATGAGGTCCCTGATTGCCATAATCCCCGTTGCCATAGGCCCAAAACCAGTGCCAGTCGTAATGAACGGGTCCAAAGTTGCCGTTGCGGCGGGAGGGTTCCTTGGGGGCCGGTCCGCACCAGATGTCGTAGTCGATCGTGTCGGGCACCGCCTGTGGTCCATCCACCTGACCAATGCTCTTGCGTCCCTTGTAACAGAAGCCTCTGGCGATCACTATTTTGCCCAGTTTCCCACTCTGCACATATTGAACAGCCTCCTGCAATCCCACGGAGGAGCGGCACTGGGTCCCGCACTGAACGATGCGTTTGTATTTGCGGGCAGCCTCCACCATTTTGCGCCCTTCGAAAATATTGTGACAGGCAGGTTTCTCGACATAAACATCCTTGCCAGCCTGACAGGCCCACACTGTTGCAAGAGCATGCCAGTGGTTGGGAACCGCGATGGACACGGCATCCACATCCTTGTTCTCCAGCAGTTTGCGGATGTCGCTATAGGTCTGAATCCCGCCTCCCAGTTCCCCAGCCTTCTTATCAAGAACATTCTTGTCCACATCGCACAGAGCCACCAATCGCACCCCCTTCATTTTGCTGAGGCTGCTGATATGGCTGCCCCCCTGGCCGCGAAATCCGATCTGGGCAACGCGAATGTCGCTGTTCGATCCCGCAACCTGGCTCCATGAACGGGCATCGATGCTGAGTGCAGCCGCGCCGAGGGCGGCTGACTTGAGAAAGTTTCGGCGAGTGAAGTTTTTCATGTTTGGGTAATCTGTTTTCAAATCATTAGGCAAAAAGCACCTCCGGCTCAACACCTTTTTTCTGGTTTTGAGCCGGGTCGCTGAAACCTCGGGCATTATTCAGCGATTCTGCACCAACCTGACGATCCCACGTGGAACAACTCGCCCCATGTAACAGCTTCCGTGGATGCCTCCAGTGAAGCATCCACGGAGGGCGTCAAACTCATGCTGCCGCGATATTCACCAGTTTCCGTTGAACAACAATGACCTTCTTGATCGTCTTGCCAGCCAAAAACTGCTGAACCTTCTCAGAGCTTTGCGCAACGGCCTCGATCTCCGCCGCAGTGGCTGTGGCGGGGACTTTCACGACATCCCTCAATTTGCCATTTACCTGCACGGGGATCTCAATCGTGTCCTCAACCAACAGTTCAGGGTTAAACCCGGGCCATGCCATATAGCCCATGGAGGTGACGGCTGATTCCGCCATCTGGGCACCGCCCATTTCAAGGCGCTTCCACAACTCCTCACAGAGGTGGGGGGCAAAGGGTTGGAGCAGGGTCAGGAAATCCTTCAGGATCGAAACCGGCCGTGTCTGCCAGGCGAGGGCCTCATTTATGAAAATCATGAGGGCACTGATGGCGGTGTTGAACCGCATGTTGTCGAGATCCTCCGTGACCTTTTTGATGCATGCGTGCAGGGCCTTGAGTTGATCGGCCGCCGGTTGAACATCCTGAATCCCGGCATGGAGACGGATTGAGTCAAAGAACTCCAACGCACGCGCAGGCTCAGCGGTTGAGTTCTGCTCGTAATCCGTCTCACTTTGCTCGTCCACAAAGAGGCGCCAAACCCGACCCAGGAAACGATAAACACCCTCCACACCTTTCGTGTTCCAGGGCTTCGTCATCTCCAGGGGTCCCATGAACATCTCGTAGAGCCGGAAAGCATCCGCCCCATATTCGTCCAGAACGATGTCCGGGTTGATCACATTGCCCCGGGATTTGGACATCTTCTGACCGTCCTCCCCGAGAATGAGCCCCTGATTGACCAGCTTGTAAAACGGTTCGCGGGTGGAAATGCAGCCGAGATCAAACAGCACTTTGTGCCAGAAACGGGCATAAAGGAGGTGTAGCACCGCGTGCTCGGTCCCACCAACGTAAAGATCCACACCGGGAGTGGGTTTGCCACTGTCCGGAGCCGTGGTGCCCATCCAGTAGCTTTCGGCGGCTGGTGAGCAAAACTCGTTTGCGTTCCTGGGGTCCAGATAGCGGAGGTAATACCAACAACTGCCCGCCCATTGGGGCATGCTGTTGGTCTCACGGGTTGCCCCATCAGGCAGTTGGACCCAATCCCTGGCACGCGCCAGCGGCGGCTGCCCATCCGGGGTTGGCTTGTAATCATCCAGGATTGGTGGGAGCAGGGGCAGGGCGCTCTCAGGCAGGGCCTCATGAAACAAGTTTCCCTCGGCGTCGCGCTTCCAGACGATGGGGAAGGGCTCACCCCAATACCGCTGCCGGCTGAAGAGCCAGTCGCGCAGTTTAAAATTGACCATCTTCTTGCCAAAACCCTGAGTTTCGAGCCACGTGGTGATTTTGCTCTTTGCCTCTTGTGTGGGCAACCCATCCAGGGAGAGTTGCGCATTGGCCGAATTCACGGCGAAGCCATCATCCACAAAACCCCGCCACTCCTGCGTTCCGGTCGGTTGCACAACCTGCAAAACCGGCAGGTTGAACAGAGTCGCAAACTCGAAATCCCGGGTGTCGTGCCCCGGCACAGCCATGATCGCCCCCGTCCCGTAACTGATCAGCACATAATCTGCGATCCATATGGGGATGGCGTTCCCGGTCACCGGGTTGATGGCAAAGGCCCCTGTGGGGACGCCGCTCTTTTCCTTGGCCAGTTCGGTGCGTTCAAGATCCGATTTCTTGGAGACTGCGGTCTTGTAGGCTTCGACAGCACTGCGCTGTGAGGGAATGGTGATTTGTTCCACCAGACGATGCTCCGGGGCCAGCACCAGATAGGTCGCGCCGAACAGGGTGTCCGGCCTGGTGGTGAAAACCCGCACCTTCTCAGAGTGGCCTTGAAGGGTGAAATCAACCTGAGCCCCCTCGGACCGGCCAATCCAATTCCGTTGCATCTCCTTGAGCGAATGACTCCAGTCGATGCAGTTGAGATCCTCCAGCAGCCGGTCGGCATAGGCTGTGATACGCAGCATCCACTGGCGCATGGGCTTGCGCATCACCGGAAAGCCGCCCACCTCGCTTTTGCCATCAACCACTTCCTCGTTTGCGAGCACGGTCCCCAGCTGCTCGCACCACCAGACGGGTGCTTCAGTAACGTATGCAAGGCGGCGATTGTCCCGGAATGCCCGCCGTCGTGCGTCACCCTCCGGACTTTGGTCGGCTGAAAGTTCGGACGGATATTTTAGAGTATCAATCGGTTCCGCTCGCTTCGTCTCCGGATTGAACCATGAATTGTAGAGCTTCAGGAAAATCCATTGGGTCCAACGGAAATACTCCGGATCCGTTGTGTCCACCTCCCGGCTCCAGTCGTAGCTGAATCCGAGGGCTTGGATTTGACGCTTGAACGTGGCCACGTTCGCCTCAGTGGTCTTTCGGGGGTGCTGACCTGTCTTGATGGCATACTGTTCTGCGGGGAGACCAAAGGCATCCCATCCCATGGGATGCAGCACATGTTTGCCTTTTGAACGATTATATCGGGCCAGAATATCGGTAGCCGTGTATCCCTCTGGATGCCCCACGTGCAAGCCTGCACCGGAGGGGTAGGGGAACATGTCCAGGATGTAATACTTTGGCAACTGCTCCGGCTTGGTGGATTTGTGCCGGAGCGAGAAGGGATGGCCTGCCGGGGGAGTTTCACCCGGGTTCCACGCGCGGAAAGCCTCAAGTTTGTCCCAGCACTGCTGCCACTTCGGCTCAATCAAGTGAAATGGATATTGTCTGCGTCCTGATGCCATAAGGCTGGTGATGATGCGCGAACCCGGGCCTTGAGACAATGGCAGAATCATAGGTTGTTCCGGCTGGTGAAAATGGCACGATGCCTGCTACTTTTCGGTTCTGAAAGTGGTTTCAGAGTTAATCGCTTACATTATGCGCACGTTTTGGCCGGTTGCACCAGTTGGGATGGCATTGATGATCATGGTCTTCACCATGGTGCTCACCCTTCCCCTGAAGGCGGCCAAAGCCGAACCGGTGAAATTTGAGCAACTTAAGGTCAGGACACGAACGTACACGAACGTGACAGTCACATTCACGGGCAAAAATTCCATTTTTCTGATCCATTCCGGCGGGATGGAGACCGTGGCGCTGACAAATCTGGAACCAAGCGTGCTCGTCCAGTTGGGATATGGGGATCCCGGATCTGCTGGAACCAACACAGTGATGGGCTGGGTTAAAGGCCATGTCCCGGTGATGGCGGTTACCAATCTCGACACGTTCCGCAAATATCTTCCGGCGCAGCTGGATCGGCGTTTGCCTGCGAATCCCGATTATGAGCGGCTTCTGGAACCGAGGGTGCTCACCTTCATGATCCTGTTCTTCCTCCTGTTCCATCTGGTGTTCAGTTTTGCTGCCTCCAGGATTTGCAGGGTTGCGATTGGATGTGAACCGGATTGGATCTGGATACCCGTGGCGCAGTTTGTCCCACTCTTCAAGGCCGCAGGAATGTCCCCATGGTGGGGGGTGGGATTGCTGGTGCCCATTTTTAATGTGGTGCCGATGGTCCTTTGGTGCTTCAAAATCACGAAAATTCTGGGGAAGTCACCGGTTTTTGGAGTTCTTCTTCTCGTTCCCCCCGTGAATGTGTTTGTCCTGCTCTATCTCGCATTCTGGGGACTTTCGGAGACCAGAGCGAAAGAGCCTGCCTCCAAAAAAATCCAGATCAGAACCCAGGCAGCCTCGTAATCCGGAAACCCTCCGCGCATCACTGGAGTTCAGTGACTGTGGGTAAGGGCTTTTGGTTTGACCCTGCGCCTGACCGTCTTATGCTCGCGACATGCGACTTTCTGTTCCCAATGCCTGCGCCGTTGCGCTTCTGGCTGCCTCCATGGGTGGCGATGTTTTCGCCGATGACCTGAGGATCGGCATCATAGGCTGTGACACTTCCCACGCCGTGGCCTTTGCTGAAAATCTGAACAACCCCTCCGCGAAGGGGCATGTGGCAGGGGGCAAAGTGGTGGCCGCCGTCAAGGGGGGCAGTCCTGACATCGCATCCAGTTGGTCCAGAGTTGGTGAATACAGCCAGAAACTCTCCGAGACGCTCGGAGTGAAGTTTTACGACACAGTTGAGGAGTTGTGCCGCAACGTCGATGTTGTGCTTCTTGAGAGTGTCGATGGCCGGCCACACCTGCAACAGTTAAGGTCGGTGCTTCAGGCACACAAGCCGGTGTTTATCGACAAGCCTGCGGCTGGCTCATTGGCAGATGTCATTGAAATGTTCCGGCTCATCAAAGAGGCGGGAGTGCCCGCATTCAGTTCCTCAGCCCTGCGCTTCGCTGCTGATACACAGAAGGTTCACGGGGGATCTATCGGGAAGATTCGCCAGGCGGAAACCTATGGGCCGTGTGAAATTGAACCCCACCATCCTGACTTGTTCTGGTATGGGGTTCATGGGACAGAATCACTCTTCACGGTCATGGGACGGGGATGTGAGAAGGTCCGCCGGACGACAACCCCGGACGGCAAAATCGAAGTTATTGGCACGTGGAACGATGGCCGGGTGGGAACCATGAGGGAGGATGGCAAATTCCACGGTATCGCGCATGGAGAAAAAGGGGATGCTGCTGCGGGATCCTTTGATGGTTATGTGCCCCTGGTGGTCGAAATCATGAAGTTTTTCAAAACAGGCGTTGCTCCGGTTTCTCCGGAAGAAACCATAGAGATATTCGCCTTCATGGAAGCTGCGGACGAAAGCAAACGTCAAAACGGTGCGGAAGTCAGCATCTCTGAAATCATCCGGAAGAATTCCGCTGCGAAGTAAGCCGCCCCATCCGCAGATCACCCTCCCCAGTTCGTAATTTTTGATTCGTATTTTGTAATCCCTCACCCGGGGGGAAACCGCCATTCACCCATCCACAGAGGCCTCTTATCCTCCTCTACACCCACGGCGTTGTCAGACCTCATCGCATCACACCCGGGGTAACGCCTCTGACGGCGTAATTCTGGGCTTTGGGGCAAAACGCCCTTGGAGTTCCCGAAGGGGAATGGGAGTTTTGACAGAAGCACGGGCCTTCAGCCCTTTGGATCCATTATTATGGCTGAAACCCATCCCGCTGGCCCGTGCTCTCATAGCGTGCGCCGTTGGCGCGGTGGGAAAGTGGGTCGGGCTGAGATGCCAAGACGCAGACAACCCAACCACCTTGCATTCCCCCATCCTCGCAAGATGCTCCCCATCCTCGCCGAAAATCTGCCAACGGCTTCACCCCCATCAATGAAGTGGGAACCGAACCGCGAATTGACTCGAGTGGGGGTGAGACCAGGGTGCGATTCGAGCCAAGGGACCGGAAGTCCCCGGGGTTGCGGTAGCAGGGGATCGATGTCAGCGGGATCCGGGGAGGCGGGATGAGAGGAACCATGCCACAAGTTCAGGGGTGGTTTGTAGGCCCAATTTAGCCATCAACCGGACCTTGTAGGTGTGGATCGTTTTTTCACTGAGCCCGAGGGAACTGGCCACCTCCTTGTTGGTGAGGTTTCGGGAGAACAGCTCGCAGACCTGCAATTCCCGGTCGCTGAGCAGACCAGACGCGTGGGATGCAGGTGACTCAGAATCCGTTGGGAGGCTCAAGGCCTCGCTCATAAGGCTTGTGGTGACGATGGGGCTTGCGACGAGGCCACCTGCATGGATTTCACGAATTGCAGATAGAACGCGGGAAATGGGCTCATCCTTCATGAGGTAGCCACGTGCCCCGGCCCGCAGCAGGCGGCGTGCGTAGAGCGACTCGTCGCAAACGGACAGTACAAGGGTGGGGGGAAGCGCATTCTGGGCGAGAAGTTGTTCCAGGAGGGTCCATCCGTTGCCATCGGGAAGGTTCAGATCCAGGATCATGATGTTCGGCGCAACAGTTCGCGCCAGAGTCAAAGCGGAATGCCAGGAGGAAGCCTCCCCCACGACCGTCATCAGGGGTTGGGAGTTGATGGCATTGCAGAGGCCCTCCCTCGTGGAGGGATGGTCTTCCACGAGAAGAATCCGCATTTGGGAGGGATTCGAAAGGTTCTCCGTCTCTCCCAGAGGTTGAGCCTTCGGAGAGCGTGCCCCTCCGGGCGATGGGAGTTGGGAGTTGGATTTCATGAGTGTGATCTGGGACTAGTCATACGCCGACCAGGCCCGAAGGTGATTGGTGGAACTGCAGGCATCCCCCATCCCCAACCTGTGCGAAAGAATCGCCAGAGCAATCCGGAGATCGATATCCGCCCCCCCGGACACCAACCGGGTGAGGCTGTTTGATAGTTCTGCTGACATCATGTTGCAGTATTCCGGCAACCTGCCTCGATCCGGCGAGTTCCGTTGGCTGCCGGGCAGACGGTTAGGGGTAAACTTGGCGTGATGTTTCGGAGGGCGCAAGCTTCAATGGTGAGGAACTCATAAATCCCATTCCACACCTGGCTGATCTTCCCCCTATATTTGTCAATTAAAGTGGGTTGTAGATAATACAGACTGCTATTTACAGAGGTTTAGCTGTTGTCTCTAATATATTGCTATTGTTCTTGCCCGCTTCCCTCCGATTCCGTAGGGTTGGTCCA
>CAIWMU010000097.1 GCA_903913865.1 uncultured Verrucomicrobia subdivision 3 bacterium
CATCATCTCTACTACGGGAGACTCCGACTTCTGCCCCGGCCCTGCAGGTCTCACCGGTTGGTCCGGCTTGAACCCTCGGTTGCCGTCGATCGCTCGCCGCGCCGCAGCAGCAGATCTCCTGGCTTACCCTCTCGTCACTTCCAGACATGCCGTCCACGTTGACGCCGCCAGAATGTTGGTCCGTCCACGACTGTGCTACAGACGTCCCCTTGCAGCCTTCATCCACGGGGTAGGGATTCGGCTTTCTGGTGCTGCCCCTTTCGACGCTCATTTTGATGTCGTTCATCTCCATTACGGCCTGCTTGTCCAATCGATGTCCTGCTTAGGCCCTTGCCTCGCGGTCATCGTTTTCCGCCGTGAACAGTCTAATTCGGAGGATGAAACTCTCACCCATGTTGACGCCAGCTTCACCAGCGCACACCCCGGCGGGGTTGGCGATTGGGTTCGTTCCACAAGTTGACCCAAGAGCCGACGCTGCAGATCGTAAAAGTCGAGGTTCAATGCCGCTGCAGTCGTGCCTGCCCCGTGCGTGCGCGCAGCTTCCGTCGCAGCCTACCAGAGCTCTGCTGGAATCCGTTGACCAAGGGGACGGGTCGATCGCCACTCCCGCAGCCGCTCTGCCAATGTTTGAAGTTGAGGAAATCCGCTAAAATCTCGTTTCGTTGCCATAGTTCGCCACCAACCATAGCCACTTCACCCCCAAAAGTTACGTACCCTTGCCGAAGCAACACCAAATAGTTGGGGGGCCGAGAGTGCACGAGTGAAAGGGCATTATTGTCTCCTGGTGGCCTTCCCCCGAGAGCCAAGAGAAAATCAGAGATCGCCTATTTCTGAAATCGCTTTACACCCGTCTCAAGGTCCCAACGATGTCGACTGGGATCGGGGGGGCTTGAAGGCCATGCGCAATCCGGCCAGGAATTTCAGCCCGGCAATCGCCACAGATCGAAAAATGTTAACTTTTTTGGACGGCCAAAGATCTAAAGCAATGGCACCAACGTCCCCCTGAACTTTCCCGTCTCAAGCCACCTGCCCCCGAACTTGGAATCCGATCGTCCTGAGGTTGCCAATTAGACTTTCACTGGTCTGTTTGGCTCCCTTTGTGTCTTTGAAAACCAGGCACCATACTTTTGCTTGGCCCGGGGTGGAAATCGGCGGTTTTACCGGTTCCTGAGTTGGGTGGTGTCGATCGGCGGGGCCTTCCTGGGGCAGAAGGAGGATTCGAGGTATGTAGGCCTCGAGGGCGGACCATGGGAGGTTCGCGCTCCCCAAGTGGTTGCTGACAAGGTGATTTGCTCCGCGTCATTCTATATATGCGTGGAACCTTGGCAGAGTGGCTTTCCCGGCTCAGACACAGGATGGGGAGGCTTCAACCCAAACTTGAGAACCCGGCCGACATGCGCGGCTGACACCCCACTCACCGCAGTCCGACACCTTGTGAGCGACGCCAGCAATTTGAACCGGAAGCCTGCGAGCCAAGGGGACCTTGGTGTGGTTAAAATGAGGATGGGGCAAGCGCCTTTAAGTTGTCCGCGACTGACTCTTTCATAGATGCTTCCAGGCAATGAGTCTAGGTATTTAAAGCGTTATCAGGTGTGCAGATACCTGGCAACGGCCTCAGCGCGTGAGCGCACGTGCAACTTCTGGTAAATATGGCCAACATGGCTCTCAACCGTCCAGTAGCCTATTCCAAGTAGTGTGGCGATTTCTTTTGATTGATAGCCTTTCGCTAGAAGTTCCAACACCTCCCGCTCACGAGGGCTCAAATCCGGAACGTCCCGGCGCTCTGGTGGAGCAGGTTTTTTGAAAGCCTGCACGACCTGACGGGCGATGTTCGTGCTCATGGGGGCACCACCGGCACGCACATCACGAATGGCCCGCACAAGTTCGTCGGTGCGCACCGGTTTGAGCAGGTAGCCAACCGCCCCGGCCGCGAGCGAATCAAAAATCGCTTTTGAATCGTGATAGACCGTCAGCATCACGATTTGCAGCCCGGGGACAGCCACTGCAAGTTTGCGTGCGCACTCGACGCCCGACATGCCTGGCAGGTTGATATCCATGAGCACCGTCTGCGGTCGAAGTTCGGGAATCTGCTCCAAGGCCTCCCTGGCTGTGCCAAACGCACCGGCACAACTCATGCCAGCCTCCCTGTTGATGATGTCTATCAAGCTGTGGCGCACTTCCACATCGTCCTCCACGATGGCGACAGTGATGAGGGCGTCTGACAGGTTTGTTTCGTTGGTGGGTTTCATATCTTGCCGGGTTGAGAGATGCTGCCACTCAGGGGAAGGATGAATTCAACGACCGTACCGCCTCCCGAGCGCTCGCGCCGATCGAAGTGTCCACCGATGCTTGCCATTCGCTCACTCATGTTAGCCGAACCGCAACCGCTGCCCCCTGCGACCCGGGGGCAGCCCTGACCATTATCCTCAAGCAACACATGGAGGTTAACCCCTTCGAGCTTGATTCTGAGCCAGACCTCCGTGGCTCGAGCATGTTTTACCGTGTTGTGGAGGGCCTCGCGCGCAGCGAGAAACAGGCTATGTCTTTGGGCAGAGCTTAGTGGAATAGGCGGCAACTCCTGCGGCGCATCCAGGCGAAAATGCAGGTCGGCCAGTTTCAAATATTCCTCTGCGAACTGGCAAAGGTAAATCACCACTTGTTCCACGCTGTCATTCCCGGGGTCGATCGCCCATACGATTTCGTCCAACTCACGCGTTGCTCCTTGAGCGCGTTTGAAAATGTCGCCCAGCTTGGCTTTGAGCGATCCCGCATGCTTGGCTTCAGCCTGAGCCGATTCACTCAACATCGCAATCTGGGTTAGTGTCGCCCCGAGGTCGTCGTGAATATCGCGGGCGATCCGGGCACGCTCCCTCTCCACAGCCAATTCCCGGGCTTGCCCTCGTTGGACTTCCCGCAGCCTCGCACGGGCGCGCCGGCGCACCAACTGCCCGCTCGCGATCCCAACACAGGTCATGCCCGCCATCCCAGTCAATCCTTTGAACCAGCCAGTCTGATAAAAAAGAGCCTCAACGGCGAAATCCAGACTTTGGCCAGACTCAATCCACACCCCATCCCCGGGCGAAGCCCTGAGCCTAAATCGATACTTCCCGGGAGTCAGCCGGGGGTAGGTCACCTTGCGCATAGGAGCAGGTGTAGACCACGCGGATTCGTAACCTTCCAGCCAGGTTTGAAACAACACGTGATCCGGCGCGGTGTACGATGGCAAGGTGTAAGAGAATTCGACGTTGACTGAACCGGCTGGCAGGAGGATCGGACCGTTCTCAGGATGGCGGGCCGGAACCGGATTACCTGATAGCAGACCACGCAAACTGACGGTGAAACCGCTGGCCGTGCTTAGTCCTTCGATCCGCGGTTCACTTGCCTGGGCGTGGGCAGGCAAAGTGGAGGAGTCCACCATCGCCAGGCCCTCCTGGGTGCAGAACCAGAGCCGACCGTCCAGACCTCGCGCCGAGAGCGGAACATTGCCGCCGGTGTTCAGTCCAACCGTTAACCCCGCATCCTCGCCCAGCAGAAGGAAACTCAGCCGGTCCTTTTCTCCTGCAGCCACTTCCTCAAACTCCCTTTTACTCACGCGCACCAACCCATGGCGTGTGCCCAGCCACAAATGACCCTGCCCATCGTCGAGCAGTTGGCGAATATCGTCGTCAGGCAGTCCTTGCCGCGTCCGGAACACGGTCTTCTGGACGCCTTTCCAGCGTGCGAGCCCGGACGGAGTACCAATCCAGAGGATGCCATCGGAGTCGGTAAGTAGAAGACGAGCAGTATCAGAGGGCAAGCCTTCGGATGAGCGATGTTCCAGCATCCCGCCGCTCGGGGGCAATTCCCAGAGCCCGCTGCTTTGAGTGCCCACCTGGATCACGCCATTCGATCCTTCGGTGATGGCCAGAATTGTGTCCAACCGTCCGGCTGATTCGACCAGCCAATCCTCTCCGGTTCGCACTAAAAGTCCTTCGCGCGTTCCCACCCATATCCGATGGACGCTATCTTCGAAAAGACAGGTGATGTGACGTGACTTGAAACCATCCTTCTGCCGGAGCTGTGTCAAGGAGCCATTGGTCCCCAGACGCAATAGGTGTGAGCCTTGTGTTCCGACCCAAAGCTGCTTATCGGATGACTGAAGCAGGGCGGAAACCGCCACCCCCTTCAACATGTTTGTGCTGGTGTAATGGTGGAACCGGCCCGGTGAGCCTGCGAGCAATCCCCCGATTCTGCTGCCGGCCCAAAACTCGTTTGTTGATGCGGGCCAGAGTGCGGTGACGGGTAGCTGACCCGGATCCGACCCGGCTTTAAACATGCTCACCGAACGTTGCTGCAAGCGATAGAAACCGCTACTGGTCCCGATCCAAAGGCATCCGTCGCGAGACAACGTGAGGCATCGCACGTCCCGTGGCCCGTAAGATCCCGGCTCGGCCAACGCAAGCCATTTCCCACCCTGCAGCCGGTGCAATCCCTCTACTGAGCCTATCCAATTCATCTCCTGGCTCTCAAGAACGCAACTGATTCGCAAACCGGCAGGCAGCACCTCGGTCCAGTGCTCAGCCGCACGCCGGAAGATCCGGCCATCCACTTGCTGCACCCAAACCACATCCGGGCCTGCAGTTACCACTTTGAAAAAGTTCGTCGCGTGAAGTTCCAGCGGAAACGACTCCTCCCCATACACTCCATCGTGGAATCGAAGCAGGCGTTCGCCCTCGGTGAGCCAAACATCCCCCCGGCTGTCGATGGCCGCGGAAGTGAAGAGGGTCGGCGAATCCTCAGGAACGCCGGGGTGCTTGACGAATACCAACTGCCGACCATCAAAAATGTGGATACCCCGTGTGGAGGCTACCACAACTCTTCCTCCCACATCCCCGATACAAAAGAACACCAATTTTCCGGACATCACCGTCTCACCGTCCGGGGTCACCCTCGAAATGGGACTACCAAGGCTGTTCGTGCCCCCGACGAGCGGTACGGATTGCCAGATCTGTCCGTCGAATCGGAGCACCGTTTCATCACCGCAAATCCATGGGGTGCCTCGGTGGTCAATGTGCATCTGCCGAAAATAGGCCGCAGGCGACGCTGCCAACTGCTCCTGGGGGAACCGGACGAAGTTGACACCATCGAACCGGACAATGTAGTGGGGAGTTGTCAACCACAGGAACCCGTCAGCCATCTGCTCAATAGAAAGCACCAACCCCTCTGGAAGCCCGTCCTCAACGTTCCAATGTCGCAGGGTGTATTTGTTCAGCAAGCCGTCAGCGCGGATGGTCATGGAGAGTGACATCCCCATTAAAAGCAGGGCGGCCACAGTCGCTCGTAATGGCGGCAAGTGCAGCGCTTGGAGCTTCGATTTTAAGCCGCTCATTCCTTTGACAGTAGTCTTCGCCAGCTTGGTCGTCAATTCTCAGTAAAATTTACTCGAACTCTAGAACGAACTCAAAGGCCTTGTTTCCTTCCCTATTCAGATTTGCCACCGTCATTGGCTTGTCCCGTCCGCTGCAATGGCGGAACCTTCGTTCACCATCTCTTTAAGAACTGGGCTACTCGTCAATTTTCCTCACCCCCTCAAAAATAGACTCCTCGGACGAGCCCTCGCCCTCTTCAACAAGGGCAGGCGGAAGGGCGGTCACATCATCCCGGCGCAGATCCGTCAGGATTGCGTCGAGTTGCCGAACCTTTTCAGGGTGACTACTGGCAACATCCTCCCGTTCCAGGGGATCGGTTGAAAGGTTGAACAGTTCCCGCTTATTGCTTTTTGCGGCGGCGATTAGCTTCCAATCTCCAAACAATACGGCCGCGCCGTTCGCGGAGGGGATGTAAATCGCCCGGGGCTCCAGCTTTGCGACCGTGCCAGTCAGCAGTGACCAGATGTCGCGCCCGTCGAACTTCGGATCCGCCCCCGGCTTCCAACCCGCGAGCTTCGTGAGGGTCGGCATCCAATCGGCAGCGTGCAAAGGAACGGAGAGCTTGCGGGGCTTAAGCACCCCCGGCCAGTTGGCAAACGCGTCAACGCGGACTCCACCTTCGTAAAGCTGGCCTTTGTTTCCCCGTAATGGAAGGTTGCTGCCGACCCTGACCTTTAGCGGTGGCGTGTTGCCCGCATAGGGGTTGCCTGACTCGGTCGTTCCACCGTTATCCGACGTGAACACGACAAGTGTGTTCCCCCGCTGGCCCGTTTCCTCAAGTGCCGTTATCAACTCACCGACCTTGGCGTCCATCTGCGAAACAAACCCGCCGTAGCGGCGAAACGACTCGGTCTTTGCCTCATCCGCAAATGTCACATCGGCGTAGATCCGCTTGTAATCCTCCGGGGCATCAACCGGAATGTGCACCGCCTGAAAAGGCACATAGACGAACCAAGGATCCCGTTTATCGCGAATCCACTTGCACGCCTGCCGGACAATAAGCTCAGTTGCGTTTCCCTTTTCCTCGATGAACTTTCCGTCCCGGTGCCACGTGTTCATGTATTTGCCCTTCCGGTAGGTGTGCTCCCACGGGTCCACAGCGCCTGCCAGAGAACCGTAACTGTGGTCAAAGCCATAATGTTGCGGGCCCCAGTCAAGCCGCGAGCCAAGATGCCACTTCCCCGCAAGATAGGTGCCATAGCCGCACTCTTTCAACGCAGATGCCAAAGTCACTGTCCCGGGGAGAAAAGCACGCAGATTTGTGGGGGTCAGCACATGTGGCCCGAACCGGCTGGTCCATCGGCCGGAAAGCAAGGCAGCACGGGTGGGCGAGCATACCGGCTGGACGTAATGCCGATCCAACTCCACTCCTTCGCGGGCGAGTTTGTCTATGTGTGGTGTCTTAAAGGCGCTTCCATGGTAGCCGACATCGGCCCAGCCAAGATCATCCGCAACGATCAGGAGGATGTTGGGACGCGCAACGCCCGCCGCGAAGGTATGGGTGCAAAGGCTGGTCAGCAGCATGAGAAGAAATATGCCGGGAAGATGGTTCATGGTGGCAGAATGGTCTGAATTCTCAGTGGGCGTGAATTTGGGGCTCGGCCTTCGTAAGGTTGATGGCCACCAGCAGAATGGTCTGGCCTAAGTAATCGATGCTGGCATGGTTTCTCACGACGAATGGTGCTATTCTCATTGGCTTTTCGTGTTTATGTCTGGTGGCTTGCCAGCAAAGGGCTTTCGCCAGAAAGCCACCGCCTTGAACTTAGAGCCGGGGTGCCTGAGAACAAGTTCAGACCCGTTCCCCTGAGCCACAGCTAAGACAATCCGCCCGGTGTTCAGAAGGCTACTGGTGGGCGCGGTGCGCACCCACCAGTAGCTCCAACCCTCTAAGTTCACTCTTGAGAAGGTTTACAGATTGTGCATGTGGCGGCATTAATGAAAAAGACCGCCCCATGGAAATAATGCCACCTGGATAGGAGACACTACAACAGGAACCTCGATCATGGATAGACCAACCGGAAGAATACGGCCCCATTGGCGGGGTCAATTGGAATGACCACCTCGTTGACAGCGCTGGAACCCGGCACCGTAAACCAGTTGCTGGACAGGCCCATGTCGATCGAGTTTGTCTGCGTCTGCAGTGACCATCCTTTGTGGTCCATCGGCCAGGACAGTTGCAAGGAGTTGCCGCCAACCACTACGGCAGTGATATTGGTTGGGTTCTGGGCCGTGCCCGTGCCAATCCTCAGCGTGCCGTCCACAAGGAGTGTTTCGGTATTCCACGCCAATCCATCGCCGGGAAGGGGTGTCACGTTGGCAAACGCTCCGGAATAAGTCGCGGCGGTGAATAGCTTGAACGTGTTGTTGGTCGTCAACCTCCCCGCCAGATTGGCGACCTGCAAGGTGCCGCTGTATGTCAGCGTGCCGCCGCAGACAATCTGGTCGCAGGCTCCGTCCGCCCCAACCTCCATCGATGTGATGCCTTCGGCCTGTAGTTGCAGGTTATTGCCAAAGCTCAGCATGCCGATTCCGGCGCCGGGAATGATCGTCCCACTGGCGGTGACGTTTCCGAGCACAGTGCCGTTGCCGTTCAGTGTTTGGGCAGGGGCGAGGACAAATCCGCCGGTATTGGCCGAAGCGTCAAAGGTGGCCCCGGCAGCCACAACGATATTGGAGGATCCATCAAGTCCGGCGTTGGCACCAAGCATGAGGGTTCCTGAGGAAACAGTGGTGTCACCAATATAGTTGTCTGCGTGCGCCTGTCCATCGAGCAACAAAACACCGCTGCCAGTTTTGGTCAGTGCGAGGTTTCCTGAAATGCCTCCAGCGTAGGTATTGGAGAGAGCAATATTCAAGGTGATCGTCGGTGTGCCAACGCCGCTATTGATGACCGTGGCGGGGCTGGTGCCTTTCAGCAACCCGGCGAGCTCCTGATCAAACCCGTTCAGGTCCAGCCAGCCGGTGGTTGCCTGGCCGTTGCTCACAACCGCACTCGTGCAGATGGCATTGGCCACCCCAAGTTTGACAGTCCCGCCGATGATCAATGATGGAAAGGTGTTGCTGTTATTGTTGAGGACCACTGTCCCGGCCCGGACAACAACGTTCGTGGAGGATGAAATGGCTCCATTGAGATACAGCGTGCCCCCGCTGCTTCCGAAATGTCCTCCTGCCTGGGTTGGGCCATTGATGGTGATGGGACCGCTATAGGAGGCAGAGCCTGTTGCCGAGCAATGCAGCGCCCCAAATCCGATGATGCCACCCCCGTTTATCACCAGTGGACGACTGATCTCGAGACCATTGGAGCCCAGGAGAAGCGCCACTCCTGAGACGCGGTTCAAATAGACAGTGCCATTTGTGCCCAAGGCATTGTTATGCTGGGCGACGAGGATGCCACCGCCGACTGTGGTATCCCCGGTGTAGACATTGTCGCCTGTGAGCGTGGCAGTTCCGGTGCCCGCCTTCGCGAGACCAAAAGTCCCGCTGATTTGACCGTTTAGCGTCATGTTTCCGCTGCCACCCACAGCCGCATCGCCGGTGAGCACAACCGGACCACTCAGGTTGACAGCGTTCGAATTGTTGTTGACCAGTGCCCCATTGCCGGTTCCTGAGCCGCTGATCGAGAATGCCTCCAACGACCCGTCCGGCTGGCCATTGATGTCCAGCGTGGCGCCGGAATTCACGGTCGTGGATCCGTTCACTCTCCCAAGGGCTGTTGAGCCGCCCAGCTTGAGCGTTCCGGCATTGACAGTCGTTCCCCCGCTGTAGCTATTGTCACCGCTCAACAGCGCGGTGCCCGATCCGCTCATCGTGACGCTGCCACTGCCGCTGATACTGTTGGCCAACACTCCGGCTGCATCACTTCTGGCAATCACAATGGCCCCGTTGTTTGTGACGGTGCCAAGACCGAGCGAGCCAACGGCATCGTGATTGCCGATCTGCACCACACCGGCTTGTATGAGAGTGGATCCGGCATAGTCGTTGTTCAAACCGAGAACGAGTGTGCCAGTGCCCGTTTTCGTCAGACCTCCAGGTCCGCTGATGGATCCGCCAGAGGCGACGAAGTTGTAGGTGGCGGCAGTGTCCACTGTTGTCCAGCCCGGCACGGCCGCTCTAAGGTTCACATAAGTATTTAAGGCAGTGTCATCAAACAGGGCGAAGTCCCCGTTATTAAAGTTGGTGTTCAAGCCGGCGGTATTCGTCCAGTTGGGTGTCGTGGTGTCCCAATCTGATCCATTCTGACCGGTCCACACGAGGCTCTGAGGATTGCTGTTAGTGCCCTGCACGGGGGCGATGGTCACGGCAACGGTTGCAGGTGAACTCTGGGTGTTCAAAGAAAACGTCGCACTGTAATTGTTGTTGCCCAAGGCGGTTGTCAAATCCCCCTCCACCCCGGTAAGACTGCCGGTGCACTGGCACAGCGTGTAGGTGCCGGGCACCGGAATGCCGCCACCGGGAAAAGCCAGATTGGCTGTGATCCCGGGCGTCAAGGTCAGGTTGCCGTTCACCAGGATCAAGTTGTTCAGGGCATTCGTGCCATCCGTCAGGGCGGCAGTGTTTAGGTTCCAGAGCACTGAGCAGTCCCCCAGGGTTGTGTTCCCATTAATCGTCAAGGTGCCGCCATTCGTGGTTCCCGGGGAAAGGGTGGCGCCGGTAACAGAAGCCACCACGCCGGTGACAGTCCCGCTGCCCTCGAGTATTTGGCCGGGGGCCAAAGCGAAATTGGCGACACCCGAGACATCCAGAACACTGCCGTTGGCTAGCGAGATTCTTGGACTGCTGGCGATGGAACCGCCGTCACTCAGGCTCAGAGTGCCTGAGTTGATGATGGTTGCGCCGCTGTAGGTGTTGGCACCACTCAAAGTGACCTGACCGGCCCCGGCCATGGTTACCGTGCCGCTGCCGCTGATGACGTTGTTCACCACAAGGCTGTCCGAGCGATTGAACACCAGCTTGTAATTATTGGTCACACTGCCAGACCCCAGATTGCCACTGGTTCCGCCATTGCCAACATACAGGGCGGCGCAGTATCCACCAAAAATGTCGCCACTCGGGGCGCAGATGTACCAGTTGCCTTGATACGCACTATTGTCTCCCAGCAATTGAACCACCCCACCCTGACTGGCTGCACCGTTTCCATCGGCGAGGATGCCGAGGGTAACTGCGGAGGAACTGCTGCTGATCGCTGCCCTGATTGCCAGCACCCGGTTGGTTTGGCCTGCATTCAGACACGACGTCGCCAGCACTGTGATGTTTCCCGCCACTGTCTCGGTGCCGCTGCCCTGTGACTGCAGGATCGCGGCCCGGTTAAGAAACAGGTTGCCAACCGTTATTGTGGATCCGATGGGGGATTTTATGGCCATGCCAGCGTTTCGACCGCCCCCCACACCGGCGCCACTAAAGTCGAGGCTAAGCGACTCCCCGGCAAAGGGACTCGGATTTGCGGTAGTCGGTGTCCGCAATAGAAAGCCGGCGGTAGAATAATTGTTCCCCGCGCTGGGTGCCCCCGCAGGACTCCATTTCCCGGCAGCATTGAACGAACTGCTCCCGGAACCATCACTGGCCGTCATCGAGACGTTTGCCGCATTTAGAACGGAGTGATTACAAATGAGTCCCGCTAGCGTCAGAGCCAGGATGCCTTGCCTTGTTGTATTGATCTTTGAATTCTTCATAGAATAATCCGTATTCCCCTATTTTGTCGGTCTGCCTTGTTCTGTCTTTGATTCGATCCCTTGCTTTGACATCCTGCCTTCAGGGCCAAAGTCAACCCGGATGCAGTCGAGCATCCCCCGATAAAACGCCCCAACCTCCCTTGCGAAGGAAGGTGCCGCGCCCGGTTTGCCATAGATTCTTGAGTGCCCAATCATAGGTGCTGGTTGAAATCTCTGGCAATGATGACTGAACGCCCCTTGATGCGGTATCCCTATTATCAGGGATGCCCCTCTGCAAGCCACTTCCACCTCCCCTTTGTAAAGTTCAAGGCCAACAACACCTTCATGGAGGCCTCAGACCTCCTCCGCCAGCACGCAAAGACCGACACCATCGAAGCCAAAAGCTATCGAATGAAAGATCAACTGGTAAAACCCTGACACCCCACCTATCCAACCCACACCCTGCCCACTGCCCGATGCCTCCGTCCCCTTTCGTGTTGCTTCGGCAAGGGTGTGAGGTTGCCTCGATTCACAGTTGAGCGATGGCGTCGCAGGCCCCAGTCGGCAGGATCTTTCCGGCAAGTGGTAACTTTCCCCAGCCCACAAGATAGTTCGAAATAAAATGTGGCGGGTGCGGTGTGCAGAACAGGGCTGGGTATTGAGTGGCGACACCCGACTGCACCATGGGGGGAACCCCATTAGTATGGGATTCAACCCGCTTGCAACAGAACAAGTTGCTTCGCCACTACCCCAAAGGTTGATGCTCTGGGCTGAACGACGGTGTGCCAGACAGCTACAAGCTTGACAAATAGTGGCGGAGGGATGCTTATTCCGGGCACTTATGATGCACAAGAGCGAGGGCCGATCGCGAGTGGAGGGACGATCTCCACGGGTTGCGCTGCTGGTGGAAACCTCCCGCACCTATGGCCGGGGCATTCTGCGTGGCATCGCCCGTTACGCCCATGTGAACGGGCCGTGGTCCTTGTATATCCAGGAGCGGGAACTCCATAGCGGGATCCCGGAGTGGCTCCGGTTATGGAGGGGGGACGGAGTCATCGCCCGCATTGAGGATCGGCCCACTGCCCTGGGCTTGATGGACTTGAAGTGCCCGATTGTGGACGTGCTGGGGAACCAGACGTTCGAAACCATTCCCAGCTTCGATACGGACGCAGCGCTGGTGGCGAAGTGCGTGGCGGATTTTTTCCTGAATGCCGGGTTCCGCAACATCGCCTTTTGTGGTTACCAGGGCATCCCGTTTTCGGAGCGTCGGGCAGCCGAGTTCGTCCGTTACCTGGCCTCGTTAGGCCACCAGGTGCGCCTTTTCAAGACGCGGTCCACCCCGAAAGCCCTCTCTCACATACAGGCGATCGAGCAACGCGGCCTGACCGCGGAGCCCTCACTGGCGGCGTGGTTGCGCAAGCAGCCCGGTCCCCTGGCGGTCTTCGCCTGCAACGACATACGCGGACAGCAGGTGCTCAACGCCTGCCGCGAATATGGGATCAAGGTGCCGGAAGAAGTGGCCGTGGTGGGGGTGGACAACGACGATGTGCTCTGCGCCTTGTGCGAGCCGCCCTTGAGCAGTGTCGAGCCGGATACCGAACGGCTCGGGTATGAGGCGGCGGCACTGCTGGATAAAATGATGAGGGATGGATCAGGGGGATCGACGGTCGTCCAAATCCCGCCAGCCCGGCTCGTCGAAAGGGCCTCGACTGACATTGTCGCGATCGAGGATCCGGTCACTGCGCAGGCGGTGCGATTTATCCGCGACAATGTGGGCAAGGGCATTGCCGTCAAGGATGTGATGATCGAGGTAGGACGCTCACGGACAGACCTGGAGCAGAGGTTTCGGCGGTTGCTTAAGAGGAGTGTGCGCGGGGAAATTGTGCGGTGCCGGATGGAGCGGGTGTGCATCTTGCTACGCCAGACCAATCTCAATCTTACGGTCATTGCGGAACGCGTCGGCTTTTCAAGCACCGCACACCTGTGTCGGCTTTTTCAACAACACCACCACAAAACCCCCACCGAATACCGCCTGGACTGTTAAATTAGACAATACGCTTGCGAATATTGCCAATAGCCGGGACAGGCAAATCGCAGGCATACTGCACAGATGAATTCCATCGGAATATCAGCCTGTGCGCAGACTCGCGATGGTGAATGTTAACGCTGACCAAACTATTATGAAAATTCGACCCCCCTGCAGCAAATCTCGAAGACTGATCGGCACCATCGCCGTGGCTGTTCTGAGCGGCTTTACCTGCAGCGGATATGCGCAGCAGACCCAGATGCTCCATGAATCGCGGGACGGTTCGCGTGATAATTACACCGGCGTCATCGGCTGCGAGTTTAAGGTCGGCAGCACAAACGTCGTGGTCTCCCACCTCGGTGTTTATGACAACAACGGCGATGGGCTCTCCTCGCCGCACGCGGCGGGCATTTTCAACTCGAGCGGTTCGGCTGTGGTGGGGCAGGCGAATTTTGCCGCTGGCACCGAAGCCTACCTTACCAACAGCGTGCGCTGGATGCCGTTGGACCCGCCGCTGTTGCTTTTGGCAAACACCGTTTATGTGCTCGGCTCCGATGTCATCAACGGGTCGGGGGACCCCTGGTTGGATTCCACGACGTTCACCAATTGGAACAGCTGGTTTCTGGGGTCGAATGGGGCGACCACACGAAAAACGCACTACAGTGCCGGTGGCGTGTCCTGGCCCACCTTTCCGGCCAGCAGCTTTGGCAGCGACAGCACGTATGGAAACGTCACTTTGGGGTATATCGAGATCGATCGAGCCCGGGTTGGGGTGCAATCCACGACTCTGGCGACCTCGGTGGGCCAGGCGCTGAACTTTTTGGGGTTCGCGAGCGGTGCCCCTGGAATCAAGTATCAGTGGTACAAGGCTCCGGCAACGTTGTTAACCGGCAAGACCAACGCGGTCTTCAGCATTGCCAGTGCCGCCCAGACGGACAGCGGAACCTATTATTTGACCGCAACAAACGGATTGGGCGGATCGAAGAGTGCCAACATCAGCGTGACCGTTACAGCATATCCCGTAGGCATTCAGCAGGGGCCCACCAACCAGACGGTGCTGGGCAACTACCAAGCCACATTTTCCTGCTTGGTCACAGGCAGCCCACCGGTTTCACTGCAATGGTTGCGCAACGGGACGCCGATTCCCGGGGCCACAAGTTCCAGCTATTCATTCGCTCCCACCTCAGCCAACAACAGCGACCAGTTTTCCCTGCTGGCTTCCAATAATCTCGCGGGAACCTCCCATACGGCCCTCAGCAGCGCGGCGAAGCTCACAGTGATTCCCAACCTCGCACTACCTCAGCAATTTCTTCACGGCGCAAAAACCAATCTACCGGCCAACCCCTTCCTCGGATGCCTGGGGGGGAGTTTCATCACCGGCCCCCACCAAACCCTCGTGACTCACCTGGGCTATTACGCTGCGAATTACAGCGACGCCAGCCATGCCGATCTGCTGGACGACCACACGGTCTATATTTTCAACTCTGACTATACGACCAATGCTTCGGTGGTAGTCGCCGCCGGGACATCACTGCCCGTGGTGAACGGATATGTCTGGGCGGCATTGAATTCCCCGGTGACGCTGGCGCCGGACACGACCTACATTTTGGGGGCGGACAGCTCCGTCAATGACCCCGCCGGGGATGCCTACGCGGTGTCGGACCCGAGCAGCTATTACACCGATACGAACAACGCCGGCAGTTTGGCCGCCCGATACAACAACACTGGCATGGCCCCTTATTTCGGTGGCTATGCGGGGCAGATGTTCAGCGGGCCCAACATGGCGATACTGCCGGTGGGCCAGCCCTCGGTCTGGGTCACCCCCGGCGAGGTGACAAATTACGCCGGGTCCAGCATCACCATCACCGGCGCGGCGAATGGCCTGGCTCCCCTGATTGGGCAGTGGTACAAAGCCCCGGGCACGCTGCTGCCGGGCCAGACCAACGCGACGCTGACCCTGGCCAATCCCACGGTCGGCGATTCCGGAGACTATTACCTGCTCTGTTCGAACAGTGCCGGAACCGGCCAGAGCCGCAACGCCACAGTGACCGTGCTGCCGAGCACCGCCCCAATCGTGATTACAGACCTGCAATCCCAGAAGGTGCTGGTGCACCAGACGGTAACCTTCGGGTTGACGCTCTCCGGCCCCCCGCCCTTCACTTATCAATGGACCTTCAATAGCAGGCCGATCACGGGCGCAACCAACAGCAGCCTTCAGATCCCGGATGCCTCCGCTGCCACGGCGGGAAGCTATCGGGTCGCAATCACAAACAACCATGGCTGGGCCTACAGCGCGATTGCCACTCTCGCAGTGGATTCGATTCCCTGGGGCAGCTATCCCGCAGCAGTGATGGGTGCCGACCTGCTGTACTACTATCGTTTTTCTGATGTGAATTCCGGACTGGGCGTGGCCACCAACATGGGCAGCCTCGGGTTTGCTTACAACGGCACCTATGAGGGGGCTTATGCTGCCACGGATGGACTGTTGAACGTGTCCCACTTCGGGGCCGACAATCCAGCCGTGTCGCTGGACGGCTTGACCTCGGACATCTTGATCCCTGCTTCCCACATCACGGTGACGAATCTCACGATCGCGGCCTGGGTCTATTCGGGAGGCGGGCAACCGAACGACTCTGCCATCTTCTTCCACCGGGGTGGAAGCGTGTTTGGCCTCAGCGTCTTCCCTGACGACAACACACTGAAATACACGTGGGATGGAGGAAACTACAACTTCCAAACCGGCCTGGCACTGCCCATCAATAAATGGGCGTTCGTTGCCATGGTCATAACCCCCACGGATGCCTCCATCTATCTGCACGACGGCACCGGGATGCAGACGACGAACAACCCGGCATCTCATGGTGTGGGGACTCTTGACGCTGCGAGCTATGTCGGCTGGGACAGCGCTGGCGGCAACATCGGTCGGCGCTGGACCGGAGGGGTGGACGAGGTGATGGTGTTCAGCCGGGCCCTCCCGGCAGTGGAAATCAATGCCCTGTATTTGGGGGTGCGAGGCTCGGCAACCCTGACGATCACACCCTCCGGAAACGGCCTTGTTTTGACCTGGCCTGGCGGCACTCTTCAAGAAGCTGATCAGATCACCGGACCCTGGACCAACAACACCGGCGCCACTTCTCCCTATCCGGTTTCTTCATCAGGTGCCAGGAAGTTCTATCGCGTCAAATTGCAGCCTTAATTAGAGTCAGTTTGTCGCCGCGGCTCTGTCGGGATGGGGGCTACGGCGGCAGGTTCCCCGAAGGATACACAAAACAACATCGATGAAGTTCTCTTTTGTTGATCGCAGGGCTGGAGCCGGGCGCCCTTCGCGGGCCGAAGGCTTTACACTGATTGAGCTGCTTGTGGTGATTGCAATCATCGCGATCCTTGCAGCGATGCTGCTGCCGGCGCTTTCACGGGCGAAGGTGCGAGCTCAACGCATCAGTTGTGGAAACAACGAACGGCAGCTGGGCCTTTCGCTCATGATGTACGCCGATGATTGTGCAGATTTTTTCCCGGCCTATCTGGAGTGGGCCGCCTGGGGCGGGAAGAAGGGCACCGGTAATCCATCGGTCCACGGCTGGAATGTTCCTGAGGAGAAACGACCTGTTAATGGCTATTCCAAAAACGTAAACACGTATCATTGCCCGGGTGACAAGGGCGATACCCAAAATCCTTCAACAACCTCAGGCCAGACCTGTTTTGATTCGTGGGGAAACAGTTATGTCATGCCCTGGCGCGGCAACGCCTTCTCACCCGCGCCCGACTATGCCTGGCTGGGTATCGATTGCATCGGCGGCTATACCTTCCCGGGCAAGGAGATACTCTCCATGAAACAGTCGGCAATCCGAAGTCGCCAACCAACGAGAAAGATCATCCTGATGGATTGGCCGGCATCCCCCGACCGCACGCTGGATCAGGTGAGTTCCTGGCACACCGACCGGGGCAAGGGATTGTTCAACGTGCTTTTCGGGGACAACCACGTCGAATCTTTTTTGTTCAAAGCGGAGGAACGGGTCCCTAAGATCAGTTATAATACGGTCGGAGACCCGGATCTTCGGCGCTATTGGTAGCCGCCAATGGCAGGAATAGCGTTTCCAGTCGCAGGTGTTGCGGAATGTCCCGGAATCCAACCAGTCCAACGCTTAACATGACCAGAAACAGCTCAAAACGTAAAGTCAGAGATCACGTCAGGACCGCAACCACAGGTGGTTCACCATCGCAAAGTATTGCCGGGGTGACGGTTAGGGAGGATAGGATTGTGCTGCCAACATTCCTTCCGGCGGAACCGGACAAGAACCCGATGTTTTTGGAGAAGCGCGTCTATCAAGGCAGCAGCGGCAGAGTCTATCCGCTTCCGTTCACGGACCGCATCGCTGAGAAGCCGGTGGATCGGGAATGGAAGGCCGTTTGGATCGAGAACGAATTTCTGCGTGCACTGGTATTGCCGGAACTTGGAGGCCGCATCCATGCCATCCAGGACAAGACCAACGGTTATGACCTGATCTACAATCAGCGAGTCATCAAACCGGCACTTGTTGGGCTGGCCGGGCCATGGTTATCCGGCGGCATAGAGTTCAACTGGCCCCAGCATCATCGACCGGCGACATTTTTACCGGTCGACATACAGGTGGAGGAACATGAGGACGGGTCAAAAACGATTTGGTGCGGCGACCATGATCCGATGGCGCGGATGAAGGGAATGCACGGGGTCTGCCTGCACCCGCACAAGGCGTTTCTTGAACTCAAGGTGCGGGCCTACAACCGCACACCATTCACGCAAACCTTCCTTTGGTGGGCCAACGTGGCTACCCGTGTTCATGAGTCGTACCAGAGCTTTTTTCCACCCGACGTTTATTATGTTGCCGACCACGCGCGGCGCTCGATGAGCGAGTATCCTTTGGCCGGGGGCTTCTATTACGGGGTGAATTATGGTGACCGGGGACAAACCGGGATTCCCGAGTCCGAAATCCCCCGACAGTTTGTGCCGCCTCATTGCCGGACCAGCCCGGCGGGCATGCTTGCGACATCCGGCACCCCCTCCTACGCCCCCAACGATCTGAGCTTCTACGCCAACATCCCCGTGCCTACCTCCTACATGTGCATGGGCTCGGAGGAGAACTTCTTCGGCGGTTATGATTACAAGGCCTCGGCTGGCCTGGTTCATTATGCCAACCATCACATCTCCCCCGGCAAGAAGCAGTGGACATGGGGCAACGACGAGTTCGGCTACGCGTGGGATCGGAACCTGACCGAACCGGATGCCAACGGGGAATTCGGTCCCTACATCGAGATCATGGCCGGGGTTTACACCGACAACCAGCCAGACTTCAGCTTTCTCCAGCCCGGCGAAACGAAGACCTGGAGCCAGTACTGGTATCCGATCCAGAAGATTGGTGCGGCACAACACGCCAACCTTGAAGCGGCCGCATCGCTCCATGTGACAAGCGTGGAGCGGACATCGGTCGTTCAGATCGGAGTATCCGTGACTGCCGTGCATCTCCAGGCACAGGTCATCCTGGATCGTATTCTTCCAGAAGGGAGGAAAGGTGGAGAGCTTGAGCCGAAGGGTGCCACAAAAAATGAGCTGGCCAAATTCACCTGTGACCTTGCCCCCGGAAAGCCTTTGAACCGAAAGCTCACGATTCCGCACTCTCTGGCCGGCACCGACCTGCAACTGCGCGTGACGGACGCAAGCGGACGCGAACTGCTCTGTTATAATCCCAAGCCCCGCGTGCAAGGGAAAGTTCCGCCGCCCGCAACCGAACCTCCTCCTCCTTCCGAAATTGCGAACGCGGACGAACTTTACCTGACCGGTTTGCACCTGGACCAGTACCGGCATGCCACCCGTTCTCCCATGCTCTACTGGAGCGAAGCGTTGAGTCGTGACCCACTGGACGCCCGTTGCAACAATGCGGTGGGCTTGTGGTATCTCAAACGCGGAGAATTTGACCGGGCGGAAAAGCACTTTCGCAACGCCGTGGAACGTTTAACAAGCAGAAACCCCAATCCGGCTGACGGCGAAGTTTATTACAACCTGGGGCTCTGTCTCCGCCGGCAGGATCGGGACGAGGAGGCTTACGCCGCTTTTTACAAAGCGACGTGGAATCAAGGCTGGGCTGCCGCAGGTTATCACGCGCTCGCAGAAATCGATTCACTGCGCCATCAGTGGGCTGCCGCGCTGGAGCACCTTGACCGGTCCTTGCGATTCGATACGGACAACCTCAGGGCCCGAAATCTAAAGGTCCTTGTCCTGCGCAGGTCGGGACAAACAGGGAAAGCGGATGCACTGTTGAGCGAAACGAGGCGATTGGACCGGCTAGACTGGTGGGCACGACACCTCGAGGGCGATGCGCCCCAGTGCGATCTCCAAACCCTGCTTGATCTCGCCCATGATTACGCCCGGACCGGCTTCTACACCGAAGCGATCAGCTTGTTGGCTGATGCCACCTTTACAAAGGGAGATCTCGCGGACCAGAACTGGGGGGCACTGCCCCTGATTCACTACACGCTGGGCTGGCTGGAGGAACAGCGAGGGGACGCACTCGCTGCTGCCAGTCACTTCAAACACGCCTCCACCTTGAGCCCCGACTACTGCTTCCCGTCCCGGCTTGAGGAGATCGCGGTCCTGGAATCCGCCATCCGGGAAAACCCTGATGATCCACGCGCCCCGTACTATCTTGGGAATCTCCTTTACGACCGGAGGAGGCATGGAGAAGCCATCCGGCTGTGGGAGCAGTCGGCCCGGTTGGACCCGAAGTTCTCTGTCGTTTGGAGGAACCTGGGCATCGGTTACTTCAACATTCTTCGCAAGCCCCGGGTGGCCCGAACCCATTACGACAAGGCTTTCCGCGCAAATCCGGCGGATGCAAGGCTGCTGTTCGAACGCGACCAACTGTGGAAACGCCTCGGCGAGAAGCCGGAGAAACGATTGCACGAGTTGGAAAAGCGCCTCGATCTCGTCCAACAACGCGATGACCTATCGCTTGAACTTTCCGCACTCTACAACCAAACAGGGCAGCATTTGAGGGCGATGCAGTTGATTCGCAGCCGCCAGTTTCAGCCCTGGGAAGGGGGCGAGGGCGGCCCGCTTGCCCAACACGTCCGCACTCAGCTCGCACTTGGGCGATCCGCCCTGGACCGCCGGGACTTCGCCAATGCGCGGACCCACTTTGAAGATGCGTTGACTTCGCCCCCAAACCTGAGCGAGGCCAAACATCTGCTCGCCAACCAGAGCGACATTCACTACCGGCTGGGCTGTGCCTGCACCGGACTTGGAGACGATGAATCCGCCCGCCGCAACTGGCTCGCCGCAGCGACCTTTAAGGGTGATTTCCAGGAGATGAGCGTTCGTGCCTTCAGCGAGATGACCTACTATTCCGCTCTGGCGTGGGAGAAACTACGCCAACGGGCAAAGGCGAGGAGCCTGTTCCAGAGCCTGCTCCTCTATGCACAGGAACTTCAGAAGGCGAAAGCCACGATTCCATATTTTGCAACATCGCTTCCGACCATGCTGTTGTTCGATGAGGATCTGTCGTTCCGGCAGGAAACGACTGCCCTTTTTCTCCAGGCACAGGCAAGGCTCGGCCTTGGTGAAGAGGCGCGGGGCATCTCTCTCCTGGAGCAAGTCCTCCATCGTGACCCGAATCACGCAATGGCCCGCGACTTGCAGGCCGAAAGGATCATGAAGGAGGAGCCTGCAAACGCCCCCACCCAGCGAGGACCGGGCTGCAGGCCGATTGGTCCAAGCAGGAGTGTCCGAACGGTGAAGCAGGACAGGCTATGATTTCCATCAACCACCACCTCCAGAAATGGCTCAATAGTCAGAGGCGGGTGTTGACCGGCGCGGCGATCGGGATGCTGCTCTGGGGAGAGGAGGTTCGAGCTGCCACCTTGTTTGCCCCCTCTGTCAACGACAACGTCTCTCCGTCCTTCGTCACTCCCGATGGGCTGTTAACAGTGACGGGCTATGCGAATTCCAACGCAACCACGACCGCTAATCTGGGCCAGACAGGCACCTGGTTGGGCGTGATCAATGGAAATGCGTCCGCGATCGATGGGACAGAGTCCATGACCCTGAGCCTCGCTCCGGGCGCGGCACTCCATGGCATCGGGCACATCTGGACGCGATCCAAAATCATCATCTCCGGCTTTTCGAATGATCCGGGTTTCACTGATCCGGGCGGCTACGCGACCGGCATCAGCTACAGCAACGGCACGCTGACCTATACCTGTCCCTGGGATGGCGGAATCGAACATGACTTCACCTTCTCAAACCCGGCAGCTTCGGCAGGTCACACGCTGCGGCTGAATGTGCATGACACCACCACGGGCTGGCAGGCCACCATCACGCGCATCGATTACACGCCCACCCCCTACCCCGCGGTAGCCAACATCGGCTCGCCCCAGCAGACGATGGACAACTTCTCCGCATCCGACGCGTGGTCCATGCAGAACGTCGGGCTTTGGTCTCTAACCAACAAAACCATCGTAGCCGACCTGCTGTTCAAGACCAATGGGGGGATCGGCTTGTCAGCCTGGCGGTTTAATCTGGCGGCGGGGCACGACTCCACAGTGCATCCCGGGACCCTCTGGCAGCCCTGGCGGACGGAGAACGGGTTCATGGTGGCTTCCAACAATTACGATTGGACCCGACAGACGGGCCAGCGCTGGTTTCTATCCGCTGCGAAGGCACGCGGGATTGATCAATACATCGCCATGGTTTATAGCCCCCCAACGAATTTTACACGCAACGGCTTCATATACGGCACTGACGGATTGGGGTCCAGCAACTTGAAACCGGGGCACGCAGTCGCGTTCGCACAGTATGTCGCCGATGTGCTGGCACATTTCCAAACCAACACGCTCACAACGGAACAAGTCGCCTTCAACTATGTGATGCCGGTGAACGAACCGTTCTGGGAGTGGAATGATGCCAGTCAGGAGGGTTGCCGCCACGCCAACGCCGACATCATAGCCGAGGCTCAGGCATTGAATTCAGCACTAAAAGCTCGAGGTCTGGGAACGCAGATTGTCCTGGCCGAGGCAGGCACTCTTCCCAGCCTTTATCAAACCCAAAGCGGCATCAGCACGAAGTACGGCAGTTCCTACGGGAAATATATCACGGCTTTCAACAGCATCACGAACATCGTTTCCCGCTGTCTTTCAGCCCACTCCTACGGCACGGACAACGCCACCAATGATCTGGTGTCCGTTCGCCAGACGCTCAGGGGGCAGCTGGCGGCAAACCCCTTCTGGCGATACTGGCAAAGCGAATATTGCGTTCTGAGCTGGACCCGGGACCTCACAATGACGACGGCCCTTAATGTTTCCCGCGTCATCTGGGCGGACCTCGCGGTAGCCAATGCCAGCGCATGGCACTGGTGGCTCTCGATTTCCCAGGCGGATTACAAGGATGGACTGCTCTACACCGACTATTGGAAGCCGGGGGACACGGAGTCTCTTTACTGCTCCAAGAACTTCTGGGCCTTCGGCCAATGGACCCGATTTATCCGGCCCGGTTGGAGGCGGGTGGAGATGACCCCTTACGCGAATGTGTTTGGATTGATGAGCGCGGCCTTCACAGCCCCCGGGTCCAACACCGTGGCCATGGTATTCATCAACGCCTCAGCCACAAACCAGGTGATCGCGCCGGACGTGACGGGCCTGGGATCAGGGCGCGGAGTTGCCTATTGGTCGCCTTGGATCACCTCCTCGTCGCCTTCGGACAACCTGTCTCCCCTTCCCCCGGTTCCTCCGGGCGGCGCTTGCAGCCTGCCGACCAATGCCGTCATGACATTCGTGGCAACCGTCCTCAGCTCAAATGCCGTCCCTCCAACCACGATCGGTCCCATCCCGAACCAAAAGGCCGCCATGGGCCAGGTCCTGCAGGTCACCGCTTCCATTTTTAGCAGCAACGCTCCGGCCCCCCTGTTGAGCCTCAGCGTCTATTCGGATAACTCGACGCTGCTTCCCCCTTCCAATATTGGCATTAGCACCCCGCCAAACACGGGCGCGATCACGCGTGAACTTTTCACGAACTTTTCCGGCTCCGGTTTGAGCAATCTCGCCGCCGCACCCTTCTTTCCGAACACTCCGAGCAGTGTAACCCTCCAGAACCTGTTCGAGAGCCCTCAAAACACCGGAGGGAACTACGGAACACGAATGCGCGGTTTTGTGGTGGCGCCACAAAGTGGCGATTACACGTTCTGGATCTCCAGCCGGGATGCCAGCCAGCTTTTCCTCAGTTCCGACGAAAACCCTGTGAACAAGTCTCTTATCGCCTCGGTAACCAACTATACCGCGCCTCGTGAGTGGAGAAAGGAACCCAACCAGCAATCCGGTTTGGTCGCTTTGACCGCGGGGCGCCGCTACTACATCGAGGCGGTACACGCTGCGGGCAGCGGTTCGGATCATCTCGCTGTCGGATGGCAACTGCCGGATACGACACTGGAACAGCCGATTCCCGGTTCGCGCCTGGCACCGTGGACCGATCCCTACACCAACACAATCCAGCGCATTTTGACCCTGCAGATGGTCACGAACAAGACCGGCAGCGTGAACGTCAGCGTCCTTGCGACAGACACCCTTGGCCGGAGGGCGACCAACACGTTCAATGTCACGGTGGTGACCAATTACGTCCACCCCACATCCGTAGTCAGCGGCTATGCCACACTTTGCGGCGCCGCCGATTCGGCTTTTCTCCAGGCGTCATTGACTGGAACCGCTCCGTGGACTTTGACCTGGTCGGATGGGTTCGTGCAGACCACCCATTTGAGTCCTGCCACGCGCCTCGTCAGCCCCGGTTCGACGACATCCTACACGCTGACGGGCATGTTCGATGCGAATGGTCCATCCCTGGCTGGGGACCGAACAGGCAGCGCCAGCGTCGTGCGCCCCCAAGCCCCACTGAAATGGACCGGCCTGGATACTAACTGGAACTCCAGCCTGCCAGGCGTCTGGCAGGATGCCACATTGTCCGAGGTGAGCTATTGCCCCGGGCTTTCCGTCCTTTTTGATGATACATCCATCGGTGCTTCGCCAGTGACAGTCACTCTAAATGCCGCCGTCAGCCCGTCCTCGATCACGGCCAACAATGGGACTCGGACTTACCTTCTAGCAGGCTCCGGAACCATTACTGGTGCTGCCACCAGTTTGGTCAAAAACGGGAGCGGTACGATCATCCTCGCCGTTGGATGTTCCTATGGAGGCGGTCTGACCATCAACGGGGGAACATTACAAATCGGCAACGGCGGAACTACAGGGGCCGTCCCCAACCTGATGAACGTGGTGAATAATGGTACTCTGGCTTTCAACCGCAGCGCCAACCTCACCTGGGTGCCGCCCCAGGGTGGAATAACCGGCGCGGGCAGCATTGTGCAAAATGGCCCCGGCAAACTCGTGCTGGGCAATGATACCCTGTTTGGTGCCTCCGGCAGCCAACCCAACCAGTCGCTGGTGGTGGGGCCGGGTTCCAAACTCGAAACGGTAAAGTTCAATCCGGCCGGTGCCGTGACTTTGAATGGTGGCACCCTGTCGGGAGCGGGAGGAAACAGCCCCAATTATCAAAGCTGGGTTTTGACACGCGGCGTCACCGTCCTCCCAAACGTAATCACGGCAGTCATCACCAACGTTGGCGCCAATTCGGGAATTCACCTTCTCAGCACCAACGTGTTCGACGTCGCTGACGGTCCTGCCGCTGACGACCTGGTGGTCCCGGCGCGTTTGGTCAATCCCCCGGCCGAATACGGCGCCGCAGGCGGAGGCGTGACGAAGGTGGGCAGCGGCCGTATGGTTTTGAGCGGCGTGAACACTTACACCGGCGACACCACAATCTCGAACGGTGTGCTGGTCATCAACGGATCAGTGACAAGCCGGGTCATTGCGGGCAATGGTGCCACCCTGATGGGCGCGGGAACGATCAACGGCAACGTCACGGTTCTGCATGGCGGTGTGCTGGCACCCGGCACCAATATCGGCACACTGACAATTAACGGGAGCCTGGCACTGGCTGGCACGACTCTTATCGCGTTGAACAAATCGTTTCCCAGTTCCAACGGCACCATTAACCTGAATGGCCCCCTCACACTGGGGGGTGCGCTTACGGTGACGAATCTTGGGCCGGATTTGGGGTCGGGTGATTCGTTCAAGCTGTTTAGCGTCCCATCAACCAACTCGTTCAACCAGATCAACCTGCCTGTGCTCAGAAATGGCTTCGCCTGGACCAATAGGTTGGCCATCGACGGCACCCTTGCAATCATTCAGGTGCTCAATCCCACCCCCACGAACCTTCTGGCTCAACTGGATGGCGGCAACCTGTTCATCACCTGGCCAACGGATCAAATCGGATGGCAGTTGCAGGCGCAAACGAATAAGCTTGGAACCGGCCTGAGCCCCAACTGGTCAGGCCTGCCTGAGTCGATGAGAACGAATGTTTGGGTGGTGCCAGTTACCCCGGATAGTCCAACAGTCTTCTATCGACTGTCACTGCCATGAAGGATCTTAAAACCGCCATCATCAAGTTTGTAACAGTCGCAGCCTGCTCCGCACTCTGGTGTGGTGGCGTTCAAACGCTCCTTCTGGCCGGCCCCGCTGGAACCAACACGCCGGCCGGGGAAGGCTATTTGGCGGATCTCACCGCCCTGCTTTCCAGTGACTGGCCCACCAACCGGACTGTCAACATCGTCTGCCACGGACACAGTGTGCCTGCGGGGTATTTCAAAACACCAGCGGTTGAGACCTTCAATGCCTATCCCCACCTGCTTCATCGCGGTCTAAAGGAACGTTTTCCAAACGCGGTGATCAACGTGATCGTCACCGCCATCGGCGGGGAAAACTCCGAGGAGGGGGCAAAGCGGTTTGACAGTGACGTCCTGTCCCTGAAGCCGGACGTGGTGACGCTGGATTATGCTCTAAATGATCGTGGTATAGGCCTCGAACGGGCCGAAAAGGCCTGGCGGGTGATGATTGAGAAGTGCCGGACAAGACACATTCCGGTCATACTGCTCACCCCCACCCTTGATTTGACGGCGAAACTCGACGACCCCCAGGATCCGTTGAACCTGCATGCGGTGCTGATTCACAGGCTCGCAGAGGATTACCACATCGGTATCGCCGACTCCCTCGAACGGTTTCAACAATCCATCCGCAATGGAGTCCGGCCCGCTGACCTGATGTCGCAGGGGAACCATCCGAACCGCGAAGGACATGCGCTGGTGGCCACCGAGTTGCTCAAATGGTTCATGTCGCACCATGTTCCGTAACAGCCCCATTCCCCGATCGACCGTCCCTCATGCAGATATGACAGTCGGCGTGAGAGCATGCCAGTGCTGTGCCAGAGTGGTCCCTGGCGTCGGAAACCATCTGCTGCTGGCGGTGGTTCTGCTATTCTCCCTGACACCAGATGCAGCAGCCGGGCCCAGCAACGATTCCGAGCCCAGGGAACTGCTCGTGCTGAAACTGGATCCGGCGAAGCCCCACCAAACGATAGTTGGTTTCGGTGCTTCCGATGCCTGGAGGCTGCAAATGGTGGGGAAGTATTGGCCCAAGGAGAAGCGGAACAGCATCGCCGATTTGCTCTTTAGCTCGAAAATTTCCGGGGACGGAAAGCCGCAAGGCATCGGCCTGTCTCTGTGGCGATTCTACGTCGGCTCAGGAAGCATGGAGCAAGGGGCTCAGAGCGGCATAGCAGATGAATGGCGCCGGGCTGAGTGCTTCCAAAGGCCGGATGGCACCTACGACTGGTCAAAGCAACAGGGCCAACGCTGGTTCCTGGAAGCTGCCCGATCCCGGGGTGTTCCCGCCTTCCTGGCCTTCTCCATCGCCCCTCCTGCCCACTTGGCCCAAAACGGGAAGGCTCACGGGGCGGGAACGAATTCCATGAATATTCAGCCCGGCAAACTGGCTGAATACGCAAGGTTTCTAGCTGATGTGATGGAACACTTTGAGAAAGATCTAAACCTGCCCTTCCAGTTCTTAAGCCCGGTGAACGAGCCCCAGTGGGATTGGGGCAGATCCAACAATCAGGAGGGAACGGCTGTCAGCAATGCGGAGTGCTGCGAGTTTGCCAGGCTGCTGGGTGCGGACTTGAACCGTCGGCACCTCGGGACCAAAATCGTTTTTGGCGAGTCAGCCAATATCTCATATTTGTATTCTCCAAACAAACTCCCGGGGCGCGGTGATCAGATTCGCGATTTCCTCGACAAGGATTCCGAACACCTCCTGACCGGACTTCCGAACGTCGCCAATGTGATTTCCGGGCACAGTTACGGGACCACATGGCCCCTCGATGTGTTGATCAGAGACAGGATGTCGCTGCGGCAAACCCTCGACCAGATCAGCCCGACAACCAGCTACTGGCAGACGGAGTTTTGCATCATGGAGAAGACGGGGGAGATCGGGAGCGGCTGGAAGCGCGATTTGGGCATGGATACCGCACTGTATGTCGCCCGAGTCATCCATGCCGATCTAACCATCGCCGACGCCGCTTCATGGCAATGGTGGACGGCGGTGAGCCGCTTTGATTACAAGGATGGTCTAATCTTCATAGACGACGGGAAATCGTCCGGACTCAGGTCTGCGGACCCCGATTACGCCCGGCGCGACGGCGAGATCAGGACATCGAAGCTACTCTGGGCCCTGGGCAATTACTCACTGTTCGTCCGGCCTGGAATGGTTCGGATTGATGTCCGGCTTCTGGATGGAAACGAAACGGTCTCCGAAGAGCGCCATGGACTGCTGGTTTCGGCCTATGCGGACAAAAGCATCCGGAGACAGGTCATCGTTCTTGTAAACCGGAGTGAGGTGGAGCGGGTCGTGGCCATTCCATCGGCCACCGCATCAACCCTCACCACCTATGTCACATCAGCAACCCTGGATTTGCAGAAACAGGCAGCAGGCCAGCACACAGTCCCGATTCCCAGGCGATCCGTGGTAACTGTCGTAGTGGATGAAGGCTCGCCCCTCACAACCAAACCTCAATGAATCAAACCTCATGATCAAGCTCTTTCAACGGATCGGACTGTTCTTGCTGATGATCGCAAGACTCACCGCAGCTGAGATCCCCCTCGACGGCACATGGCGGATGCAGCTCGATCCCAGGGACGAAGGCCTTCAGACACGGCTCTGGGAGAAATCGCTGGGGGACTCCATCACTCTGCCCGGCACCACTGCCCTCGCCGGCAAAGGCGAGCCGTTGTCCATCCCTATCAACCTCGTACGGCCTGCGATGCAGAGTCTGCACCAGCGTTTCCGATATATCGGGCCCGCCTGGTATCAGCGGACGGTAAGCATTCCGGCAGATTGGAAGGATCGGGATATCGTTCTGACGCTTGAACGTGTGATATGGGAAAGTCGGGTCTGGGTTAATGGCCAGGAGATTGCGGCCGAACCGCAGATCAGTCTCACCACCCCGCATCGGTTCGACCTCACACCCGGGCTGCGGCCCGGTCAGGAAAACACCCTCACGCTGCGGATCGATAATCGGGAAAAAGTGCCTATCGGGGTCATGGGACACTCCTACACGGATGAGACGCAGACGATTTGGAACGGGGTCGTCGGCAGGCTCGTTCTGGAGGCACTGCCGCGAGTCCGAATCGAACATCTGCGGCTGCGTCCGGATCTAACGCGTGGTGGGGTGGAAGTCACCCTCGACACCCGCAACGGCAGTGACCGGGAACGATCACTGGACCTCTCCCTGCAGGCAGATGGCCAAAACTTCACCGGGGTTGCGGTCAACCCGTTGAAAACGAAGATCCAGCTGCCCGCAGGTGCAGCCAGACAGACTGTGTTTTATCCCATGGGCCAGGGTTGTGTGAAATGGTCCGAACTCGACCCGAAGCTCTACAGGATTCGAGCCGTCCTGTCCGGTGATCATGTTCACTCCGAGGTGAGCGACACCTTCGGCATGCGCGAGTTCAAAGCCATAGATGGTCAGTTTACAATCAACGGCAGGAAAACCTTCCTGAGGGGAGATGTGCAGTGCGCCGAATTTCCGCAAACCGGGCATCCCGATATGACCGGCCAACAGTGGGAAAAGATATTCAGCACGGCCAAAGCCCACGGCCTGAACCATATGCGATTTCACTCGTGGTGCCCGCCCCGGATTGCTTTTTCGACGGCTGACCGTTACGGCTTCTACCTGCAGGTTGAGCTGCCAAACTGGACGTTCAAAATGGGGCAGAACCCGCCGGTGGATGACTGGCTCAAAGCCGAGGGGGTGCGCATCTTTCGCGAATATGGCAACCATCCCTCCTTCGTCATGCTGAGCCTCGGCAACGAACTGACCGGGGATTATGAGAAGATGGACGAACTGGTCGCATGCTTTCGCAGGCTCGAGCCGCAGATCCTTTTCACGAGCACGACCTACTCATTTTCGCCACGCGGGAGGCTCCCCGGGACCAATGATGACTATTTCGTTTCGCAGGAAACCGAGAGCGGCTGGGTGAGGGGGCAGGGCTTTCTGAACAACACTAAACCCAACACGGTGAGCGACTATTCCCAGGGGTTGTCCTCCATTCACATCCCGCTCGTCACCCACGAAGTGGGTCAGTATGTGGTCTATCCGAATCTGGCAGAACTGCCCAAATACGATTTCACCCCGTTGCGGGCGACGGCGTGGGAGGCAATCAAAGGGGACCTGGAAAGGAAGGGGCGTGTTGCGGAAGCCGCCCGCTACACCCGCGATTCCGGCAAGCTCGCCGCGCTGCTTTACAAGGAAGATCTGGAGCGGGCACTCCGCACCAAAGGGCTGGCAGGCATCCAACTCCTCCAGCTCCAGGATTTCCCCGGCCAGAGTTCCGCAACGGTCGGACTGCTCGACGCCTTCTGGGACAGCAAGGGGATCCTCACGCCCCGGCAGTTCCGGCAGTTCTGTGCGCCGACCGTCCCATTGGCGAGAATGAAAAGGTTCACCTGGCTGAATAATGAGACGTTCGAGGCCGACATCGAAGTCGCCCATTTCGCCGGGCAGCCTTTGGCGAATGCGAAGACGGTCTGGAACCTGCGCGACGGATCCCGTGTGGTCGGGGAAGGATCCTTCCTCGTGGATACCTTGCCTCTAGGCAACGGCATCCCCCTCGGCTCCATTTCCGTCGCCATGGGAGGGATCCGGGAGGCGTCTCGCCTTACGCTCGAGGTCTCCATTCCCGCCGCGCAGGCCACCAATTCCTGGTCCATCTGGGTTTATCCGGCCCTCCCCACCCCATCGGATAGTTCCCCAACCTTTGCAGTCTTCCACGGCGTCGATACAAACACATTGGCCGCTCTGGCAGCCGGAAGGACCGTCCTGCTATTACCGCCGGCTGGGGCCGTGAAGAAACCCATGCCCGGGCGATTCATCCCCGTCTTCTGGAGTCCGTTGCACTTTCCTGACCAGCCAGGGACTCTCGGGGCGACCATTGATGACACGCATCCGCTCTGGCGGCAATTCCCGACCGGCACTCATACTGATTGGCAATGGTGGGAGCTCACCTCCAAATCCGTCGCGGTGGACCTTGATGGGCTCGACCCAGCCATCGCGAAGCCGTTTCGCTTCGTGGACAAATACAACCGTAACGCCATGCCTTCAGCCATCTTCGAGGCAGTTGTGGGGCCGGGGAAACTACTCGTCTGCACCCTGGATGTGGAGAGCGCGCTTGATAGCCGCATTGTCGCCCGGCAGCTTCGCCGCGCTTTGTTTGCCTACGCATGTTCAGGTGAGTTCGCTCCCAAAGGAAGGCTGACGACGGATCAACTGGCCGGGCTCATTGGCCAACGGGAGTGGGGGGTTACGAGCACAAGTGAGCATGCTTCGCATCCTGCCGATCTTGCGGTGGACGGGGATCCAAACACATTTTGGCACTCGGACTGGACGACGGGTACCAAGATGCCCATCTCGCTCACTCTGGACATGCTGGCACCCAGGCTCATCTCAGGATTCAGCTACCTCCCACGGGCGGATATGGTGAATGGCCGGATTGCGCTCTACCGCACCGAGGTATCGCTCAACGGGACGGATTGGCGCGACTGGGGCAACCCGGGCGGGTTCGCAAACGAAAAAGTCCTTCAAACCGTCGTCTTCCCAAAACCGGTCAGGACTCGATACCTCCGGTTGATTGCGTTGAGCGACCATGCCGGCAAGGGTTACGCCGGGGCAGCCGAATTCAAACCGTTGCTGAAAGAAGAGGGCGACGTTCGAGACCTGGGGATCGTGCCCGGACTCAACGACCAATCGAAATGATCGCTGGACCAAAGCGGATGACTTTGAGGAACTTTTGGCAGGAGCATCAAAGTTTTGGGCACTCTAAAAACCAAACTTCCTCCGCCCCTGCCCTTTGGATCGGTGCGAACTGTTAAAATAGGTAACGGATTTGTCAACTTTGCCAATTGGCACACGCCCGTCAATTTGGTGAAATCTCATTGTACCCAGCTATGAAAGCACAGCTGGTTGAGAATTAACCGCAGCAATCAAGAAAACCGTCCATATGAAAAACCGCAGCAGTGGGGCAGGACTCGCAGTGATAACTCTGGCTCTGGGTTTGGCTAGCCAGGCCCTGGCGCAACCCGTTTTTTCCCACCAACTATTCAGGCCCAACGTGAATCTGGACACGGGAACCCAGAACGGTTGGACCGGCACCCTCGGGGAGGCTTTCGCCACCTATCAAGCCGGATCAGTCGTGACCCACCTCGGATATTACGACAGCTTTGGCGACGGTCTGGCTAACAGCCATACGGTTAATCTCTTCCTCAGCACCTCCAGCGGTGGGAGTGGCGGTCCATCCTCGATCCTCGCTTCAGTAGTCGTTCCCTCCGGGACGGCGGCGCCTTTGGTGGATGGATACCGCTGGGTGACCCTTAGTTCACCTGTGACGTTGCCGGGTAATGCCTGGTACACGCTATCGGCCGATGTGGACGGGGTGGACCTGTTCGGGGACAAGCTCTCCGGCAGCAGCGTCACCATGGACGACCCTTATTACAGCTTCAATGGGTGGAATTCCTCCTACGCACGCTACGGCAACGATCCTGTGTCCGACGAACCGAACTTTGGCTCCTATGCCCAGTCCGTTTACCCGGCAGCCAACCTCGGGATCGCCACCATCCCGGAACCCTCAGTCCTGGCCTTGGGCTGCGCAGGTCTGCTCGCTTTTCTGTTCCGCCGCAGTTTTGGCAAGTAGCTCAATTGCTCAAAGCTTTAAAAGCCTTCGGCACGGGAAACCGTCCGGAGGCTTTTGGGTCAACACCCCCTGTGAACTTAGCCGGAACGATTCAGATTGGAATTGTAAGGAACCGTATCCTGGGCTTGGGGTCTAATGAAAAACGCGAGCTCCGGTCCTCAACAGGAGGCGAACCAAGCGGTGCCACTTCAAATTGACACTAAAAATAGCACCTCGTCCCTCCGGATTTCCTTTACCAACCAGCGTCTGACATTACATGGCGGGATTCTGACCTGGTCTCACCTTCTCCGCCAGAGGGGGAACCGGGAGCAACGGCCGGATGTTCTGCCCCACGCACCCACGAGCCCCGACTCCTACGACCCGAGAGACATTGCACTCTGCTACATGGGGGGCATCATCTGCGGAACCGGCAAACCGTCCCGGATGGTCTTGCTCCAGAACGGTCCTCAAATTGGCATATTCCTCCTTTTCGATCGTGCGCGGCTTCTTCGCTGCCTTATTCGAGGAGGCCCCACTTCTGATGTATGCGAGGTATGTCTCTCCGAATTCTTTAAATCGTGGTGCCTGAGCAATCACTGGAAGGGCGTTCTGCGACCGCTGCAATCTTAATCGCGCCAACTCACCGACCGCCTGCGGGATGGTCCTTACAGGAACCCCGGTTGCAGGATCGACGAGCTTTACGCGTCGGACGGACTTCTCGCCGGATTCGGGGTGAACAAATTCGAGCTGGGCATAGAACTGACTGTTGCGCTGCCACAACCCCCGGATTGGGTTCTTGCGTCCATCCACAACCTTTGCGAAGCTGGACCTGTGCTTGTTGATGGCAACATCCTGGGTTTTGACCTTAATCGCCGTTGCTTGCGGTTTCACAACCCATTACTAGCACAAAGTCAATTTCCCGACAGGTCGGAAGTTGTAAGTGATTGCAAATCAAAGGATGCCGGTGTGGCGAAATGGCAGACGCACAGGACTTAAAATCCTGGGGCCTTAAAAAGCCGTGTGGGTTCAAGTCCCACCACCGGCACCATCCATTGAATTTCTGAGCAATCCCTGCTGTCTCAAGGATGCACCGTTCTGGAAAATGAACCGCACATCCTCCCCGGTCTCCACAAACTTCCTTTCCAAAGGACTTCAGGCAGATCCAAACGCGGAAATCTCCACGTGGTGGTTTTCTGGCTTTTATTCGTAAATTCACAAAGGTCTCCCAAGGCACATCGATTCTTCCGACGGAGTTCAAAGGAATTTCTATTGGCGCAGGTGCCATGCGAGGCGTAGTCTGGCTTAAACGGCGGTTTTCCATCACATGAAAGCACGCATCATAAAACCTGCATCGCAGAAGATATTCGCCAATCGTTTTCGGCTCAGCGGCACTGGAAACCTGGCACAGGGTCCACATCGAGCCTCTTGGAGCCAATCACCCGAGTCCCCTCAGGATGCGTGCCCTATAAGCTCGCTGGATTCATTCGCAGGCCCCATCTCAGACAAGCCACCCCGGGCAGGGTTGATTCCCGCAGTTCCGCGTGCCGGGCTGCGGGGGTTCACCCTGGTAGAGTTGCTGGTGGTTCTGGCGATGGGAGCACTGCTCACGCTGATCACAGCCACCTCACTCGGGCACAGTCAGACGTCCACGGACCGCAATGTTTGCTTGAGCAATCTGCGCCAGCTCTCCCTGGCGTGGCAAATGTATGCCGACGACTATTCGGGATCCTGCATGGCGAACCCGGCAACGGTCAGTTCAAGTTACTTAAATTGGGCTAGGGGCGTGCTCGATTACAACGTCGCAAACGCGGACAACTTCAACACCTCCTACCTTACAAATCCCATCTCCGCCGCGATGGGCCTTTATGTGAGGTCGCCGACCCTGTTTCGCTGTCCTGCCGATCTGATCACACTGAATCGGAGTGGCGTTCCCTCACTGCGGGTGAGAAGCTACTCAATGAACGGCTATGTCGGCCAGGGCGCCTCCGCCTACAGCGCCGGGTATCAAGTGATGACCAGCACAACCCAACTTGGGCATCCGGAGCGAACCTTCATCCTGCTGGAGGAGCATAGTGATAGCATCAACGACGGTTCATTTTTTGTGGACGTCCAGATGACCAGTGCCGCCGCCCGCTTTGTCGATATTCCTGCCGCATTTCACTCCGGTGGCGCAAATCTTGCCATGGGGGATGGCCATGCTGAATACTGGCAGTGGATGGACCCCCGCACGATGCCTCCTGTCACCATGGGAATGGTCGTCCCGGCGACATCGCCAAACAACCCGGATGTGGCACGACTTCAAAAGGCGGCATCCTTCCGCCCGTGACCCCATCAAACAGGACCCACAATGAATTTTTCGAGGATAATGCGCACCGCGCTCGCCGCCCTGGCCACCCTCCCTCTGATCGCCATGGGGATGCCGCTCGTTCAGTCCCCTACGATTCCCCAGTTCGCCTCAGTGGGTGCGGGCGGAGATTGCCACAACCCGGGCATCAGCGCTGATGGACGGTTCGTTGTGTTCGTCAGCTCGGCCGAGAATCTGGTGACGAATGACAATAATGGCGCTTTTGATGTGTTTGTCCGGGATCGGCTACTGGCAAAAACGATCCTGGTGAGCACGGACGCGGCAGGTGCGAGCAGCGCCAATGGCGCTTCCATCGCCGCCAGCATCAGTGCGAACGGCCGTTTTGTCGTGTTTGAAAGCACGGCGAGCAATCTGGTGACAAACGACAACAATCAGGTTGCAGACGTGTTTCTGCGTGACCTGCAGGCTGGCACAACAACACTGCTCAGTGTCAACACCCTTGGGACCCTCCCCGGAAATCTCGAATCCACCTCCCCGGCAATAACGCCGGATGGCCGGTATGTCCTTTTCTGCAGCCGTGCCTCCACCCTCGCGTCGGGAGACGCGAACAGCGCAGTCGATCTGTTTGTGCGGGACATCGCCTCCGGCACCACCACACTGGCCAGCCGCAGTTACTTGAAAACCACAAGCCATACAGGCTCGCAGGCGGTGTGGTCGGGCCCGCGCCAGATCAGTGATGATGGGCGCAGGATCGCGTTCGACAGCACTGCCGTGAATGTTGTGGCCTCGGACACCAACGCCAAAATGGATGTCTTCGTGGCGGATCTGGCCGGGTCCAACATTCTGGTCAGTGTCAGCTCAGCTGGCACCGGTTTTGGCAATGGCACCTCGCAAAGCCCTTCCATGGAAGCCACAGGCCGGTATGTCGCCTTCCAAAGCGCATCATCCAACATCGCCACAAACGACACCGGACTAAATCTGAACGTGTTTCGACGGGACCTTCTGGACCGCACCACCACCCTCGTCAGCGTGAACACGAATGGGGTCGCATCAAGCTCCGGCATCTCAACATCCCCCGTCCTGAGCAGACAGGGCAATGCCATCCTGTTCTTGAGCACGGCAAATGATCTGGTTCAAAATGACACCAACACGGTGGGGGCGGATCTTTTCCTGCGTGATTTCACTTCAAAGAAAACCACCCTGGTGGATGTCAGGGCCGGAATGGCGACCACCCCGACCCCGATCTCTTCGTTCACTCCCGGCATCTCTGCAGACGGGCGCTTTGTCCTCTACCTGGACTCCTCCAGAAACCTTGTAATCTTCGACGCCACCACCGGGGGACGCACCACCCTCGCCACAAACGCTACTGGTTCCGATGCGGTCATGACGGATGACGCATCCTTCATAGCCTTCGTTGGCCAGAGTGATCAGGCGGGTGTGCGAAACATCTTTTTGCACGACCGCCTCGGCCGCACCACGGAACTCGTTTCCCGTTCCGTGGCAACCCTGTCCGCTGCCGCAGGGGCAGGCATCAGCCGTGTAATCCCGGGCGGCATCAGTTCCAACGGACAGTTTATCGTTTTTGAAAGCCAGGGCTGCAACTGGGCCGCGAATGACACGAATGGCACCCGCGATGTCTTTATATGTGATCTGAACGACAGGGCCGCCGGACCACTGCGCCTCGGAGGAATCATCCCCGGCCTGTCAGCAGGGCCGCTCCGGCGTCCGGTAATCAGTCCGGACGCTCGTTGGATTGTGTTTGAGGGCATTCCGGATTCCACCCCGGTGGCAAGCCTTGCCAGCCGTTTCAGTCTTTATGCCTTCGATCGTATCTCCCGGACGAACCTGCCTGTCGGCGGCGTTGGGAGTGTTCTCGCCGCGTCGAATCCATCACTGAGCCAGCAGGGAAGCACGATCGCTTTTCAAAGCAGCGAATCTGGAGTCGGAGGCTATGCCACCACGGTTGGCCAGATTTATTATCGCGATCTTACCAGAAGCACAAACCGGCTCATCAGCCTCGACCCCGCCAAAACGACCCCGGGCAATGCCAGGTCCTCGGATCCTTCGATCAGTCCCGATGGACGGTATGTTGCCTACCTCAGCGCGGCGGGCAATCTCCTGACAACAACGATATCGGGGATAAATGCCTACCTGTGGGATTCAGTGGGAGGATCGAACATCCTGATTAGCACCTCCGCAGGAGGGGCGGCCCTTGGACAGGTCACCCAGGTTGCCTTCAGATCCAACGGTTCCCTCATTTCATTCCAGCAGGGCAGCACCAACTACATCTATAGCATCACCAACCGCGCAATTCTCTCCACCCTCACGGATGCCGCCAATATCTCGATGTCGGCGGACGGTCGCTTCGTGGCGTGTGAGCGCAACGCCAGCTACGCCGCAATCGACACGAACTCGAGCACCGATATTTACGTCATAGACCGCACCACAGGGCAATCCACCCTGGTTAGTGTCAACTCGCGCGGCACGGGATCCGGCAAAGGCCGCTCGACTGCCCCTGTCCTTTCCTCCCATGGCCGCTATGTGATCTTCCGCAGCCGGGCCTCGGACCTCGTGCCGGGCGACACGAACAACGCCAGTGATGTTTTTCTGCGGGATCTGGTTCTCAAACGAACCATCCTCCTGAGTGCCGCCCGGGATGGATTTGGAACCGGGAACAAACTTTCCACCAACCCGATGATGAGTGCCGATGGTTCCACCATACTCTTCGAGAGCGATGCCTCCGATCTGGTAACGGATGATGCCAACGGATCAAGGGACACTTGGTTGCTCCGGCTGACACATGGAGATACCGACTCCGATGGACTCCCTGATGACTGGGAACTCGCATACTTCAACACTCTGGGGCGGGATGGAACCGGGGATTACGACGGGGACGGGCAAAGTGACAGGGCAGAATGGCTGTCGGGCACGGACCCAACCAATTCCTCGTCCGTGCTTCATGTCCTGACCCTCTCGGCTCCGGGTGGCGGTCCAGTCCGCGCCTATTGGAGTTCGGAACCGGGAAAAAACTACCGATTGCAATACCTCAACTCTGTGTCGGATTCAGACTGGAAGGATGTGCCTGGGGATATCGTCGCTACGGGCAGCACGTGCTTCAAGGACGACCCATCGAACGGAGCCACTCAACAGCGCTACTACCGCGTTCGGCTGATTCCTTAAAGGAAAGGGCCGCACGCGCCCCCATTCAAACGGCACGCCCACCTAGCCACCCGGATTTTCCTGGGAGGCTGGGTCCGAAGGATGCTACTACCTTTGAGAGTCGCCGCGACTCCTCACAGGCCATTCGCCCATGCCAACCCATCAGCCCCCTGCCCTGCTTTGAGCAGGCGGACCACCGACCATCCCTTGAGGTCAATCTCCGCAACTTCTCCCGCTGCGTCACAGGATGCATAGGCCCGAAGGCCATCAGGCCGAACCACGATTTCCTGGGGCGCCCGGGGCACGTCCAGTTCCTTTATGACCGCCCGTGTCTCAAGATCCACAACTCCCACCTTGTTTTGACGAATCAAAGCGACAAGCAGGTGTTTTCCATCCGGCGTCGTGGCCGTGCCGTATCCGATCCCCGGCAACTCGATCCAGCCTTTGACCTCATTTGAGGCGGTCTCAAGCATTGCCAGTCGTGGCTTGTCCTGATCCGCCGTGAAAACCCACTTATCATCCACAGATGAGGAGATGCGTTGAACCTTCCGTGCAACAGAAACCACCTTCAGTAGTTTGCGATTTTCAAAATCGAGCACTGAGACCGTTCCAGGACCGACATTCGCCGTGTAGCCACGCTTGCCATCCCGGCTGATCACAAGCATGTGCGATTCGACCGCCCCGGTTGGCACCCTTCCAACCACTTTCATCGCAACGGGATCGACCACCATGACGGCATTCTCCAGTTCTGCGGTGACATAACACAAGCGCCGGACAGGTTCAAAAACAACGCAATGGGGACGCACCCCCTTGCCAAACGCCACCGTTCCCACGGTTTCCCCCTTCTCCAAATGAACCACACGCATCACCTCCCCATCGGTCCCGGGCGATCCCACTCCTGCATTCCCGAAAATCGGCACAAACGCCAGCTTCCCATCTGGCGAAGCAGCAAGCTCGTGCCCGGTAACCCCTTCAATGGGAATTGTTGCACGGGTTCGCCCCGCAGGAAATTCAATCACGCTGACCGTCCGGTCCCCCTTGTTCATCACGAGCAGCCTTCCCTCGGGGGAAACCTCGCCACCACTGGCCGCAAGCGCAACCGCAGCCAGACAATGACATATGGCCAGGATGCCGCTAATTCCATGCACGCCACCGGAAGACGCTTTGTGATTTTTCATGCGCCAAACCTCCTCGATGTCGCAACATTGTCAACCCGGTCGCCGATGCACGTCGAGTTAGCCGGTATCAAAACTGGCATTTGACTACCCACCTTCATGTGGGAGTTCGACCGTTGAATCATCCACAAGATCCGTCAAGTCCCGGGGAAGTTAGTTCCACGGCCGTGCACCCAATTATTCATGGGAAAAAATATCTTTCTTTTTTCTTTCTTTTGTTGACACGTCATCGGTTCTGGTGAAAAATGTGAAAAAGGAAATTTAACAGAACAACAACATGAAACGCGAAATTTTTGGAATTATTCTTGGATTGGGCTTGGCAGCCTCGGCGTATGCTGATGTTTACGAGATCGGTCTTAACACACTAACTCCCTCTGACTGGTTGCTCAAGGGCAGCTACGAGGTGCCTGCCAATGCAAGCACGGCCACCGGCGGCCCTGTTGGTGGGGGTCTAAGTTACGATAGCGCTACCGAATCCCTCTCTGTTAACATCATTTACGGAAAGTTCGGGTTTCAACCGCTTCAGGGTAGTTTCACGAGTGGTGGACTTTACTCGGGCAATTCCTCCTCCACAGGCCCGCTTCTGGCTGATCTGACCCCCCTTCACTTTGCTTTTTCATCCAAGGCCGGCTACTTCGAGGGCACAGTGCATGTGGACCGTGCCATGGAGAACCAACTTTGGACGAGCGATCTCTACATCAACATCAACTCGACTCTTTTCCCCGTAGGCGAGATAAGGGCCCAACTGGTTCCTGTAACGATTCCCGAGCCGACCTCATGGATGCTATTTGCCGGAGGTTTCGCAGCGTTGCTCATGTTCCGCAAGCGGCATTGAGCTAGGATTTCATGTTGGCTTTGCGCGTGGCAGGTGCCACGCCTTTTTTTTGTTCTTCGCACATCATCCCACCGACTCTATTCGGCCCCACAGTCTGTCCGCATCCCTGAACGTCAAGGACGGGGCTGAATTGTTGATGAGATGTTCATGATGGGGAAACCGCCAGATTGGGGGCAGGAGGGACAACCTGTGAATCCTCGGATTGAATGGTCTTCAAGGATCGTCATAAGCCATTACACATAAGTTTCTTGCGCCAGACTCAACACTCGGGGAGTCCACCGGATGCACCATCCGGACACCTGGAGATGACTACCCCATCCCGCGCTCCCCACGACGGATATAGACATCAAATTTGTAAAACGGCGTGATACACTTCTTGACGAAACTGGGTTAGTTTTTAAGTATTTGGGCATTAGCAACGGTTCGGGACTCAACCAAGAGAAAAGCCATGGTGGCAACTAAGGCAGGTAGTAAGAAAAGGCCTTCGTTCAAGAAGGATGTATCGGCAGGTAGCACCCGCCAAAGGGAAGTGCATTCCCTTCCGCGCCAGCGGATTCCTCGCCCCAGAAAGCCACCGTCCGAAGCGGGCTCCGCTACCACAGGAGCTACCGCGCTTACCCCATTCATCAAGCCACTTGTTCGGCTGGCTCAGGAGCAGGGTTTTCTAACCCACGAAGACGTCCGTGAGGTCCTCCGCCACGGTTCAAATTCGGGGATCCATCACGATGCCGTTCTGCGGCAGCTCAGAAGCCTCGATATTGAAGTGCTTGAACCGGTCGAGGAGGATCAGGATCAGGACAAGGAACGGGAACCAGAGGAGTTGCCTGAGAGTCTGTCGGCCGACTATTTGGATGATCCCGTTCGCATGTACCTGAAGCAAATGGGCAACGGTCCATTGCTGACACGGGAGGATGAGGTTGCCATCTGCCAGCAAATCGAATCGGCTGAAAATGATGTTCGCCGGTTGCTCTACAGTTTCGGCTTCTCGGCCAAAGAACATATCGTTCTGGTCGAGAAGCTGACTTCGACACCCCCTCGGGAACGGTTCGACAGGGTCATTTCGGAGAGCAAGCTCGCCACCAAAAAGTCCCACATGGCAGCACTTGTCCGACTGTCCAGAAAATGCCACGGGCTGGACGGAGAGATCGACAGGCTGTTCCTTCAGTGGCAGCGGGAAAAATGCCCGGAGAACAGATCCAGACTGGAGCAGCAAATTCATGCCTGCGAGACGAAACTGACGGCTTCCCTCCCCAAGTTTTGCTTCAAGCACAAGATGATTGAGGATCTGTCCTCCATGGCGGAAAGCATTTTCGATCGTTTTCAGATCAGCACACGACTGGTGAAGGCCCTCGAGGAGAGGGGACACCGGGATGACCGCCCCATCATTGATTCCGAAAAGGCGAAGTTAACAGCCCTAGAGGCTTTTGTCAGGATGCCATCCCAACGCTACATGGAGACATTCCATCAGCTGAAGGCAGCATCCGCCAACGCGGTAAGGGCAAAAGCCAGAATGGTCGAGTCAAACCTTCGTCTGGTGATCTCCATTGCGAAGAAGCACCTGAACCGGGGTCTATCGTTTTTGGACCTGATTCAGGAAGGGAACGTGGGACTGATGAAGGCCGTTGAAAAATTTGAATATCGCCGTGGTTACAAGTTCTCAACCTATGCCACCTGGTGGATCCGCCAGGCCATCACCCGGTCCATTGCCGACCACGGCCGCACGATCCGCATTCCGGTGCACATGATCGAGGTGATCAACAAACTCATGCGCACGCAGAAACGGCTGCTGCAGGATTTTGGCCGGGAGCCATCCCCTGAGGAAATTGCCGAGGAGATGGAACTGCGACCCGAACGGGTTCAGTCCTTGATCAGGATGGCCCAGCAACCGATCTCCCTGCAAACGACGGTGGGGGATGGAGATGAGTCCATTCTTGAGGATTTTCTCGAGGATAAGGGAGCTGAGAGCCCCTCCGACATGACCAGCTTCAGCCTGCTCAAGGAGAAACTCACGGACATCCTCTCAAGCCTCAGCGAGAAGGAGCGCAAAGTGCTTGAGCTGAGATTCGGCCTTGCCGACGGCACCCCCAGAACTCTGGAGGAGGTGGGCTCCCAGTTCGCCGTCACCCGGGAACGTATACGCCAGATTGAGGCCAAGGCCCTGCGGAAGATGCGCCATCCCACCCGCATCAGACAACTCAACGACTATATCGAGGCCAGAAAAGCCCCGGAGTAGCCGGACCCTCAAGCCATCCCGCCCTGCTCAACCTTTGCGCTTCGCCGCTCTGGAGCCTGGCGAGGTGGATGCTTTAGGTCCAACGGGTGCGGCACACAGGCTGCGAAGCAGCATCAGGTTCCGTGCATCATCCACAAGATCCTCGGACTTTGGAGTTTCCAGACATGCGGGATGATCTTTGAACCTCGTGTCGCCGACCACATGCCGGAACGCATCGGCTCCAATCTTCCCTTCCCCAATGTGGGAATGGCGGTCCACCCGGGATCCGAGATCCGTCTTGGAGTCGTTGATGTGAAACGCCAGCAGATTGCCAGGACCAACCAGATCCGATATGGCACCTATCGCATCATCCCACCCGGCCCGTGTTCGGATATCATAGCCTGCGGCAAAAAAGTGCGCCGTATCCAGGCATACGCCCAGGCGATCCTGATGCTTCGATCTGGAAAAGATCTCCCCCAAATGCTCCAGCTTGTGGCCAAGGCAACTCCCCTGCCCGGCCGTGTTCTCGAGCGCAATGCGGACTTTGCAGCCGGTGGTCGCGGTGAACACTTCGTCCAATCCCCTGACCGCCTGCTCAATGCCGGCGGATTCGCCCGAGCCGAGGTGAGCCCCTGGATGCAACACAAGAAAGGGAAGCCCGTAAGCTGCAGCAATCTCAATCTCCTGAATCAGCGACTTCAGGGAAGTCGCGCGCTTCTCCGAGTCGGGTGCCGCAACATTGATGAGATAGCCCGTATGCCCAAAAACATGGGGGATGCCGCTCTGTTTCCATTCCTCTGAAAATCGCAGCACATCTTCCTCAGTTGGCATTTTTCCGAACCACTGCATGTTGCTCTTCACGAAGACCTGCACGGCTTCGCAATCGACCCGCTTTCCGCGCTGGATGGCCATGAAGAGCCCCCCGCTGGTTGACATGTGGGATCCGAGTTTCATCTCTTTCGGTCCCTCAGCTCACAGTTGTTCAGGAGATGTCAGAAGCTGGGCCACACGGGCCAGCAACCGCCCCGCCGCCCCGCCATCCAGAACGCGGTGATCAAAGCTGAGGGTGATGTTGGCCTCCATGACAGGAACAAACCGCCCGCTGGCTTCATCCCAACCCGGCACCCGTCTTGCAGCTCCCATGCCCAGAACAATTGTCTGCTCCGGCAAAGGAATGGGCGTGGCCCAGGTAAGACCGAAAGTTCCAAAATTTGTGACCGTGGCGATGCCCCCCCCCGTGGCATCCGCCGGAAGACGCAGTTGATGGGCCAGCCGGATCAGTTCATCATACCGGCCCACAAGCCCCGAAATCGGCGTCTCGTTCGCCTTCCGGATGACGGGAACCAGCACCCCTTCCCTCACTTCCACGGCAAACCCAACGTCAATCGAAGCCGGATGAATGATCCGGTTTCCAATCAGACGCCCCGCCGGGGCGGTGTCTTCCGTCAGGGCAATCGCCAGCGCCCGAAGCGCGTAGAGGGCCGGGCCGGGCTTCACTGCACATTGCTTCCTGTGGGCCAGCAATGGATCGAAACAAACCGGCATCGCCACAGTGGCTATGGGGCGGGTCCAACTCCGGCGCATGGCATCGGCCACCGCAACCCGCATTGTGGAGGCAGGGATGGTCTGCTGCTGCTCGACCCTTGCCATGAACTGCTCAAAATCCCTGATTGTGACACGCCCTGCCGCCCCACTGCCGGGAAGGCCCGCCAGATCCGAAGCACTCAGCCCATACTTCAGCATTCGTGCCTTCATCGCCGGAGACATGTAACCAGCCCCGCCCGCACCGGCAGGGACAGGCAGGCTCGGCACGGTGGGCTCCACCCGACTGGATCCATCCTTTGCCACATCCACCGCTGTCTCTGAGGCGGCACCCGGTTCAAAAACTGGCACTTGTGAAACAGTCTCGCCCTTCAATCCAAGCCGGTTGGCATCATCGGCACTGGATTCCAGATGCCCCAGAATTGAGCCGACCGGATAGCTCTCATTGAGTTTGACCAATAACTCCCTGACGAGCCCGGGACAGGGTGAAGCCACGTTCATTGTCGCCTTGTTCGTCTCTACTTCCATCAAATCCTGCCCCGTCAACACGGTATCCCCCTCACTGACGAGCAGATTGATGACAGTCGCCTCGGCGATCGATTCGCCCAGTTGAGGCATGATGATTGGTATCGATGGCATGATCGAAAACAGGTTAGAAAATAAGTTGGTTCATGATACCCACACCAGTTCACATCTGGACCAGACGACGGGCTGAGTCGGCAATGCTTCGCGCCGATGGCCGATGAACGGCCCACAAATCCGGGTGGTATGGCACCGGTGTATCCTTGGCGTTCAGGCGCATGGGCGGGGCATCCAGAAAATTGAATCCCTCACCGGCTACCCGGGCAACGACTTCAGCGGTAACCCCGCCCCACGGATAGGCTTCTCCGACACAGAGCAACCGTCCAGTGCGCGCAACGGAGGCTATGATGCAGTCGGTGTCCAAAGGCTTCACAGTCCGTAGATCCACCACCTCTGCCTCAATACCCTCACCTGCCAGTTCCTCTGCAGCCTTGGTGGCTTCATGCACCATGGCACCGTAGGTGACGATGGAAAGGTCCCGACCAACCCTCGCGATTCGCGCCTTGCCAACCGCAAGACGATCGCCCGATCCCAGATCCCCCTTCAGATGGTAGTAAAGGAGCTTGTGCTCACAAAACACGACGGGGTCATCAATCTTCACGGCATCGAGCAGCATGTGGTAGGCGTCAGCCACCGTCGCGGGAGTCATCACCACCAACCCCGGGTAATGGGCATAGATCGCCTCCATGCTCTGGCTGTGGAACGGCCCGCTCCCCGAAGTGCCACCGCATGGCAGACGCAGCGTGATGGGACATGGCATCCCTGTGCGCCAGTAGTGTGTGCCCGCCTGGTTCACCATCTGGTTGAATCCAACGGTGGAAAAATCCGCGAATTGCACCTCAATGATGGGGCGCATCCCGCCAATCGCCGCACCCACGGCCAGCCCCAGCATCGCGTCTTCGCTGATCGGGCTGTCAATCACACGACCCGGAAATTCCCTCGCAAGATTCTTGGTCGCCTTGAATGCACCCCCAAAAGCGCCAACATCCTGACCATATATGAAGACACGGTCATCCTCTGCAAGAGCCCGGGCCTGCGCTTCGCGAATCGCTTCCAGATAGGTGATGCTCATGCGAAGTTATTGGGGCCAATTCCGCTCCACCAAAGCCTCTGTTGACAGTGCTGACCAATCCTCGCGATACGGATCGGGACCCGGCTCCCGCTGCCCCTGTGCCACGGCCCGCTCGACATCATCAATCGCCCTGGATTTCCAGAGTGCCACATCCTCCGCTGTGACAGTCTTGGAATCAACAAGCTTCCGGATGGCAACCTCGAGACAATCCCGCCCCACCTGGGAAGTCTTCAGATTGGGATCCACATAGCTGGCATCGTCGTGCTCCCCATGTCCGCAAAGTCTAAGCAGGTTGGCAATCATCAACTGGGGTCCCTGCCCTGAGCGGGCACGAGCCGCAGCCGAGCCCAATTCACGAAGGCAGGTCTCGAGATCGGTTCCGTCAAACTCCACCCCCTTCACACCATATCCAACCGCCCGGTCCACCAGAGATTTGCAGGCGAACTGCCTGTTGTTTGGCGTGGAATAGGCGTAGCAATTGTTGGCCACCACAAGGACGAGCGGCAGCTGCTCCACAGCCGCCTGATTCAACGCCTCGTGAAATGCACCGGTAGATGTGGCCCCATCTCCCACGGAGGAGAGTCCAACGGTGGAGCGCCGCCCCTGAAGTCGATGGGCCAGCAGTCCACCGCTGACGACGGAAATCATCGCCCCAAGATGGCTGATCATCGCATACATGCCCAGCCTCGGATGCCCCCAATGCACATTCCCATCCCTGCCCCGCATGGGCCCCAACGCGGAGCCCAGGTAGGTGCGGATCGGGTCCAGGAGCGATTCCCCAAACGCCAACCTCCCGGCTGTGTCACGAATGAGCGGCGCATACAAGTCGCCGGGCTGGAGGCTCAGGGCGGATGCAACACTCAGAGCCTCCTGACCCCGGCTCAGAAAAACCCCCCCATGAATCTTCCCCATCCGATAGAGGCTGGCAAATTTGTCATCGAGAACACGGGAAACGAGCATGAAGCGCAAGGCCTTCACGCTCAACAGCTCAATTGTAGGTTCGGCTTCGACAAACGCCATGATCTGACACGTTAAATGACGATGATATTTAGCCTCCTTCCACCCCTGTTCGCAATGTTTCTTTCTCCACAGGCTCGGGAGAAAGAAAAGCCATCAAACGAATAGGGATGACGGATCCAGCGTGATTCCAGCTGGCCATCCTTTGAAGTCGGCAATATGACAAGGCTGGCGGGGCAGCACCCCTCAACGTGATCCGGCACGACGCAGCACCTCAGCCGCCGCCCTGGCACTGGGATCACCGCTTGCCTGTGCTGCGGCAAGTGCCGCCTGCAGGCGGATCATATGTTCACGCGCATCCGAAGATTGTTGGGGAGTAAGTGACTTCTGACGCTGAACAACCAGAAGTGACTGGGCTGCCTTCTCATACTCTTTTGACCTGATCGCTGCCTGCGCAGCATCCAGTGTCGCCTTTGCATCCACCTGGACATTGTAATCAGTAGGAGGCGGCGGAGCCATAGGAGCAGGACTTGGAGCCGCAGCAGCCTCAGCCACCGCCGGGGCAGCAGTCGGGACGGCGGAAACCGGTGCGGTTGCCTCCTTCTTCTTGCACGAACTGCCGAACGGTATCATCACTGCGAGAAGCAGGGCCAGGGAGATGCGGGGTATCAAGGTTGCGTTCATAGGTAAGAAACTGGGGCGGGTCTAGAACTCACAGCCCGTTGGCTGTGCGGGGACTACACCACATTTGGTTGGGGAGCAGCGCTGCCGGAATCGATCCACCACGGGCGCCAGAAGTTCCGGCATACTTGGATGTGTAATAGGCCTTGAGCTGAATCCTCTCCGTGCTGCCGGAAATCAAACCCACAGTGGCCCCACTCCCATGGCGACCGGAAATCCCTTCGTCCGGGAAGCTGGAGCAGTCATTGAAATAGAACGGTGTCTTCTCATCGGTTTCCCATTGCACAATCGACATGGGTTTAAAAGCAGTGATCTTGTAGCTCTTCAAAGGATTCGGAGGGTTGCCGTATCCCCCGATGGCCCCATTCCAAACGTAGCTGGAGAAATAAACGTTCCGGGCGTAGAAGAGCGTGTTGACCTTGTCCGCAGGACACATGAACACCTTCTCGGTCTTGAGAAACGGGAACAGCTGGCCCTGCCGACAGTAGTTGATCTGGTTGGAGAGAACCGTGTAAAAGCCGTTTCCATAGGCCGGACCTACGGGAAGGTTCGCCCCATGGGCCCAGCATGGATCTGTGGTTCCCCACCCGTTTCCAGGCAGAACCTCGTTGGCGTCGCCTGAATACATGTTGGCCGCCAGCAGGATCTGCTTTTGATTGTTCAGATCCGTTGCCTGCTGTGCCCGGTTCTTGGCGTTGTTCAACGCCGGAAGCAGCATGGCGGCAAGAATCGCGATGATCGCGATCACAACCAGCAGTTCTATGAGGGTGAATGCTCGGTGTTGAGCAGGGGATTGCGAAACGCGGCTCATATGGGGGTAATGGTCGGGGGTTGTATCGTCCTCCAATGCGGAGAACGAAAGGACTAGGGCGTTGCCACGCCAATGCTCATGTGTTGTTTTACAATCGCACATATCCAGCAGGACAGTCACCTAACCGCCCCACCCCAACATCACCAATCTTTGGGCTTCCGTCAATCAGCTAATCACGCGCATGAGGCGGTTGGCGCAGTCCGGATCTCACCCGGAACCGGCACAGGAACCAGCCTTTCACCAGTCGAACGCGCAGGCCGCCGGCCGGGACCAGTTGCTGAAAAATTTCACCTCCGGATTGCGAAAAGTTTGCGACCCGTTAAAATGTTCCCATCATTCAAAAATTGAGAACACAAAGCCTGCCCGGATTCACGGGCTATCTAGAGTGCGCTGATGGCATCCAGCCGCGGCGCGTAACCCACGTCATCTTTGATTTCGATGGCACCCTGTCCATCATCCGTCAGGGCTGGCCGGAGATCATGACCCCGATGTTCGCCGAAATGCTCCCCCCCCTTCCAGGCGAGTCTCAGGCCGAACGGGAACGCATTTGTTTGGATGACATCATGCGCCTGAATGGGAAGCAGACCATCTACCAGATGATCCAGCTGGCAGACCGCATCCGCGAGCGGGGCGGTTCTCCCAAGGAACCTCTCTGGTATAAACATGAATACCTGAGACGTCTTGATGAACGAATCTCCGAACGCATTCAGGGGCTTCAATCCGGACGCTTTCAGCCGGACCAATATCTGGTTCATGGATCCCGCAACCTTCTTGATGGGCTGAAGGCCAGGGGCTTGCCCATGTATCTGGCCAGCGGAACTGATGAGCCATTCGTAAAGCGTGAAGCCGCACTCCTGGGGCTGAACCCCTACTTCGAAGGTCGAATCTATGGCGCTCTGGATGATTATAAGCAGTTCTCTAAGAAAATGATCATCGACCGCATGCTCCGCGAAAACAACATTCCGGGAGGGCAGTTGTTGTCATTTGGAGATGGCTATGTGGAAATTCAAAACACCAAGGATGTCGGAGGGCTCGCTGTGGCCGTCGCCAGCGATGAGGCCAACAACGGATCCGGGAAAGTGGACGCATGGAAGCGTGAGCGGCTGCTGGGAGTCGGGGCTGATGTGGTGATCGCAGACTTCCGTGATGCGGAAACCCTGCTCAATCTCCTGATTGCGCCATGAAACCGGCGCGCTTTCGGGAACTGACCAGCCGCTACCGCAACCTGCGGATTGCGGTGGTGGGTGATTTCTGTCTGGACCGCTATTTGGAGATCGATCCGAAGTTGCAGGAAATCTCCATTGAGACCGGGCTTCCAGTCCATAATGTGGTGAATGTCCGGTCCCAGCCTGGTGCGGCAGGGACGGTTCTGAACAACCTTGTCGCCCTAGGTGCCGGAACCATCTATCCCATCGGCTTTTGCGGTGAGGATGGTGAAGGTTTCGAGCTTCAGTCGACCCTTGGCAGGCTGCCAGGAGTGAAATTGGACCACTTCGTCACAAGTTCACGAGTCCGCACCTTCACTTACACCAAGCCGCTTCTGATCACGAAGGGGCAACCGCCTCAGGAACTGAACCGCCTGGACATGAAGAACCACAAGGCCACCCCTCCCCCCTTGCGAAAGGCGATCTGTGGAGCTTTGCGGGCACTGTCTGGCTCCGTGGACGCCATCATCGTTCTGGATCAGGTGACTGCTCCAGAAACAGGGGTTGTCACCCGGGAAGTCCTAACCCTTCTTGGCAGGATGGCAAAGGAACGGGAAAGCCTCATCGTCGGAGACAGCAGGAAGGGACTCCGCCACTTCCCCTCGATGATTTACAAGATGAACGCCACGGAACTTGGTGCGTTTCTGGGTCAGGAAGCCACCCCGAAGGATGACGATGTAGCTCTGGCGGCTTTGAAAATTGCCCACAAAACGAGACATCCTGTCTTTGTAACACGCGCCGAGCGTGGAATCATGAGCGTGTCGCCCCAGGGTGAAATCTCGCAGATCCCATCCATCCCACTACGCGGCCCGATCGATATTGTGGGGGCCGGAGATTCAGTCACAGCGAACCTCACGATGGCGATGGCTGCGGGCGGATCATTGGGCGAGAGCATCGAACTCGCTAATGTTGCCGCCTCAATCGTTATACACCAATTAGGCACGACCGGGACGGCCTCAGTCCGGCAAATCAGCCAACTCCTGTCCAAATAGGAAAGTCTGGGAGACTTCCCCTATCATGCCTGCACTGCCGGGGGGTAGGAAAAGTTCTCTTTCCCCCTTATTTCGCACGGCGTTTTCCGTCCGATTTCCTGAATCTCGCCTCCTTCGACCGGGGTCGTGGCCGTTGCGAATTGGAGGGCCTTTCTTTCCGCACGGGTTCGATGGTTTTTGGGCGCGGCTTCGGAACCATTACAACCGGACACCCTTCATAACCAAACGCAATCCGCATCTGATCCGAAAGATACTTCTTGTATTGATCGGAAAAGAGCTCGTCCTTGTTCACGAACAGTAGAAATGTCGGCGGAGCCAGCCGAACCTGGGTAGCGTAGAAAAAGCGCAGCCGATGCCCTCGCTCGCTCACTGGCTGCCGCCGCTCCACCGCATCCCTGAGTGTGCGGTTCAGGATCGCGGTCGGTATCTTCTGCCTCAATTGGGCCGCCACATAACGCACAGCCTCCAGCAACCGCTCCAAATGGAAACCGGAAATGGCAGATGTGAAAATGACAGGAGCGTAATCCAGAAAAAACAGGTGCTGCTGAACCCATTCCCCGAATTCTGAGAGGGTGGTCATCACTTTGTGACCACGCACCTTCTGAGTCCTTCGCTCAATCTCCTCTTCACGGGCTTTTCGGACCTCTTCGTCCATCAGATCCCACTTGTTCACCACCACGATGCAGGCTTTACGGTTTTCAACGATCTGGTCGGCAACCTTTTTGTCCTGCTCCGTGATGCCGCTCACCGCGTCAAGCACGAGCACGACAATATCGCACCGCAGGATGGATTCCTCTGTGCGCTTTACGCTGAAAAATTCGACAGAATCATCCACACGCCGCGACTTGCGCAACCCGGCCGTGTCGATCAGGAGATAACCCTCCTTCTGCCCATCGGTGTCCACCTCGAATGGCACATCCACGGCATCACGGGTTGTCCCCGGAATCGGACTGACAACGACACGCTCCGAGTGGGTCAGGGCATTGATAATTGAGGATTTTCCCACGTTCGGCCGCCCCACAATGGCCAGCTTCACCGGCTCCTTTACCGGGACAACCAATTCCCCTTCGACAGTGGAAACGGCATCAACGGGAAGCAGCGCCATTGCGGCCTCCATCAATGGTGTGATCCCCTCCCCATGAATGGCACTGACCGGAAAAATCTTGTCAAAGCCAAGCTCGTTGAACTCGAAGGCACCTGGTTCGGCTTTTCCTGTGTCCACCTTGTTCACCGCGACCAGCACCGGCTTCCCACTCTGGCGCAACCGGGCCGCAGCTTCACGATCGAGTGGAACAATCCCCTCCCTCACATTGACAACAAAAATAATAACCGAAGCAGCGGCCATGGCCATTTCAACCTGCTCCAAGGCTGCCTTGATGATCACATCATCAGACTTCTCCCCACGCATCAGGCCGATGCCGCCGGTGTCCACCAGGGTGAACCCCCGGCCATACCATTCCCCCTCCGCACTGATCCGGTCCCGGGTCACCCCGGGCTGATCATGCACAATGGCAATACGCCGCCCTACAATCCTGTTGAATAGGGCGGATTTTCCGACATTCGGCCTTCCGACAATGGCTATCAATCCTGACATGCCATAAACATGCCCCAAAAACCCCTCCTACGGAAGAGCAAACGGCTTGCTTTGGCCCGAAACCCGTCGATTCGACCGGGGCTTCAGACCAAAAGCGTCGTATTTCAGAAACTGGACCCTGCTCTGGCCCCAAAAGTCACACAAGCATAACCCGCATCCGAATAACCGGATCCACCAAAGCATCCATCGGGAAACTCCAAAGTGATCGGCCCATGGTAGGCATCAAGCCCATCCCGAACCCGTCCCTCGGACAAGCAGTGCTTGCCCCCTTCTTTTGTTTTATGGACATCCCGGGGAGGGCCAATGAACCGTCGCTCGACTCCCTGTAATCGAACACATCGGAGTTCCCACCACTCAGGCACGACAACACAACCGATCACGCACTCGCCAACCTGTAAAGATGCACCAATCCGACCTGAACCAGCTCGGAAATACCAAAAATCAGCACGATGGCCAGAACGGGAGAAAAATCCACCTTGCCATAGCAGAGGGGGATTTTGCGCAGTGGTGCCAGGACATTCCCACCGGTGAGGGTCACAAAAGCCCAGAATGGGTGGGACCCCAGATAAACATAGCTATTGAGCAAGTAGAGCGCCAGCAATCCACCCAGAACGTATTTCCAGGAGAGGTAGGTTGCGAGTCCCATCACGCACGTCTGCGCCAGAAGAACACGTGTGGAACCGGCATGTGGCACAACCCCGAGGCCCGCAAACACGGGGTGAAGGCCAAACCAGACAGCTCCACCGGCGATGAGAGGAACAAGCAACCGCAGAGGCCATGGCCACCCATCCACTACACCGAGATGCAGCCGGACAAAACGCTGGAGCGGGTCCGTCTCGCTGGCACGCCCGTTAACAAGTGAAAGGCAAAGCATCCACAAATAGAAAACGGCCAGGGCAAGACCAAAACTCAGGATGGAAAACAACAGGACACGGTCCTTATAATCACTCCGGAAGGGTATGGTAATGGCCCCAAGACGCAGGCTTGGAACCCAGTCAACTGCCGGACCCAGTTCCGAATAAAACCAACCCCTGAACAGGATCACCCCAACTATGGCCGCAAGGAAGGGCCATTTACTGCGCGTGACCGGCTCTGCACGCCTCAACGTTCCAGCAAGAGAAGCCGCACTGGTGCGCACAAGAGGATCGAACTTCACAGAACGAAAGTTCAGCCATAGCAGCACCCCTGTGACATTCAGAATCCAGTCGATCAGTGTCATGAAACCTCCGTAGGAACAGGTCCTGCGGATTTCACCGGGAAAAAGGCGGTGCCAATGAACCCTGCACACCGCCCGGGAGGATCCACAAGGACTTGCCCGGGGGCCCCGATCACATCATCTTCAGAAGTGTTGCAGCCATCTCCGAGGGTGTCTCAGCAACCCCGATTCCAGCCGCCCTGAAGGCCTCGATCTTGGCGGCAGCAGTCCCTTTACCACCGCTCACAATCGCGCCTGCGTGCCCCATGCGCCGTCCCGGAGGGGCCGTGGCTCCCGCGATGAAGCCGGCAACGGGCTTGCGACAGTTCGCCCGTATCCATTCAGCCGCCTCCTCCTCAGCCGAGCCACCGATCTCCCCGATCATGATGATTCCATGAGTCTCAGGGTCGTCGTTGAACATTTTGATCACATCCAGATGCGATGTCCCATTCACGGGATCACCACCGATGCCGACGCACGTGGACTGCCCTACTCCCAGACTGGTTAACTGCCACACGGCTTCGTAGGTCAGGGTTCCGCTCCGGGAAACGACTCCAATATTACCCTTCTTGTGAATGTAGCCAGGCGATATTCCAATGCGGCAGCCTCCATGGGAGTCCTTGCCCTCCCCCGGGGTGACGATGCCCGGACAGTTGGGTCCGATCAACCGCGTTCGACTCCCTGCCATGGCGCTCTTGACCCGCACCATGTCGCTCACAGGAATCCCTTCAGTGATGCAAACAACAAGATCAATGCCTGCGGCAACGCCTTCCATGATGGCATCTGCGGCAAACGGTGGTGGCACAAAGATAGCGGATGCTGTCGCGCCCGTCTCTTTCATCGCCTGCTCAACAGTGTCAAAAATGGGAATCTTCTCCTCAAAGAACTGGCCCCCCTTGCCCGGGGTGACCCCGGCAACGATCTGGGTGCCATACGCCAGACTCAGTTGTGTGTGGCGGGCGCCAAAAGCACCTGTAATGCCCTGAACGAGGACACGAGTTTGGGATGTGACGAGGATTGACATGGTGAAGAAAAATGGGTTTCCGATCTATGGGGTTGAAATTTGCTGTTTTGCCGGGGTGGAGAGGCTTCTTGGAAGAATCCGCCTCATGCCACCCCATTTTCAGTTTCGATATCGCATCAAAGCTGTCATGCGCCGACATCCTGCACCACCTTTTTGGCTGCGTCCGCCATGGAATCGCCGCTGATGATGGTAAGTCCTGATTCGGCAAGGGTCTTTTTTCCGGCGACCACATTATTGCCCTCCAGTCGCACAACCAGAGGCAGTTTCATCCCGGTTTCCTTGACCGCCGCAGCAATCCCGGTTGCGATCACGTTGCAATCCATGATCCCGCCAAAAATGTTCACCAGAATGCCTTTCACGTTCGGATCCTGAAGGATGATGCGAAACGCCGCCGTGACCTGCTCCTTGCTCGCGCCACCCCCGACATCCAGAAAGTTCGCCGGTCTGCCTCCAAAGTATTGGATGATGTCCATGGTCGCCATCGCCAACCCGGCGCCGTTCACAAGGCATGCGATGCTTCCGTCCAACTTGATGTAGTTCAGGTTGAACTTGCTCGCCTCGATTTCCAATGGCGCCTCCTCTGCCAGATCCCTCAACCCCTGAAGATCGGGATGGCGGAAAAGGGCATTGTCCTCCAAAGACATCTTCGCGTCCAACGCGACGAGTTTCAACTTTCCATCCCCACCCTTGATGATGCAAAGCGGGTTGATTTCGATGAGCGCCGCGTCCGTCTCCAACCAGGTCCGGTAAACCCCGGCGATCAGCTTCGCCCCCTGGGATATCAAATCACCCCGCAAGCCCAGTTGAACTGAAATCCGCCGGGCCTGATAAGGCATCAGCCCAACCGCCGGATCGACCGATTCCTTGAAAATCTTTTCAGGGGTATGGGCTGCAACCTCCTCGATATCCATGCCACCTTCCGTGCTGGCCATGATCACCGGGCGCGATGTGACCCGATCAAGCAGCACAGCGAGATAAAGTTCCTTCTCGATTGCTGGCGCTCCGGCAACAATCAGTTTGTTGACCAAACGGCCCTCGGCACCGGTTTGCTTCGTGACCAGAACGTTCCCCAGCATTGCTGCGGCACCGGCATGAACCTCCTCGGCAGTCTTGAACAGTTTGACCCCACCCTTGTAGCCGGACTTGAACGTTCCCTTTCCCCGCCCGCCGGCGTGAATCTGCGATTTGACGGCGACGAGCGTATCTCCGCCCGCCAACAAAGCTGATGCAATGTCGCGTGCACGATCAGCGGAGTCGCACACTTCACCACTGGGAATCGCAACTCCCCGCGCGGCCAGTAATTCCTTGGCCTGATATTCGTGAATATTCATATAATGAGAAGACCCCCTCTGGGATTCACCAGAAGGGATCAAGATTGGTTACCGGGCTGAATTGAGCTCTCCTTCCACTGCGGGCAGGACGAAACTTCAAGCCATTCCGTCCGCACGCGATGCCTTGGCTATCTCCGGTCCTTGAGGGGAACGTAGCTGTTACAGGTTGGCCCCACATAGACCTGACGAGGCCTGTAAATGCGGGTTGGAGCCTCCATGACTTCCTTGTAGTTCGCGATCCAACCAGGCATGCGCCCGATGGCAAAAATGACGGTGAACATCTCAACCGGGATGCCGATGGCACGCATGATGATGCCGCTGTAGAAGTCCACGTTCGGATAGAGCTTCCTCTCGACAAAATAGGAATCCCTGAGCGCCGCCTCTTCGAGATGCTTCGCAATATCGAGGAGGGGATCAGAGACATTCAATTTTGCGAGCAGTTCATCACACGTGCGCTTGATGATCGTGGCCCGGGGATCATAGTTCTTGTAAACCCGGTGACCGAAGCCCATGAGGCGCTTGCCGCTATCCTTGGATTTCGCAGCAGCGATGAACTTGGAGCCATCGTCACCCTCGGCGTGGATGCGCTCAAGCATTTCCAGCACCGCCTGATTCGCTCCGCCATGGAGCGGACCCCAGAGAGCGCACACGCCAGCGGCCGCACTGGCGAACAGGTTGGCCCGGCTGGATGCCACCATCCGGACTGTGGCGGTGGAACAATTCTGCTCGTGATCTGCATGGAGCAGGAAAATCAGGTCCAGAGCCCTTGCCGCCTCAGGCTTGATCTCAAAGTCCCTGTAAGGGAGTGAGTGCATCATGTGCAGGAGGTTGGCGGTGTACTTGAGGTCAGGCTTCGGATAAATTGTCGGCAACCCGCGCGATTTGCGATAGGCGAACGCCGCGATGGTGCGCACCTGGGAGAGCAGCCGTGCGGTCTGGACAACAAAGGTATCCTTGCGGTCCGGATCCAGCAATTCCGGGTAAAAACAGCTTGCGGCGTTGATCATGGACGAGAGAATCGCCATGGGGTGCGCATGGGTGGGAAACCCCTCGAAATGATGCTTCATCGCCTCATTCAACAGCTCATTCTCCGTCAGGAGGTCTGAAAAGGTTCGAAGCTCCTTGCTGGTCGGCAGAGTGCCGAAAATCAACAGGTGCGCCACCTCGATGAAAGTCGACTTCTCGGCCAATTCCTCAATCGGAATACCCCGGTAGCGAAGGATGCCCTTCTCGCCGTCAATAAAGGTGATTTTACTCTTGCAAGACCCTGTGTTCGCATAGCCGTCATCCAGCGTGATGCACCCGGAGTCGTTGCGGAGGGATGAAATGTCTATTGCCCGTTCCTGTTCCGTTCCTTCAATGATCGGGAGGCGGCAAGTCTTGCCATCAATTATAAGTTCAGCCGTCTTATCCATAAATTTAGTTTCTACAAATGTGCGTCTCCAAAAAGCTATGAAAATCTCTGTAGGGAGGCAACAGTAAAACTCCAAAGAGGATGCAGTTTTCCAAAAATCTCGGCCCGTTGGCCCAAAACATCCGGTCCAAGGGGTTGTGATCGACAGAAATAGCCCCGCGAATGGAAATTGTCTTGAAAAATGCACCTCCCCAGGGTTCAGAGGCTTCCATGCGATCATCCCGGGCTTGAGTTTGGGGATGAACCTGCAAAGCTGCCCTCGATGAGACAATGTATCGCCATTTTCCTTCTTCTCCTGCTCATGCGCGGGGGTGGAATGGTGCAGGCTCAGCCAGCCTCCGGCGGGGTGGCTGTGGTGAGGCATCAAGGCCGGGACTTTGTGAAACTGGCTACCTGGGCTTATGCGAATGGTTATCAGGTTGGCTGGGTAAAGAAGGATGAGTGGCTGGGACTGCGAAAGGATGAAAACCAGGTCACTTTCCGGGTCGATTCCCGGGAAGCCAGGGTGAATGGGCTTCAAGTATGGCTGCTCTTCCCGCTCACCCTCATCAAGGGGTGTGCCATGATTTCTGTAATCGACACCGAGAACACGCTGCAACCGTTCCTGAAAAAACCGCTGAAGCAACCAGCGAAAGTCACCACGATATGCCTTGATCCAGGCCATGGCGGCAAGGATCCGGGCCATCGATCCCTTGGATACAATGAAAAGGCACTCACCCTCCTTCTGGCTCTGGAACTTGGGAAGCAACTGCGCCAGGCCGGATACGCCGTCACTTTCACACGCCGCACAGATGCCTTCGTCGATCTTCCTGACCGCCCCAGAATGGCCCGCAAGCAGGGGGCGGACCTCCTCATCAGCCTGCACTTCAATGCGACAGAAAGCTCCCGAAGTCTGGCACAAGGGTGCGAAGTCTATTGCATGACACCCGCCGGGGCACCCTCAACAAACGCCCAGGGCGAGGGGGCGGATACCGGGGGCTACCCGGGAAACCGCCAGAATAGTGTCAACCTGCGGACCGCCTACGAGATGCAAAAATCCCTCGTCCGGTCCCTGGGGGTGGCAGACCGTGGGTTGCGCCGTGCCCGCTTCGCCGTTCTGCGGGATGCAACCATGCCCGCCGTTTTGATTGAGGCCGGCTTTCTGTCGCATCCGGCTGAAGGCCGGAAAATCCTCTCAGCCTCCTACCGGCAGAAAATCGCGGGAGGAATCGTGAGGGCAGTGCGGGAATTGGGAAAGAGCTGATGCTCAATCATAGCTGGATCTCCTCCCTCAGTTGTGGAAGGTGTGCCTTGATCTTGTGGCGATCTTCGATCATCTGGGCCAGAGCGGTTCGTGGTCCATTTTCACCGTGTGTCAGGATGACCCGGGTCCCTTTCTTCGCCATCGGTGCAAACCAGTTCAACAGGTCCGTCTGGCCTGCATGGGCGCTGAATCCGCCCATCGTGTGCACCTGGGATCGAACAATCACTTTCTCCCCAAAAATCTTCACATCCGGGGCCCCCTGAACCAACAACCTTCCGAGTGTTCCTTCCGCTTGATATCCAACAATCACGACGTGGTTCTCGGGCTTCCAAAGGTTCTGCTTGAAGTGGTGCAGGATGCGGCCACCATTGCACATCCCCGAGCCGGCCATAATCAGGCACGGCCCCGACAGTTCGTTGATTTTCTTGGATTCATCGGCTGTGACGGTGTAGTGCAAGGTCTCCAGATCATGGGTGAGTGATCCTTCCTTGAGGAATTTCACCATGTCCTCGTCAAACAATTCGGAATGAGCCCTATAAATCTTCCAGGCAACGGTCGCCATGGGACTATCCATGAAGACAGGGAAAGGCTTCACGATACCCTTCCGGAACGCATATGCCAGCAACATGGTGAGGAGTTGCGCCCGGCCCACGGCAAAGGTCGGAACCAGAATCTTCCCCTGCCCCGATGAAGCGGATTTAACAAGGGCAAAAAACTCCTCCACAGTATCCTTCAGCGGCCGGTGGTCCCGATCCCCGTAGGTGCTTTCAAGAACCACAACCTCTGCGTCATTAAACCGCTCATAGTCCTTCAGAATGGGCGCCCCCTTGGGCCCCAGATCGCCCGAAAAGACGATCTTCCGGGTCCGTCCCCCCTCCTGAACCTGGAACTGGATGCAGGCAGACCCCAGCATGTGACCCGCCTCGATGAACTCCGCCTCAAAGCCGGGGGCGATCGAGATCAGTTGATGGTAAGGGACAGGTCTGAGCAGTGAGAGGGTGGTCTCCACCTGTTGAAGAGTGTAAAGAGGTTCCATTGGAACGTCCCCGGCCCGCTGCCGCTTGCGGTTGACCCGTTCAGCATCCGCAGCCTGCAACTTGGCCGAATCCCGCAGGATTAGGCCGGTCATTTCGATGGTTGCAGGGGTGGCAAAAATGGGGCCGGTATAGCCCGCCTTGCTCAGGAGAGGCAGTCTGCCCGTATGATCCAGATGGGCATGGGTGAGAACGACAGCATCCAGTTTCGATGCGTCACGACCGGATGGTGCGCGGTTTTTGGCATCTGCGCCCCTCCCGCCCTGGAAAAGGCCGCAATCAATCAGCACCTTGGACTTGCCCGCTTCCAACAGATACGCAGAGCCGGTGACTTCGCCACCCGCCGCACCGAACGGAGTGAGGTTCATATCCGAATTATAGGGGTATGGTATGAGGACTCAATAGGAGTTTCGAAATAATTATCCCGCCGGGCGACTTCCTCCATAATTCCAAATACAGATGTTCACCCAACAAACCCCGCCTGTCTTCAGGGATTTGTCACCAAATTGTAACGTTGCAGACACGAGACCGTCGCACGCATGAACGATCCTTTCACATCTAATGATAACAAGGCAAACACAGCTCCTGAATCTGGTTCAAGCATACCCTCAGGGTGGAGGCCTTCAGTCGATGGGTATCCGGACCCGGTGGGAAATGGATGGAGGGAATATGGACTATCAGGATGGCATCAAACTGCTTGAGCGCATTGATGATTCCATAAGGGTCACCTGCTCTACTACTGAGAACGATGGAGGCAACAGCATGCAGGTCACACCATTTTCAGACTCCTGGCTGCGCCTCTTATGTTTCGCCTATGCGAAGGGGATTTTGGAGAGTCAGGACATTTGCGAGTTGAGTCACGATCATCCTTGGATTCTGGGTTCGTCAGCATCACGCGCGCCCGGGCCGGCAGCCGTCATGCGCTTTCGGCGTGAAAACAGGGACATGATTGAGAAAGTTCTGGCACACGTGCTGACTGAGGTCGGAGATTCAAAGGCCGAAATCAGCCGCCTTGGCAGGTCAACCACTTCCGAAGCAATGGTCCATGCCCGTAACCTCCTGAATGTCGCCCGCCACCTCGATTCTTCCGAGTAGCCGGTCGGGGGGCTTCAGGGCCGCAGCGGCTCAGGGGGTTGTGGTTTCCGATCCTCGCGCAATTCAATGGCCCGCATGACCCGCAAGGGATGATCGGTTTGGATCAGATCGATGCCCCAATCCATCGCCTTGGAGTATTCCTTAATTTGCTCGTTTTCATCCAGGGCATCCGAAAAGACTTTGATTCCCCCAGCATGGCACCGGGCGATCAAATCCTTGGAAAGAATCCGCCAGTCCACATCCACAGCATAAGGTTCCACGGCTGCAAGCAACCCGTCCAGATCCCCCGCCTTCCCCAGGGGGGGCAGCCGCCGAATTCGAGGGTCTATCGCCTTCAACCGGGCCAGATACTCGGGAGACTGATAAACCACCGTCCGCGCAACGAGATCATGCCGTTTGAGCGCTGCTGCAAGGGCTTCCGGGGGGATTGCCTTGGCATCCAGATAGAGTTGTTCCCGCGCGCCCACCATTGAGGCAAGGAACTCATCCAGAGAAGGGATGGAAACAGGCGCGAACGGTTTGCCAAATTTGATCCCGGCGCTCAGTTTGCGAATCGCCTCCGCCGGCAGCTTGTCCATCGGACCGGATCCGTCCGTCGTCCGATCCAAACGAGAATCGTGCAGCAGGAAAAAGGTTCCGTCCAGGGAAGCCCTCACGTCGAATTCCACATAGTTAACCCCCAACCGGGCAGCCTTTGTAAAAGCAGGCATCGTGTTCTCAGGAGCATACCGCCCTGCCCCTCTGTGAAGCGAGATCTCCACAGGTCGCCTGGGTATCCGGCGCCACAACGCATGGGCCATGACCTCCTCAGGGAGATCTGTCTGCAACCAATCCGCCCCGGCGCTGATAGACCTCTCCCAAACCTCTGGTTTGTCCCATTCGGCCAGAACCTTGGCCTGAACCTTGATACCCGCCTTCTTGAAGGACTCCCGGATGGAGGAAGTCAAGTTGGGCGCGTCAATCTCCACTGCGGCCAGCCCATTGGTCAGGGCAAAACCCGGCACATCCATTCCCGGCCGCCACTTGGCCATCAAAGCGAGTTTGCCTCCCGAAACCTGACGGATGCGCCGCAACTCCTCCACCTCACCATACACAACCACCTGGGTCTCCATCCCGCCCTCCAGAATCTCCCGGGCCAGTTGTTCGGGATTCACATCCTTGCAATCGAGGTAAAGGTTCAAACGCTTCATGCACACTGCAAGGCAGTCCCCGAGGGAAAGCACCTTCTCTCCGGCAAAGTGGGGTGCGAAACCGGAGCCGGCATCCAACTGCAACAACTCTGCCAGCGTATGATCCCGCACAGTCCAAGGCTTCCCGGCACCATCCGTAAAAACCGCATCGTGGCACAGAACGTGACGGCCATCCCGGGTCAACCGCAGATCCACTTCAGCCCACTCGATCCCGTCCTCAATGCACTGATTCAGGGCCGCCCGGGTGTTTTCCGGTGCCTGTCCCGATGCCCCTCGATGGGCCATCACCTGGACCGCGCGCGGTGGTTGCACCGGCTCAAAAAATGGAAACCCGGCAGCTCCGGCAAGACCTGGGCACACCGCCAACCACCCGAGCAGAACCACGGCACAAATGGAAATATCTACACCCCGGGACTGACTCACAGGACGGGACCCGCAGTTGCCATTCGTTCGCATATAAAAAAAGCGCTGAAGGTTCAGCAGCACCATGGGAATCATCGAGCGGAAGGTTTAGCCTGATAAACCACTGCCCGCGAAATCGCCATGCGGCCCCCTTTGGATCTTGGATCCCCCTCTGCCAGCGTCATCAGGCGCAGGGTGTGGTGTCCATTGCGCAACCCATAAACGCGCCAGAGGTCCTTGTCGGACGTCCGCTCCGGAATCCACGCATCAGCACGCAGGCCCTGCCTCTTCCCATCAATATACACATCAGCCCTGCCCCCTCCCTGGGACAACTGACCGAGCAGGGCTATTCCTGTTCCATCAAACTCCAACACAGCCTGGCTCCCCGCTCCATAGGCAGCTTTCACCTTGTCGTCGTTGGTCCAGCCGCTGCTCCACTTCCACGCTGAATTCGTGTAGTGGATGAGCCCCGTGGGAACGCCGAAGTTGCATTGTTCAAGCTTCGGAGCCTGCGGCTTTTGGCGGCGGATAAACAGGTCCTGGCCGGTGACTTTGCCCCCTTCCCTCTGGATGAGTTTCACCGTTCTCGCCTCGGTGGACTTCACGATGTCGTTGAACGAGTAGTCGGTGAAGGAGAACTTCATGTCCGCCATCTCCAGAGTCTCCTTCTGATAATGGGGCGGAAGGCGGGAGAATCCGAGAACCGCCCCGATCACCCCACAGGCGCTGGAGGGGTTGCAATCCGAATCCTGCCCGCAGCGCGTGGCGATATCCATCGTTCGATCAAAATCCCCACCCCCGTAAAGAAGCCCCATTGCAATGTAGGCCCCGTTTAGTTTGGCATCGATGTTGAACGGGGAGAGTGCCCCCTCAGGACAGGCATCGTCCTTGTTCCACTTGTCCTCGATGATTTGCCAGGCCTCGCTCCAGCTTCCCGGCCGCCGCGCAAAGGCATCCAGCAAATCACGGATCAGAGCCGCGTAACTGCTTCGGGCGGGAATGCAGGCCAGTCCGGCCTCAACAATTTTTTGGGGATCCGACTCAAAGTAGGCCGCACAATACATCCCGCACACAAACATCCCGCCATACACACCGTCCCCATGATTCATCACATGGCCGACCTTGTCACAAAAGCGGTTCGAAGATCGGGGCATGCCCGGACACATGATGCCAATGAAATCAGCCTCAATCTGAAAATCAATGTCATCCGCATGGGCATTATAACGGGGGTTACCGGAATCGGGCGGAAGCAAGCCCCGGCTCAAATTGCGCCGGGCCCCCGCGTTGGCATGCCAGAGGCGGTATTTTGAATCCCGAAATGCCACTGCATAGTCCAGACTGGTGGCATCCAGCCCCACCGTATCCATAACCCGTGCAAAGGTCATTTCCACATAAAGATCATCCTCGTCTATGGAATTGGTCAACACGGGAGGCTGGATCACATCCTCGTTGATCTGGGCAGCCGCCTTGAACTCCGTGGGTCCACCGTAGGCCACCCCGATCATTTGACCGGCCCACGCACCCCGGATTTTGTCCATGAGCACTTCCCTCGGAATCCGCTCCAACTCAACTGCGCGGGCATGAACCGTCAAACATCCGCCCATGCAAAGCACAACGAACATGCGCCACACCAGATTTCCGAAAAGAGTTTGATTCCTCAAAAGGCTGAACATGCCGCAAATCTGCTTGTCGTTGCCCCTTTTTGCAAGCAGTGATGATTCGGCAAAGATATCCGTCATTCTCCCCGCCACCAGACAGCCATCCTCTGTGACGGGCTTCCGCCTGAGCCCCCCCAGACCAATCAGAGACGCAAAAAGAGCTTGCGCTGATACATGAATCGGGCAACGGCAAAGACGATCACAGCAATGACCAATCCCATGGCAAGTTCCTCGTAACGACCCAGATACAGCCTGCCGAAATCCCCACCCACAAACCGCTCTGCGACTTTGTCCATGTCGATGACACAGTGCATCATGTAAATGGTGATGGGGTTCATCCCGATCCAGACAAACGGCTGTGCCCATCCCTTCAAACCCCATCCCTCGATCAATAAATGGAAGGTCGCCAGAAGCATGCAGCTGTAGCCACAGGCCACAAACACAAATGAGGAGGTCCAAAGCTTCTTGATGACCGGAAACTGGAAGTTCCAGAGCCATCCCAAGGTGACCAAAATCAGCCCTGCACCAGCCAGATACATCGCCTTCTTGATGTCATTGCGCTTGGACTCACGCATCCACACCCCCACGAACATGCCGATCAAACAGTTCGCAATCGCAGGCAAAGTGCTCAACAACCCTTCCGGATCATGATCTCCATCCCATTTCCGCAGTGGGAGGTAATTCTTGTCCACCCAGTTCGTCAGGTTCTGCCCCTCGGCAAAGTTCCCCGCTGTCCCACCCGGCACCGGCACGAAGGTCAGCAAAAACCAATAACCCACCAGGATTCCCGCGCACCAGAGAATCCTCCCACGCTTTTCAAAATAACAGAAAATCAACCCTGCAAACATGTAGCACAGCGCAATCCGCTGCAGGACGCCCAGCAACCGGATTTTTTCGAAGGGAGTCCCAAATCCGCCATAATAGAAGATTCCCAGCAAATACATGAGCGCCGCGCGCTTGAAAATCCTGATCGCAGCCCCTTTCCGGCCATGCTGCTCAATCGTCCGGGTAAGCGAAAACACCAGTGAAACCCCGACGATAAAAACGAACATGGGGAATATCAGGTCCTCAAAGTGGAACCCTGCCCAGCCCACGTGGTTCATCTGGCTTGCAACACCCTGCACCAGACTGTTGTCGCTCACCTTCTTCAACCCATCTATAAGCCCTTCCAACCCGATGATGCAGAACATGTCGAACCCACGGAGGGCGTCCAACGACATCAGTCGTGCCGTCTTAGTCCCGGCGGCATCAACTCCACTGGACAGGGAAACAGATGAATCAGTCATAGCAATAATCAGGAGTATTACGATCTTCCCCGCCCTCGTCACCTCCAATTTGCAAAATAACCGCGTCGGGGGGCTAGATTCTCGAGGCCGGACACTTGGGGGACCGGAGCAAGCCCACGGGAAGCCTGCGGCACAAGGAACCGAAACCACCACGATTCAGGAAACGTGGTGGCCCGAACAAGCGGTTCAGCGCGACCTCAGTTCGCGAGCTTCACCTTGATCCGCTGCCCTTTCAACCTTGTCCGATTCAATTTCGCTATGATCCCCGGGGCATCTTCCGAGATAACATCCACGAAAGTATGCCGCTCCCGCACATCCACATAGCCAACTGTCTGGCGCGGCAGTCCCGTCTCGCCCAAGATCAGCTCCACCACAGCGCCAATATTGATCCCAAGTTCAGCCCCGACGCTCATGAATAACCGTGTCTGGCCATCCGGGGTCCGCCTGCTGGGCTTGGGCGGAACCGGCCGGGACGCCTCCAATGCCGCAGGATCGAAAACCGGGGTCACCACTTTTTGCACCACCTTTGGAGTGGGCTCGGCAGGGCTCGCATCACTCTTTTCCTTCGAAATAGCTGGATCAGAAGGAACAGGATCCACCGCCTTCACCTTCACTGGAACGACTGGCATGGCGGCAGCAACGGCTGTAGTTGTCGGTGCTGGCTTGGAGATTTGTACTCTTGCCGGGGGGATGACCACTTTGCGCGGACGGTCAGGACGCACAGCGGGATCAATCCCCTGGGGTCTTCTGGGTCCCTCATTTGAGAAACCTTGAGATGGTCCCCTGGATTGCCGATCCCGATCACCCCGCCCCTGCGTGTAGGCACCCTCGCCTGAATCTGAACGTGCAGATTCAACCGGCACAACCTCTCCAGCTTGAAGAAGGTGCAACAATGCGGAAACGATATCGGTGGAGTTGAACCCCTCCTCCAGCAAGCGCTCCACCAGATGATCCTGAGGCTTGAATTCCGCCGCCTTAAGGGTCGTTCGCAACCGCTCGAGCATTACATTCGCACGGGCCTCCTCCACCTCCACCATCGTCGGTGGCTTGCCCCGATGGATGCGGGTATTCGTGTAACGTTCGATGTTCCGGATTTGAAACACCTCCCGCCCTGAAACGAATGAGATCGCCCGGCCACTGCGCCCCTGGCGTCCCGTGCGCCCGATCCGGTGAACATAATCCTCCCCATCGTAGGGCAGGTCATAGTTGAACACCACCTGCACATCATCGACATCGATTCCGCGCGCCGCCACATCCGTTGCCACCAGAAATTCCAACCCGGACTTCCGGAACTTGTTCATCACCCGGTCCCGCATCATCTGGGTCATGTCGCCATGCAAGCGGTCTGCCGAATAACCCTGCGCATTCAGGTGGTCCACGAGGTCATCCACCATCCGCTTCGTGTTGCAGAAGACAATTCCCAGCTTCAGGTCGTGCAGATCAATCAACCGGGTCAGCAGCTCGACCTTCGACCATCGATCCACCTCGTAATAGGTCTGCTCCACCGTCGGGACCGTCATCGCCTTCTGTTCCATCCTGATGTGACGCGGCTGACGTGAGTGTTTCTCGATCAACTGTTGAATGGGTCGGGGGATCGTCGCCGAGAAGAATACCGTCTGCCGGGTCGCGGGTGTGGATTGCAGGATGAGGTCGATATCCTCGCGGAACCCCATGTTCAGCATCACATCCACCTCGTCCAACACCACCATCTTCACCCCCGCAAGGCTCAGCGTCCCGCGCCGCATGTGATCCATCACCCGTCCGGGCGTGCCGATCACCAATTGTGCCCCCTGCCGCAAGCCAACAAATTGCCGGTCGTAGGATTGGCCCCCGTAGATGGGAAGCGCGTGCACACCTCGCTTAAAAATAGCCAGCTTGTGAACCTCCTCCGAAACTTGCACCGCAAGCTCCCGTGTGGGGCAGAGGATAAGCACCTGCGTGGCGCGGGATGTCGAATCCACCTTGTCCACCGCAGGAGCAGCAAAGGCAGCTGTCTTCCCCGACCCGGTCATGGATTGCCCAACCACATCCTCACCCGCCATCAGCAGGGGAATCGCCTCAGCCTGGATGGGGGAGGGTTGTTCAAAACCCATCTTGTCGATCGCCTTCAGCACCTCAGCTGAGAGACCCAGTTCCGAAAACAGCTTATTCATAATTCAAACGAAACCACATTATACCCTGCCCTTCCCGGAAATGAGAGCCTTAAATCTCCCGATTTTCCAACCCCTCCACAAAACCCATCCCGCCACCACCAAAAAAACAGCGCGGCCGGAAATTGCTTCCCGGCCGCGCGCTTTGATTACACAAGGTCAAAGACCGCAGGGTCTTTGCCATGGATTGATGAACTACGGCTTGGCGCGGTAGAACATGGTCGGCTGTGCCGGCAGGAACGGATAGGGTGATGTGGCCCCTGAAACCGGCGTCCACGTTGCACCCGGTCCGAGGACCGGTGAGCTTTCGAGCACACCAAACGTCCATGCCACATTGTAGCCGAGTCCGATGGTTCCGAAGTCGTAGCGGAGCTTCAGAGCCGCCTGATCCACAATGCTGCCACTCGCATACAACTGGGCGATCTCAGCATCGGTCAACACGCGGTTGTAGATGCGGAAGTCATCCATTGCCCCGTCCAAACGTCTCCAATAGGCATCGTGGGAACGGCCAATCTCGAGTTGCTGAGCCGCCGGCCAGGTCCAGGCAGTAGCATTCGGATTGCTGGCTGTTAGCACGCCATCAACATAGACTGCCATTGTCGCACCCACAGCCTGATCATAGGTCATCACCACATGGTGCCACTTGTCGTCCGGAAGATAGCCTCCGGAGAAGGAATTGGCCGAGTTCGCGCACTGGACGAAGATGGCCCCTCCATCGTTCAACGCAATCACCGTTCCGGCCGATGTGCGGCGGTCCACAAGGATCGCAGCTTCAGCGCCCGGTCCCGGGAGCGGGGCGTTTGCCCGCAACCAGAATGCGAAGGTTCCCACCGTCGAGTTCAGATCGTCGTTCGCAGGAACAACAACCTGACTGCCAGCGGCTGCGCTGAACTTCTCCACACCGGTCCGGGTGACGGGTGCACCATCCGTATCGCTCGGAGCCCAGGTGGCGCCGTAGCTATAACCATGATGAGGAACGCCCACCGGCTTGCTGTCTTGAATCATCCCGCCAGGCGTCAGGGAGACGGTCAGCTTGGCTCCGGTTCCCTTCATGAACAGAGTGTTGATTTCGCTCTGGGTGAGGGCCCGGTCATAAACGGCGGACTCATCCAGCTGGCCGATGAAGTTACGATCGGCACGACCCGGCTGGTTCCCGCCAAAACCAGGCGGGGATGTCACAGCCATCGGAGTATGTGTGGCTGCATGAATGGAGGACTTAAGAGATGTGCCATCGGACATGTAGAAGGTCGCCTTGTCGGGTTCGACCACCATGGCAACGAAAGTCCAGACATCGGCCGGGACAAACAGGCCCGATCCCCAACCCCATTGCCCTCCGTTCCAGTGATAGCGCAACTCAGCCTCAGGTGTTCCCGCGGAACCGTTATTGAGATGCAGACCACCGCCGCCCAACCACGCAGGCCAGCTAAGATCCCCGGTCGTGGAAGTGGCCTGACGCTTCATCCACGTCACGACTGTCACACTGTTGCCCAAGGCGAGTTGAGGAGCGGTTGCCCACCCATTCTCGAGGGTCATCGCGCGGTTGGACGCTTCAAACCCGGGATAAGCCGGGGAGAGCGGACCAGCCTGGCCGACCGAGATCTTCGGGGATCCGATCACGCCACCACCATCACCGTAGCTGCCGTTCCATGCGCTGCCGAGTGTGCCGACATTCGCAGGGGTGCCACCAAAGGCGGCTTCGTTCAGCCGATAATAGCCAGCGGCTCCATCCGAAGTAACCACCGAGGCATAGGGCGTGGGGCGGGCCGCGTTGGTCCCGTTTTGGTAGTGTGCAAGGATCTTGGCATCCGTCAGAACGGTCGGATAGAGTGCCGCATCGCTCACAGAACCAGCCCAGGCGAAAGCACCGTCATTACGCGCACCGACAGAGAAAGGACCATCGAAGTTCTCAATCACCGTGGTCGTCGCGCTGGTCGCACTCAGAACACCATTAACATACACCTTCGCCACACTGCCATCCCAGGTCGCGGCCACATGATACCAAGTGCCGGGAACCGGAGCGGGACCGCCGGTGATATCGACGGAAACGGTGGTGCCATTTTGATTATAGGCACGGAGATTCCAACCCGCAGGGCTCTGGTAGATCAACCAGCCTGCCCTGGGGCTCGCAATATGGACGGAGGACAGCGGGCAGGTCAGCGTGCTGCCGACGTTGGCAACAGCCGGGTTCAGCCAGGCCTCAACGCTGAAGGTGGACGGGTTCAACTCCGTGGTGAATGGAACAGACATTCTGCCGCCGACGAACTTCGCCGCAAGGCTGCCTGTTCCAGCGAGACCTCCCTCGACCGGGTGGGTTGTCGCACCGATAAACATGCCATTCGCGGATGCACCGATGCTCCCCGAATTGGCGGCCAGATCCTGAAGGGCCGCGACCTGATCACTGTAACGGAACCACAGCATCGGACGGGTTTGCACCATCGCTTCTTCAAAGGTTCCTGCTCCCGGCTGCACAATGGAGAGTGTGGCCGAGGCGGAAGCGTTGCCACGACTGTTGCTCACAGTCACCTGATAGGTTCCGGCTTCAGTCTGGCTTGTGCTCGCCAGGGATAGCGATGCGCTGGTCGCCCCGGGTAGATTGGTGCCCGCATGCTTCCATTGATAGGTCAGTTCTCCACCGGTCGCCTCGACCGTGAAGGTTGCCGGGTATCCGGCGTAGAACGTCTGGGAAGCGGGTCCCTTTGTCACGACCGGCGGGGTGGTGGCCGACGCCACAACCGTTGCAATGGTGCTCGTCGCGCTGCCAAAAGCATTGGTTACCACAACATCATAGTCACCACCATCAGCCAGTGATGCGATGGTCTTGGTGTAGGAGGTTGTCGTCGCACCCGCGATGGGAGCGCCAGCGTGACGCCACTGGTAGCCCAAGGCAGGACTGCCTGAGGCCTCAGCCGTCAAAGTGAAGGATTGACCGGTGAACAAAGTCCCGGCAGGTCCCTTCGGCTGTATCGACATCTCCGGCGGATTATTGCCGCCGTAGGTGACATCCACAATCAGACCGGCGAGGGTGGAGCGGTTCAACCCACTCCGGACGGTTCCGGTGATCACGACCTTGTTGTTCCCCGCCAGAGTCGTCATTGAGGGCGTCACGGAACTTTCCGCCGCCAGCCCTGTCGGATTGGCCGCGCCGCTCAAAGTGTAGCTCGGCGTATAGGGAGCCGGGTAATTGACGGTATTCGTCTCGATGTCAGAAACAATAAGTGCATCGGTGAACCCGGACGCAGAATCTGAAGACGCAATCAGTTTAACGGTGTAACCGGATGCAAAATTCCGGAAGCCGCTGATGGCGACCCGGTAGCCCGCACCACTGTCATCCAGGTAGCCGTAGGTCACCTGCTCATCGCCGTTCGTGGGGACATCCGCGTAAACACTGTATGTGTTGATCGCCGACCATTCCACAAAGAGTTGGCCCCCATCCGGGAGGGAAACGGTCTGGTTCGTCGAGAAGGCCGCCCCTTCCGAGTTGAAAACGCGAACCAGATTGATCCAGTTCGTCTGGTCCAACCCGAACGCGGGGCTTACGACTTTGGCACCGCCATCGCCACCCCATTCATCTTCAAAGTTAAAGCCTACCGGACCGGCCTGTGCGACGGTCAACGCGAGTGCTGATGCACCGACTGCAAGAACTGCCCTGTTGAGCAGGTTCCTTCCTGAATTGTTTCGTTTCATGGTTTCTGTTGCTATCTGTCTTCTGTCCGGGACTGCCTCTTCTGATCGAACGCTTCGAGCCATCCCATTCATTCGTAACTTGCCCACACTGATTTGGCATACAGTGCCAAAACAACAGGGTGGTTTAATTGCTAATGATGATCACAAGGCACGATCGTTCACCATACCACAAACGGGGGATATTTGGTGTGCAAGCCCCCCCCCGGAAGGCCGACTCTCCCTCCAAATCTGACCCGGGATGGAAAGCCTGATCGTTGGCTGCCGGACAAACATTCAGCTACTGCGTGTTTGCTGGGTAATTTCTCTCCCCTGCACGTCTGGAGCCACGAAATCTCTTTGAACCAACTTTCCCACGATCCACCCCTCCCCACATATGACAAAGCGCGGCCGGAAATTGCTTCCCGGCCGCGCTCAAACTGAAGAGGACCGTGGCGGCCACGGTCCCTGAATATTTACGTTGGCTGAGGCCTTACAGCTTTACGCGGTAGAACTTCTTACCAGCAGCGATGGTGGTCTTGTGGTAGGGCACAGCGGCACCAACCACGGGGGTATATGGCCCCTCAACGTTGTCAGCGGATTCCAAGGTTCCGGCGGGCCAGATCAGTTCAAGCCCCCCTGCCGACCTCTGCACGGTCAACCGGGCCGGGCCTTTGACATCGAAGCTCTGCCCAATCTGCCCTGCAGCATAAATGCTGGTGGCCTGGGCAGGCGTAAGAACCCGGCGCCAGATACCCACATCATCAATGCCATAGGTGACAGGATCCCAGATGTAACCGCCCGTGGGGTCATTCCCGAACGTCAGGCTGTAGGAGGAATCCAGGGAACCAAGGCCCGCCAGGGATCGTGCATCAATCTGAATGCCATCCACATAAGTCGCGGCCGTCTCCAGCCCACGATCAAAAGTGGCCACGACGTTGTGCCAGACACCATCATTGATCACTGGACTTCCAGGAACGGGATCGGCGATGACCGATGAAGTATCGCCAACGCCCGCAAGGGTCCACTCAATCTTGCCGCCATCCTCCGAGAACACCCATCCATCCTGATAGGTTGAATTCACAGCATTTCCAAGCATCGGCACATCGTTGTTGGCCCCCGTGCACTTGACCCAGAAGGACACCGAGAAACTGTCGGTGGCCCCGAATCCAAGGTCAGCTGCGGAAGCGACTGACACATAGCCGTTCGTCCCCACAAGAACGCCACTGCCACCAATCTTTCCGGGGATGTAGGAGACGCCCGATGAGATGTCAACCGCAGCACCATCATTTGTGCGGCCGGACGTATCAAGACAGTTCCCGTCAAACCGGAGGTGCAGAACGAGATCGCTGGTGAGGTTCGCGTAGGTCGAGGGGGCTTCCACCACCAGGATGGCGGCTGAACTGGTGGCCGGGCTGCCGACACCATTGCCAACAACCGCCTGGTAGGATCCGGCATCCGTGTAATAGGCGGAGGGGATCGTGAGGGTCTTTGAAGTTGCACCGGGGATGTTCGTGCCCGCATGCGTCCACTGGCAGGTCATCGGCACCGCCCCGAGAGCACCCACAGTGAAGGAAACGGACGATCCAGCGAGCACTGTCCGTGAAACCGGCTGGGAGACGATTCTCGCTGCCGTCGGCCCGCTATAGGCCATCAGATGCTGATTCTCGATCTCCGCAGAACTTAGGGAGCGGCTGTAAACAGCCACTTCATCGATCTCACCGCGGAACGGGCGCCAACCGTAGTTGCTGGCATCGCTGCCGATGCTGAGAATGCCGAATCCGGTGTTGTCGTGTGTCCCGGCGTGAACCGCAGTCTGCATGCCGTTACCGTTGCCGTCATCCAGGTAGAGAGTTGCCTTGCTGGGCTCCACCACAAGCGCCACATAGGCCCACTGACCTGCAGGCAAAACCAGCCCCGATGACCAGTCCCATTTACCATCCCAATGGTAGCGGAGCACACCGCTGCTATCGACATGGAATCCCTTTCCGCCACCCAGGTTCACAATCCACATCAGGTCACCCTGCATGGTGCCTTCCCATTTAACGAAGGCGCTGATTGTGACCGTATTCGTGTTCAAACCGAGAGTGGGAGTCATCACATCGCAATAAGTGCCCCCATACCAATAGGCCCTGTTGGTGCTTTCCAAACCAACGATCGATGGCGTGCCACCGGGCACGGGTCCGGCAGCGTTGTTGGTGATATCGCCAACGGTCCCAACAATGCTGGCATTGAAGCCGCCCGCATAATCATAGGCTGTCGTGCCAGTCGTCTCGTTAAGCCTCCAATAAGCCACGGGTGCAGGCCCATCGCGCATGACCGCAGTCGCATAGCCAGTGGTCGGAAGAATGGAGAGAACAGCCGCAGAACTCGTCGTTGCTCCGTAAGGATTCGTGATGGTCACCGTATAGCTGCCCGCATCCCCTGAGAGGGCGGCAGGGATGGAATAGGTCGCGGCTGTGGCACCAGTAATCGCCGTCCCGCCCTTCTTCCACTGGAAACTCCAGGGAACACTGCCCGCCACAGATACCGAGAAACTCACTGCTGCACCTTCATACCGGGTCACCGAAACAGGTTGTTGCAGAACAATCGGCGGACCTGAAGCCACAGTAATGACGGAAACGACGCTTGTAACAGAGATTCCACCAGCCGTGACAACCACGTCATAGTTGCCGGAACTGCCGGTGGTCACATTGTTCATCACCAGACTGCCGGTGGTCTTTCCGGACATATTGGCTCCGTTCTTGCGCCATTGATAACTGACCGGAACACTGCCCACGCCGTAGGCCGCAAGGCTGACGGTCATTCCCTCGTAAAGCGGGTCCGCTGTGCGTGTCACCTGCAAAATGGCAGGAGTCGCGGAATAGAACAGGTTCGAGATGGCGGCGTAATCAAGGCTCTTATCAAAAAGAAGAGCCTCGTCCAGAACTCCCTTGAAATAGCGGGTTCCATTATCATAACCAAGGTTGAAGGGAGCGGTGCTGAAGTCGTGGGCAAGGTGAGCGACGTTGTTTGTCGCGCTACGCAGGCCATTCGTCGATCCCATGTAAAGGATCGCATTCGTCTCTGTGACCACGAGTGCAGCAAATGTCCACACACCATCCGGCACCGTAAGACCGGAGTTGAAATTGTACGTGTTCCCCGCATTGTTCCAGGTGTAGGAAAGGCGATTCGCCCCATCAAAGCTGAGCCCAGTCGCATTAGCATCGCGCTGAAACATCAATCCTGCGAAACCCACCTGGCTGCCATCCCGTTTCAACCAGCAACTCATGGTCACATTGGCAGAATTCAGGGTGGGAAGAGCCGGGGTGAACACAATGCCATTCAAACCGTTCATGCTCACTGCCCGGTTGTCAGATTCAAACCCGGCAAACTGGCCCCGAACGCCACCTGCGGCACCCGAAACCGCACCCAGGGTGGAATAGGCTCCATCCTGCGCACTGCCCAAACTTCCGGAGTTCGTGGCGGCATATGGGACATAGGCCGGGAGGGCTGATTCATTCAGCCTCCAATAGGCGGACGCTCCGTCATTATGCACCAACGTCCTATACGGAGTCGGTGGAGCCTGCGTCGCAGTGGCGGCCCCGTAATGGGCTGCTACCTGCGCTTCGCTCAAAGCGCTTGGATAGATTGCCACATCATCGAGAAGTCCCGGGAACGGCCAGGCAACGGCCTCATTATTCGGCCCGATCCCTAGCCGCAGGCTGCTGAGCGTCTGCGGAGCGTAGGGCGCGGGGCTGAGGGTGCTGTCGAGCACGCCATTGATGTAAATGGAGTTCGCCCCGGACCCGGTTCCATCGTGAACACAAACGACATGGGTCCACTCGTCCTGCACAATGGGGGCTGTGGAAATAAGGCTCCCGCGGGTGGTGCCATTGTAAGTTCTGAAGGTCCACTTCAGGTCGGCGTTGCCCGCGAACACCAGGTATCCATTGCTGCGGCCGGGACCGAAATTGCAGAGCACCGAAGCCGTGGCGGTCGCACTGTTGGTGCGCTTCGCCCAAAATTCCACCGTGAATGAAGTTGCGGGGTTCAAAGCCGCGTTGTAGGGGATCTCAGAATACTGTCCCATCGCACCGAACTGGGCCGCAGTGTCAGCGTCTGAAACCAGCGCCCCGGCCTGCCCCAATTTGGGAACACCATAATAAACACCATCAAGCGTGGCCCCCGCAGATCCGGCGTTGGCCATCGGATAGGTCGGCACCACAGGTTGTGTCGGCTCATTCAGACGCCAATACCCAATGGGATTGAGGCTTTTGGCTGTGGTGGCATAATCGGCAGCGGTTGCCCCGATCGCACCTAACAGACCGGCGATCGTAACCGCCCGCAGCAATGACTTGTTCAATAGTTTTGTCTTCATCGATGTTTTTATTATTTGATTCCGTCCAAGGCTTCATCAGGACACTAAAACAAAAACCCAGATCCATCCCATCCAAGCACATGAAAAAGCCCAAACCACACGGTATCTAACAACTTCGACCGAAACCATCCCCAAAATGGGGTAGAGGCTCGATCGATCATACAACACCTCCCCGAACTGGTGATACCCCCCCTCTCCACCAACCATCAAATCTCCACTTTCAAGCGGACAGCCTCAACTGGCACAACCGCCCCCTCCCCACCCCAAAACACATCCACAGTCGGCCCGTTCTTTCTCCTCTTATCCTTGAAGATCCAATTCCAAATCTCGTAGGGCCATACGCGGCGCCCGATTCCATAATACCACCGCATCGCCGACCGGTAGGCCGGATCCGGATGAAACAGAAGCCGCCAGATTGACTTGGGCCGCAACTGCACCGCAGCCTCGATCAGCTTCATCCAGATCAGCAACCTCCATGGGGGAACGTGCGGGCTCTCCAAAACCTGGTGTTTGTAGTCCCAGAGGCGAAGATCCGTCTGGATCACCCGCCGACTCCGCTCTCCTGCTCCAAATGCGGTCCACCGGTGGGGAGTGGCGTAAAGTCCCTGGATCTGGTCGGGATCGTAGGCAAGGATCTGCCGCAGCGTCCGCCAGTAGTCGGCGTCCCGCTCCTCTGCAAAACCCGAGACCCATGCCACCATGGAGATGATCCCGTTCTCCCGCAGCAACCGGATTGCTTCACGGTCTGTCGCCTTCGTGCTTCCTTTTTGGATTCTCTCAAGCGTCTGCTCATCGGTGCTCTCGAACCCCATGAGGAACCTAGCCACCCCGGCTTGCCTGTATAGGTGCAGAATGTCCGCATCCCGCACAATATCCCCTGCCCGGGTGGACCCCACGAGGATCAATGGCACGTTCTCAGCGATCATGGCCTTCAAAAACCGCTCCCATAGCGGTCTGCTCGCAGTCGGGTTCTCGTCCGCAAAATTGATCACCTCCACCCCCTCCTCGCGATGCAACCGGGCGAGCTCAGCAGCGAACCGTTCCGGATTCCTGTGCCGCCACCGGGCCCAGAAATAGCGCTGTCCACAATAACTGCACCCATGCGGGCATCCGCGCGAAAACTGGGCCACCACAGCCCGCCGCCCTCCCCAATAGGTGTAGGATCGGTGATCCACCAACTCCCATGCCACCCGGCAACCATCCAAATCCCGGATCAACGCTGCCGGTTCCGTTTCCCTCAAAATTCCACAGGATGCTTCCGTTCTGTAGCCTCGCGCCCCCCCCGGGCAAACACCCTCCCTGAATACAATTCCTGGCACATCTGACGGATCTGTTTCATTGGCAATGGCTTCCATCAGCCGAACCACCGTCAACTCCCCTTCCCCCCGAACGATGAAGTCAACCCCTGGAGCATCGCTCATCGCCTCCCGCCAGTGGTAGGTTGGATAAACTCCCCCATAGATGATCCAGACGGACGGCATCGCCTCCCGCAACTGTCTCACCACCTCCACCACCCCACAATGACCCGATGTGCTTCCTGAATGCCCCAGCAGCACGGCGTCCGGCGAGTGATCGACCACCTCCCGCACCATCTGACTCGTGCTCATGTTCACAAGGTCTGCATCCAACAGTTTCACCTCGTGCCCGGCATCAATCAGAGGTCCTCCGAGGGACAACAATCCCAACGGAGGAAGGTGCTCACGAGGGATGCGACTGCCAATGGAGGGATGGGGGGGATTCAAGAGCAGGAGTTTCATGTCGGAATCTTCATGGTTATGACGGATTACTTTGCATCACAAAGTTAAGACACGTTAAACCTCTGTTCGTTCAAATTCCACCCAAGTTTACATAATAATTTTCAAATAGCAGCCTATTATGCAGGTTCTGCGCCTGTGATGCCCCCCTGCTGCGATGAACAAACCCTCGCAGCAGCAATCCGGTGACTTTCCAATACAAAGTTTTCGAAGATAGGTTCCCACCAACAAGATGGGGGTTGAAGTTTCCTACCCTTGGGGCTGGGGATCAACCTCCCGGCAGGGGCCTGTTGCTGGCAGGGGAATCCGATAGGGGAAAATCAGGCCGTCAAAAAACCGTTTACTGGAGGGGGCGGGCTGGAATTCCCTGTTTCAGGGCATAGATCCTATTCATTGTGGCCACATAGAGAACTCCGTTCGCGGCCACAGGTGTTGCGCTGATGGGCTTGCCCAGTTCGATCAACACCGGATCCGAAGGTTTATCCGACGCGGAAAAAATGTAGAAAGAGCCCCCCCTGGTGCCGAGATATACCTTCCCGTCAGCCACGTAGGCCGAAGACCAGACGTCCCCCTTGATGGGATGCGTCCACAGTGGCTTTCCAGACAAGACATCGACACAATGGAAGAGGCCGCCGCAGTCGGCGATGAAGAGCAGATTCTTCCAAATGGCGGGCGTGGACATAACGTGTTTTTGGAGCTGGTATTCCCAAACCACATCGTTTGTGCTGCCCCCCCCGCTTTGGGAACCTGCAGACACTTGAGCCAGGCCTCGTGTTTGCCCCACCAGATGTCCCCGCCGCCCGCGACATAAAGCCGGTTGTCATGAATGACCGGCATGCCATAGATGTTGCTCGGGCTTTCCTTTCGATTGCTGGTGTAACGGTGAACATTTGTCTTGGGCGCACCCGGATCAAAATCAAATTGCCAGACTTTGGAAAGCCGTGCGACCTGATCCGGCTCCGGAACAGGAGCGATCGGCTGGAAGGCATAGACCATTCCATTCCCGCCACAGAAAAAAACCAATTCCCGTCCCCCTACAGTGGCAAGCGCTGGCGGAGCCCAATTACTGTGGAACGTGTTCGGGGCGACCCCCTCAAAATCCCTGGCGAGCAACTTCCCCGTGCGCTTGTCCAAAACCACCAGCGCCGGAGCCTCGGGGGTCCGGATCTTCCTGTGCGTATTGTCCACACCCGTGGCGGTGTTGAGATAAAGGTGATTCCCCCGGATCAAGATCGAACTGTGGGCCGCATCATGGCTCCAGATTCCGGCTCCCGTTGTGAGGTCGAACTTCCAGATGATATCCGCGTCTGTCGGTCCGGGTTGCAATTGTTGCACCCCTTGCTTGGGATCCGTTCCTGGCGGAATGCGGGTCATGTATTCCCCCTCCTCTCGGAATGGACCGTCATTGCCGTTGGCCATCCCCTCAACATCCAGACAGACCACCTGCCCCCTGCTGTCCACAAGATAGACGCGGTCCCCCTCCACGGTGGCGGTTGAAGACATCCCGCTGTTGGGCCAGTCGAAATAGATGTCCTCCTCCCTCTTGGGCACCACCATCTGCCATAGAAATCGTCCGGATTTCTCCTCAAAACACATGAAAACTCCGCGATCCCCCTCATGCTTTGGATCCCGGGGATTGCCGTTGTTCGTCCCTATGTAAATTCGACCGCCCGAAATCACGGGCGTGGAATGAGTCTCGGTGCCCAGCGGCGCGGACCAGAGAACGTTCGTTCCTGTTTCAGGGGAGAAAAAACCGGGCAGATCCCGCTCGGGGGATACCATGTTCCGGGACCATGCGGTTCCAAATTGGGGGGCATCTGCAGCACCCAGGGAAAGGATCCCCAAGCCAGCCATCGCTGTGAACCATTTTAAGCAACTGCCAATCATGATCACTCCCGCATAGCAAACCCGATAAGTCGATCCTCAACAAGCCCTCAGTTGGATTTGCGCAAGACTCCCTCGAATCCTGCCAACTCACCCCATCGTTCGATGGCAATTCTTCAGGATCTGCCCTCTCCCCGCCTTGACTTGTCGGCCAAAACGGAAAACCATATGGGAGCTTGGGAGTGGTCTGAATTCAAGCTCCTCTCCCCGGTGCCGGATGTTGTTGACCCCAACTGGGGGCACCCTTTGCCCTCTGGTTAGCCAACCTTCCCCGAATGCTGAATGAACAAGCCTGTGGCCAATATTCTGGTGGTGGAGGATGACCTGCAATCGCGGGACCTACTTTGCACGATGCTCGCCGATTGGGATCCCCTCATCACCCTGCTCGGCTCGGGGGATGATTTGTCCGCGCCGCTCAGAACCACCCCTTTCGATCTGATCCTGCTCAGTCTCGATGGCTTCGATGCGGGTCGATTCCACCTTCTCAAAAACCTCAAAGCCCTCCCCGGTGCCGCCAAGGTGCCTACAGTGGTCTTTCTGCAATCGGTCACCCTTGCCGACACGTTGGGCGTGTTCGAATCCGGGGGGACGGATTATCTGGAGAAGCCGGTCCAACCTGCCGATTTCAAGGCCCGGATCGGCTCAATCCTGCGCTCAAGGCACCTTGAGAGGATGCTGGAGCAGGCCAACATCGATCTGGAGAATGCCCGTCAGACGGCGGAACGTGATGCCAAAACTCAGGCCGATTTTCTGGCTCATATGAGCCACGAAATCAGGACGCCAATGAACGGTATTTTCTCCATGGCGAGCCTGATGCTTGAAACGCCGCTCAGCGCCGAACAGCAAGGTTACACCGAGACAATCCATACCAGCAGCGAGTCCCTCCTGACGATCCTGAATGACATTTTGGATCTCTCGAAAATCAAATCCGGCAAGCTGGATCTGGAGAACGCACCCTTCACCCTGCGCACCAGCATCGAGGAAACCCTGGATCTGCTCGCGCCCAAGGCTGCTGAAAAGGGCATCGACCTCGCTCTCGACATCGACGAGGGAATCCCGGACCGGTTCCTGGGGGATGTGACCCGTCTCAAGCAGGTTCTCGTAAACCTGCTCAGCAACGGTGTCAAATTCACTTCAAGCGGCGAGGTCGTGGTTCAGGTGAAGTCGATGATGCCAACGGAATCCAGGCCGGACCAAGCCGGACGCTGGCATCTGCACTTTCTTGTGAGGGACACCGGCATAGGCATTCCCGCAGACCGCCTGGGTCGCCTCTTCCAGCCATTCACCCAGGGGGACACATCCACAACCCGCATCTATGGCGGAACGGGGCTCGGACTCGTGATCAGCAGGAGCCTTGTCGAAAACATGGGGGGGACCATGTGGGTGGAAAGCACACCCAGGCAGGGGTCTATTTTCCACTTCTCGGTGTTTCTCACTGAGAGCGAGGTCGCCACCAGCCCCCTCCCTCCCACTCCAAAATGTTTCGCCGGTGTGCGCGTGTTGGTGGTCGCAAAGCACCGCAGTTCCCGGGACATGCTCCTGCACCAACTCAGGCGCTGGGACATGCAACCCACCGCTCTGAACACCGGTGAGGATGCCTTGGGACTGCTCCAAGAGGGGCAGGCGTTTGACCTCGCTCTCATCGAATCCGGACTCGACGATTGCACCGGTCTGGACCTCGCCCGCCAAATCAAGGCCCTCGCTTCCGCATCAGGAACCCGGTTGATCCTGATCGCTCCCGTGGGCCACCAAAAGGAGGAGTCTCCAGCCACGCAACAACTGTTTGCTGCCAGCCTCACCAAACCGCTCAAACGCGGTCCCATGCAGGATGTGATCCTAAGAATCCTGACGCCCCCGGTTCCTGTCATCCCGCCCCCCACAGCACCTGCCACTCCGGTCCTGGCTGATCAGTTGCCCCTCAGGATCCTGATGTGTGATGACAACGTCCTGAACCAGAAGGTCACCCTGCGGCTGCTCCAGCAAATGGGATACAGGGCCAATGTCGTGAGCAACGGCATGGAGGCCGTTGCCGCCACAGAACGCCAACACTACGACATGGTCTTCATGGATGTGATGATGCCGGAAATGGGTGGAGTGGAGGCCACGCAGATTATCCGCGAACGCCAAAAGACGACCACCCCGCACAGCACCTACGCCGCCCCCATTGTGATCATTGCGATGACTGCGAGCGCGATGCCGGGCGACCGTGAACGCTGCATCAACGCGGGAATGGACGACTACATCCCGAAACCGGTCCGGCCCAAGGAATTTCGCCAGATCGTGGAGCGTTGGGGCGGCACCCTGCACGGGATCAGACATTCCCCAACTCCGTCCCGTCCACTGAGCACACCCATTCCGGGTTTCCCCTCTTTGAATGCCGCATCCTCCGATGTTCAAACTGCCGAACAGGAGCCACCCCCCCCGACGGAGCAACCGCCCGTGGATCTCACAAGACTGCGCCTCATGACGGACGGCACAGAGTCCGGCCTCGCGGAATTGGTCCAGCTGTTTTTCAGCCAGACCGAATCCCAATTGAAACAGCTGGGTCTGGCTCTTCAAAACCGGAGCCTGCCGGATGTTCAGCATCTGGCCCACAGCTCCGCCGGCGCGAGCGCCACCTGTGGCATGCGCCCCCTTGCCAGGCTCCTTCGGGAAATTGAATTCGCCGCCGCCAAGGGGGATATCACCGGCCTCCCCGAGTTGCTGAACGCATCCACGAATGAGTTCCTCCGAGTCAGGTCCTTCGTTCATGCACAAATGGGAATCGACACCACCCCACCCGTCCTTAAACAATAACAAACACATCAAAAATGAAATCACTCCTGATGGCATCCATCCTGTCTTTCGGAATTCTGGCCGCAAGGGCCCAGACCAACGACGTCATCCCCCTTTGGCCGGATGGCACTCCCGGCTCACTGGGTGATCGGGATACCGACAAGCCTTCACTGACAGTTTACCTCCCGGAACCCTCCCGCCAGACCGGCGCCGCCGTGGTGATCTGCCCCGGCGGTGGTTATGGCGCTCTCGCCCCTCACGAAGGGGGCGACTACGCCAGATTTCTCAATCAACAGGGCATCGCCGGATTTGTCCTCAAATACAGGCTCGGTTCCGCTGGTTATCGCCACCCCGCGATGGTCAACGATGCCGCACGCGCAGTCCGCATCGTCCGCTCCCGCGCAGCCGATTGGAAAATCGATCCCCATCGCATCGGGATCATGGGCTCCTCCGCTGGCGGTCATCTCGCATCCACGTTGCTGACCCATTTTGATGCGGGCAAGGCGGATGCCACGGATCCCGTCGAAAGGGCAAGTTCCCGGCCGGATGCCGGCATTCTCTGCTACGCCGTGATCAGCATGGGGGAATACACCCATCAGGGCTCCAAGCAAAACCTGCTCGGGAAGGAGCCCTCCGCGGATCTGGTGAAAAACCTCTCGAACGAACTTCAAGTCACCTCCAACACCCCCCCCTGCTTTGTCTGGAGCACCTGGGAGGATACAGCTGTGCCGGTCGAGAACAGCCTCCAGTTTGCCGCAGCACTGCGCAAGTCCGGCGTGCCTACAGACCTGCACGTCTATGAGAAAGGGCCGCACGGCATCGGCCTGGGCTCCCGTGAATGGACCCCTGAGAAGCAGCATCCGTGGACCCGCGACCTCGTTTTCTGGTTGAAAACCCGGGGCTTCGCAGCTCCCTGATCGTGGGGAGTGAATGGTGTCGGGCCGTCACTTCTTGTGCCGCTTACAAAAAGTGACCAAACCCGTTCGCGGGAATTGTCTCAACCGGGGGCGCGGCAACCGCCCCCGCATATCCTCACCGGGACTCAAGAATCTGCTTCAGATATCGCCCTGTAAAGCTCGCCTCACAGCGGGCGATTTCCTCCGGTGGCCCCTCCGCTATGATCTGGCCTCCGGCAGAACCACCCTCGGGGCCGAGATCGATCACCCAATCAGCCGTTTTGATGACGTCGAGATTGTGCTCGATCACCAGCAGGGTATTGCCTGTGGCCCTCAACTTCATGAGCAGTTCCAGCAGCTTCGCCACATCGTGGAAGTGGAGGCCGGTTGTCGGCTCATCCAGTATGTAGAGCGTGTGCCCGGTGGCCTTCCGGCTTAATTCTGAGGCCAGCTTCACCCGCTGCGCCTCCCCCCCGCTCAGCGTCGTGCCCGACTGCCCCAGCCGTATGTAGCCCAGCCCAACCTCAACCAGTGTCAGCAGTGGATCATAAATCTGTGGCACGGACCGGAAAAAGGTTGCCGCCTCATCCACCGTGAGATCCAGCACATCGGCGATGTTCAACCCCTTGTAGGAGATCTCCAATGTCTCGCGGTTGTAGCGCCGCCCGCCGCAGGCCTCGCATTTCACATAGACCGGCGGCAGGAAATGCATCTCGATCTTGATCAATCCATCCCCCTGGCACTTTTCACAGCGCCCACCCTTCACGTTGAAGCTGAAGCGGCCCGGCTCATAACCCCGGATCCGGGCGGCGGGAAGTTTCGCGAACAGGTCGCGAATGTGGTTGAACATTCCACTGTAGGTCGCGGGATTGCTCCTCGGCGTGCGGCCGATGGGGGTCTGATCAATCACAATCACTTTGTCCAAATGCTCCACACCCAGCAGATCCAGGTGCGCTCCCGGGCGCTCGCGGGAGCCGAAGAACCGCCGGAACAAGGCCCGCCTCAGGATGTCATCCACCAGGGTGCTCTTGCCAGAACCACTCACCCCGGTGACGCATGTGAAGGTCCCCAGCGGAATCCGCGCCGTGACGTTCTTGAGATTGTTTTCGGTGGCGCCGATGATCTCCAACCATCCACGTTCCCCTCCCGCTTTCACCCTCTGTTTGGGGATCGGGATGGAAAGTTCTCCTGTGAGGTATTTCGCCGTCAAAGACCGTTTATCCGCCAGAATCTCCGCCAGTGTCCCGGCAGCGACCAGTTCACCTCCGCGGACGCCCGCCCCCGGCCCAAGGTCCAGAATATAATCCGCATGCCGCATGGTGTCGGCATCGTGCTCAACCACCAGAACGGAATTCCCAAGGTCCCTCAATCCTTCCAGGGTGTTCAGCAGGCGGTCATTGTCCCGCTGATGCAGCCCAATGCTGGGCTCATCGAGAATATAAAGCACCCCCACAAGCCCCGCACCAATCTGGGTTGCCAGCCGGATGCGTTGGGCCTCCCCCCCGCTCAAAGTCCCGCTCTCCCGGTCCAATGTCAGGTAACCCAGTCCCACATTTCTCAGGAAGCCCAGCCGCGCCCGAATTTCCCTCACGATCTCTTCCGCAATTTTCCGCTGAAACTCGGTGAGAACAAGGGTCCGGAAAAACTCATCCGCATCCCCCACGGAAAGCCCGCAGACGTCCATGATCGACATCCCGGGCAACACCGGCCCGGGCTTTGCCGCTCCCGTCGCCGCAGGTGCCGGCTCCGGCCTGCAAATCCCTGCCCCATGCGACAATCGCACCGCCAGAATCTCCGGCTTCAATCTCCGCCCAAAGCAGGCATCGCAGAAGGCCGGGCTCATGAAAGTCTTCAGGCGGTTCCGGGTGAACTCGCTCTCGCTCTCCTGAAAAAGCCGCTCCAAATTGGGAACCACCCCTTCAAACGGTTTCGTGTTCTTCGTGGTCGCACCAGCCCGGAAGAAATGGAAAGTCACCCCGACCTCCCCGGAACCGGACATGAGCACCCGCTTGAAGTCCTCCGGCAGATCCTTGTAGGGAACATCCAGGCTCTGGCCATAGTGCGCCGCCACCCCCTTTATCAGTCCCTTGTAGAGCACCACCAGCCGCTTCCCCCCCCGGCGCCACGGCAGTATGGCCCCCTGCTCCAGCGTTTTCTCCGGGTCCGGCACAATGAGTTGCTCGTCAAAAACCATTTTCTGGCCCAACCCATGGCAGACATGGCAGGCTCCCGTGGGGGAGTTGAAGGAAAAATGCTTCGGTGTCGGGGGATCGTAACTCTTCCCGGTGGAGGGACTCAGATTCCGGTTGGAATGAAGGGTTTCAATCCAGTCCACCGGCGCAGGCTCCCCTGCGGGCTGGGGCAGCTGGTGCAGTGTCACCAGCATCCCCTCGCCCCATCTCAGGGCCGTCTCCACCGAATCCCCCAGCCGCACCCGGATCTTCTCATCGATCACGAGCCGGTCCACCACAGCTTCGATCGTATGTTTGGCCTTTGCCTCCAGCTTGAGCTTGTTGCCGGATAACTCCACCAGCTGGCCATCCACCCGGGCACGCACAAAGCCCTCCCTCCCCAGCCTGTCGAGCACATCCCGGAACTCCCCTTTCTGTTCCCTCACCACAGGCGCAAGCAACATCACCCGGGACCGGGCCGGAAGGGCGAGAATCAGGTCCACAATGTCCGTGGATGTCCGGGTGATGATCGGCACTCCCGTTTCCGGGCAGTAGGGCTGCCCGACATGGGCAAAAAGAAGCCTCAGGTGATCGTATATCTCCGTGGTGGTGGCAATGATGGATCGGGGATTCGACCCCGCCCCCCGCTGCTCGATCGCCACCGCCGGGGACAGCCCCTCAATGAAGTCCACATCCGGCTTCTGCATCTGGTCCAGAAACTGCCGTGCATAAGCCGAGAGCGACTCCACATACTTGCGCTGCCCCTCGGCAAACAGGGTGTCAAAGGCAAGGGATGACTTGCCCGACCCGCTCAAACCCGTGATCACCACGAGCTTGTCCCGGGGTATCGTCAACGTCAGGTTCTTCAGGTTGTGCTGCCGCGCACCGCCAATCTTGATAAAGTCTTTGCTCATGCCCAATCTCACCACCAGCCAGCCTGAATCCTACTCCTCCCAACCCCGCAAGCAAAGTCGGGAATGCCCCGTCGGAAACGTGACTCACACCCGGCCTTGATGCGTGGCTGCCCTGGATTTCTGAAAATACAGTCAAATTATGTGGCCTTGCCCGGCACAACTCCTTACTCTGCTGTTCCAGACCAGATTCCAAAGCCATATGAACATGGAACAGCTTTATCAGGAACGACTCAACCGTTACGTGACCGCTCTCCGGGGCCACAAACCCGATTGCGTCCCCATCCGCCCCTTTGTGGCGGAGTTCACCGCCAAATACGCCGGAATGACCTGCCAGGACGTGGCGCACGACTATCAAAAAGCCTTCGATGCCGCAGTGGCCTGCGCCGGCGGCTTCGATTGGGATGCCGTGGTGCCCAACATGGTTTATGTCTGGACCGGTCTGGCCCAGGCGCTGGGTCTCCGCTATTACGGCATCCCCGGCATCGGGATCCCCCACACCACGGGGTTCAACTACATCGAACCCTCGGAGGGGGAGGCCTTCATGCGGCCTGACGAGTATGATGAACTGATCGAGGATCCAACCGGATTCCTCTACCGGAAATGGTTGCCGCGTGTCTCGGGTGAGGTGACCCCGATGGGTGAACCTGCCAGCTACCGCAACAACATCGCCCTCGTTAAAGGGGCCATGGGCATGCTCCAGTATTTTTACGCCTTCGGCCCCCAGATCCAACGGCTCCGCACGGAGACCGGAACCGTCTCCGCCATCTCAGGCATCTTCAAGGCACCCTTCGACATCATCGCCGACAAACTCCGGGGCTACGTCGGCCTCACCGTGGACATGCATGAGCAGCCGGAAAAGGTCCTCGCCGCATGCAAGGCACTCATGCCGCACCTGTGCCAGGTGGGCCTTTCCACCGCCGACCCCAACCGCCAGGTTCCCATCGGCTTCTGGATGCACCGGGGTTGCGTTCCCTTCATCAACCCGCGCCAATTCGACTCCCACTACTGGAGCACCCTCCGCCCCATCATCGAGGAGTTCTGGAAACACGGCCACCAGACCATGTTTTATGCGGAAGGCAAATGGGCTGCACACCTCGACGCCTTCACCGATCTGCCCGCCCGCAGCATCCTCTTCCACGCGGATCGGGACGACATTTTCCACGTAAAGAAAAAGCTCGGCCACAAGTTCCCCCTCAGTGGCGGCATTCCAAACGTCCTGCTCAGCTATGGGAAGCCGCAGGAGGTCGAGGACTTCTGCAAACGGGTCATCGATGAGGTCGCGGTGGATGGCGGCTACATCATGGATTCCGGCGCGATCATGCAGGACGACACCTCCATCGAAAACCTGCGGATCCTCACCGATACGACCCGCAAATACGGCCGCTACCCGGGCACCCCGAGTCCCCTCGGCAGCACCCCTCCCTGTGATGTTCCCGAATCTGTTTCAGACCGGGCAAATCTGGTGGGCCTGCGGGGCCATCTCGATTCCAAACTCCCCCCCGGAGTCTGCTTCCCGTGGGAGGACAAGGCCCGCGAACTGCCGGAAGTCACCGGCGACCCGGCAATGGTAAAACGGGTCTGGCAACAACTGGATGGCATGGGGAACATGTTTATCTGGCAATTGCTCCTGAGTTTCTAAGCCGGTTTTTCCAGCCCCCCGGCAGGTGGCTCGGGAACGCAGCCCAAATCCACGCTGCAGGGATGCAGGATGGCCCTTTCCGGTCCCGCCAAGCTCCTGCCCTCCTTGGGTTGCAGCCGTTCCCCGCCACCAATCTCAACCTCCTTTCTGGAACTGCCCATGAAATGGAGGGCCAGGAGTTTTCGCGGGGCCACTCCCTGCTACTGGCACCGGGCCCTTTGCTCTGTTTTTGCCCCGCGCCGTCGCGGGGACAGGATGGCCGCCGGGTCAACCCCACCACCCTCCAGCGGTGGGGCTGAGCTGGGGGCAGGGCGGAACGGAACCCGTTGTTGTTGTTCCTGTTCGCCGGGTCGTTGTTGTTGCGGTTCGCAGTCCGGCAGTTGTTCGCGTTGTTGTTCCAACTGCCACCCCGTAACACACGGTTGGAGCCCTCTGGCCGCCACCCCAAACCTGCTCACTGTTTTCCTCCTGAAATTGAGACTGTCCACCGGCAGGAGGAAGGCCAGCAGGGCCTGCACGCGCTGCTGCAATTGCAGGCTGTTCCACCGCCCACACTGGTGCGCCTTCTCATAGCGTCGAAACTTCCTGGAAAACCGCACCTTGCTCCGGCGCGCCAATCGCACCACCCCGGGAAACAATCGACAACCCAAAAAGTCCATCCCGAACCGCGTCCGGTTGATGACGCTCTCTCCCTTCAAGTCCAGTCTCAATTCCTCCGCCAGGAAAATCCGCACCCGGTCAAGAACATCGCGCAATTCCGCACCGCCCTCCCCCCATGCCACAAAGTCATCCATGTACCGCACATACGCTCCGCGCCCGAGGCGTTCCGTAATAAACCTGTCCAACGGTGCCAGATAGAAATTCGCGAAATGCTGGGAGGTCAGATTGCCTATTGGCAGCCCACGCCCGGGCGCGGTCCCATAGCTCTCCAGGATGCGGCCAAACAGCCTGAGCAGCCCTGCCTCTTTGAACTTCCTCCCCAACAACGTCCTCAAGACGGTGTGGTCAACCGAATCAAAGTACTTGCGGATGTCCATTTTCAGGAACCACCCGTTCGCCCTCGCATGGCCTTGCGCACGGGCAATTGCCGTCAACCTGCCTTTGCCCTTCCTGCAGGCATGGCTGTCGAATATCGCCGCCCGCTCCAGCAATGGCCCGCAGATGTTCATTAGCGCGTGGTGCAGCACCCGCTCGCGAAAACTGGCTGCGCAGATCAGGCGCTCCTTCGGATCATGTACCTTGAAGTAATGATAGTTCCCCAACTCAACGCTCCCATCCCTTAATTCCGCCCCCAGCAAAGCAAGATTCTCATCCAGCCGCTCCGCAAATTCGATGCACTCCGTCTTGCCGCGCTTCCCTTTCGCAGCCTTCCAGAACGCCACCCTCAGGTTCTCCCCATCCACGATCTCACCCATCAGCAGGCCGTGGCGCTTCATGCTGGCACCGGGTTGAAAACCAACAACTCCAATACAGCATCCCCATACTTCTCAACCCGCGCATCACCAACCCCCTCAACCCCCTTCAGAGCCGTCTTCGTGGTCATTCGCCCCCGCACCATCGCCGCCAGCTGCTCATTGCTGAACACCACATATACAGGCACTCCCTCCTTCTCCGCCACCCGCTTCCGCCACTCCCGCAGCCGCAGAAACACATCAAACTCCTCCGGCTTCAAAACATTCTTATAGTCCACCTTCGGCCCTTTGCTTTCCCCAATCCCACTCACGGCAACAGCCACATCCAGATACTCCACGCAGAACGTCCAGAATGAATCCTCCGCTGCCACTACGAACTCCTTCCTCACAGTGAGAACCCGGTGCCCCCGCAAAAACCGGTTCATCTCCGCCTCGAACTCGCACGGATTTTTGGTCGGTATAACAAATATCTTTAGCTGCATCCCCACTTCTCCTGCTTTTCACCAAAAATTGCGACCGCTGCGCGGGCTTCCCTTTTCCATCACCCCAGCTACAACCAGCCTTCCCTTTCCTCCGCTCCGTGGATCGCACGGGCGGATCTACGCTCATCCTTCGCTCCGATACCGCCCCTGCATCCACTCCGCTACCACCCACCCTTCCTCCCTGCCGCTAGCTCACTGACCTGGGGGCAGGGCGGAACGGAACCCGAAGTTGAAGTACCTGAACGCCGGGCCGCTGCCGTTGCGGTCCGCAGCCCGGCAGAAGTACGCGAGGCTGCCCCAACCGCCACCCCGTAACACACGGCCGGAGCCCGACGAAACTCCACGAGGATCCGTCCCTCCAGCATACGGCGTCCCATACCAATCCCAACACCACTGATAAACATTCCCTGCCATGTCATACAATCCATACCCATTCGGGGCAAAAGACCCCACGGGACTGGTGTAAGGAGCCCCGCCCAGAAGTCCCAACGGGTTGTTGCCGTTCGGCCCCAAATCATAGGCGTAACTGCCTGTCGCTCCATAGTAGTTCGCGTTCGTCTGCGAAATCAGGTTCCCCCATGGAAACCTCTGCCCTGCCAACCCTCCCCTGGCCGCCCTCTCCCACTCCGCCTCCGTCGGTAGCCGATACCCCTTCACGTTCCAATTTGCATACGGCGCCACCTCACCGGTCCGATACACCACCGTCAACCCAACATCCGTATAATACACAGGAACCTTCCCGGCCTGCTCAGACCGCGCGTTGCACCACTTCACCACATCATACCAATTAACACTCTGCACAGGATGCGCCGCACCCTTGCCAGCACCCGGATTCACAAAGGTGTATCCATGGTTCGTCGCATACCCGTAAACCCCCTGCCACTGCGACCACGTCACCAAATTCACATCCATGTAAAAAGGTGAGATAAAGACATTTGTCACTGGCTTAGCGTCCGTTAGGCCATTCAAGGTGTCCCCCATCGTAAAACTCCCCCCGGGAATCAACACCATGCCGACCGGTACGCCAGAGGCGAGGCTCACCAGAAACTGCCACGTCGCCGCATCCAACTGGTTGCTGGTGATACCGCTCAACCGGGCCAGGGGCACGGTTCCGCTGGCGAGGTTTCCGGCACTCAGGGCGGTCAGGTTTGATCCGTTGCCCGCCACGGATGCCGCCGTGATGGTTCCGGCGGCGAAGTTCCCGCTGCCGTCCCGCTTTACGATGGTGTTCGGTGTGCTCGCCGCCGTCGCCGCATTTGCAGCGGTTGCTCCTGCGACCACTGCGGAGGCTGACTGCCCCGCCAATCTAGCCACTACCGTTGCGCTCTGCGTTCCTGTGACGTCACCACTGAGGTTCCCTGTGAAATTCGTCGCCATGCCCCCCTTCGTCGCATAGCTCGCAGCGATGGCGTAGGGGGTGGGGGTAAGTGGCTGAAGCGGGGACAGCGTTGTAAACGGTCCAAGGGTTGTCCTCACCCCCAACTGCAACCACCTCGCAGCGCCGGCCACAAACGGAGATGATCCAAAATCGAGAGAGGCCGTAAACAGCCCGGTCGAAACATTCACCAGAATCGTCGTCGGATTGTTCGTCCCGATGGGGTTTCCCCCACTTGCCGCATCCCAGAGGGTCGGGGCGATCTCGGCAACCCCAGTGTAGGCAACGCCGTTCTGGTTGAGTTTCCCCTGGTAGGTGAACACGGTTCCCTGAGCCGACGCCTGCTGCTGGCCGATCAGTCCCAGAAGTCCAAGTGCGACCCCAATCGCAATCATCTTTTGCATATACGCATGAGCTTGCTTCCTGATGCTCAAGGTTGTCAAAGGTTTTTTGGCCGACTCGTTCAGGTTCAGCTGAAGGCCATAATTTATTGCCTTATCGGAAATCGCCGGACAAGCCCCCCCAATCCCGACCAGCATCCCTCATCTGGTCCCGGGCCGCTCCATTCTGCGGCCAAAGGGCCCGGGACATTCATCCGGGGCCTGTGACCCTGCTCAAACACACACCAATGGCGTGCCCTTGGGCAGCCGGATCACAAAGGTGCCCGCAATCCTGTCGAAAATGGGGTCAGTCCTCACTATTGACAGTTGAGGAACCTCCGACCCGAAATGGGGTCAGTCCTCACTATTGACAGTTGGGAAACCTCCGAACCATGCCTACCCCCCCCGATTCCCACCACGAAAAACACGAA
>CAIWMU010000098.1 GCA_903913865.1 uncultured Verrucomicrobia subdivision 3 bacterium
AAACTGCCCTGAATGCAAGAAATGGGTGCAGAAGACCTACCTTCCAGACAAAACTGAAAACGTCAGACCCAGAGGAAAGCCCTGTGGAATAAGGAGCGCAGAAGATTTATGTCGCGCATATTATGCGCAGGTGTATAGCATCATTCATCTGTGCCACAGCTTTCTGGTTTGGGGCCACCGGCACCGTGTGCGCCCAAAAGCCGGCTGAGATCCGGCGGGAGGCGAAGAGTTTTCTGGAGTTTTACAACCAGCTTTACCAGAGTCTCTACACGGTCTCATCTGAGGCCAGTTGGAAGGCCTCGACGGATGTGACTCCGGAGCATACCGGCCTCAGGATGGGTGCGGATCATGCCTTTTCCACCTTCGCGGGGAGCCCGTTTGTCATTGAACGGACACGCTTTTTCCTGCAGCACACGAATGCCCTAGATTCGTTGACCATCCGCCAGTTGCAAACCGTCTGGCTGGATGCAGCCGGATCGCCGGGCACGATTCCAGATGTTGTGTCGGCCCGTGTCACAGCCGAGGCGCGGCAGAGTGCCATTCTGGACAGTTACCCGTTCAAATGGACCCGCCCCGGAACCGACAAGACGGAGCCGATTACCGCTAATCAAATCGATGACAGGCTGGGATCATCAACCAATCTTGAGGAGCGGCTTGCACTGTGGAAGGCCTCCAAGGAATCGGGTGTGGCGTTGAAGCCGGGTCTGGTTGAACTTCGGGACTTGAGGAACAAGGTGGCCCGGGAGATGGGTTTCAGCTCCTTCTTCGGTTTGCGGGTGGGGACATTCGATATGTCAGTGCCTGAGATGCAGGCGCTGACGGAAAAGCTGGTGCAGGATACACGTCCGCTCTACGAGCAGTTGCATTGCTGGGTGCGCCACAAGCTGGCGCAGAAATACGGGCAACCGGTTCCAAGATTGATCCCGGCACACTGGCTCGGGAACCGCTGGAGCCAGGAGTGGCCGGGTCTTGTGGACAGCATCGATCTGGATCCCCTGTTCAAGGGGCGCAAGCCGGAATGGATCGTGCAGCAGGCGGTTGCCTACGGAGAATCGCTGGGATTGCCCAAGGTTCCGGCAAGTTTCTGGACAAAATCGGATTTGTATGAGCTTCCGGCAGATGCCCAACGGCGGAAGAACACGCATGCCTCAGCCTGGAGTATCAATCTCGCACAGGATGTCCGCTCCCTGCAGAACGTGCGGGACGATTTCAACTGGTTTTCGACGGCGCACCATGAATTGGGACATGTGTTTTACGATCTTTCCTATTCCCGCCCGGAGATCCCGATCATCCTGCGCCGGGGGGCAAGTCCGGCATTTCATGAGGGAATGGCGGAGACACTCGCCACCCCAACGATTCAAGTCCCCTACCTGCGGCAGGTGGGTATCGTCCCCGATTCGATGCAGTTTGACGAGGTCCAGTGGTTGCTGAACAGTGCGCTGGATCAGATCGTGTTCATTCCCTGGTCGGCCGGTGTGATGAGGGCCTGGGAGCAGGATTTCTATGAGAAGGACCTCTCTGCGGGTGAGTTGAACACCCGTTGGTGGCAGCATGTGGAAAAATTCCAGGGTGTCAGCCCGCCGGAGACACGGAGTGAAGCCTTCTGCGACGCTGCCACAAAGACCCATATCAACGATGACCCGGCCGAGTATTACAAATACTCGATAGCCTTCGCCCTGAAATACCATCTCCACCGGCACATTGCCACGAAGCTCCTGAAGCAGGATCCCCGCAACTGCAACTTTTACGGGCACAAGGAGGTGGGTGCGTTTCTCTACAACATCATGAAGGGCGGGGCGACCCGGGATTGGCGTGTGGTGATCCGCGAAGCCACGGGGCAGGATCTCAGCGCGAATGCCATGTTGGAATACTATCAGCCGGTGCTCGACTATTTGAAAAAGGAGAATGCAGGCCGCCAGGTTGGCTGGTGAGCAGGCTGGAATCAGTTCCCGTTGCAGCGGTCCGGGCTTACCCGTGTCGGTGCGGCGGGGGCGACATCACTTGCCAATCGGGACAAGGGACCCCAATCTAGGGTGATCGATCGACGGAGCGAACGCAACCATGACACATCGCAAGCTTAAGCTGGGCTATTTTGTTCTCGAAGGACTCAACTCCTTCGCGACGACCTACTACTTTTACTATTTTTACTTTTTCATGCAGCAGGCGTTCGGGTTCGGGAACCGGGCGAACCTGTGCCTCGCTGCGTTGAACGGGGGCGTTTATGCGGTGATGTCCCTCTGGTGCGGGAAGTTTGCGGAGCGGTTTGGATACTTCAAGGCCTTGAAGGCCGGATTTCTGATCATGATGGTGGCGCTGCTTGTGGCGAGCCAGATGCACAGCGCCACCGGTCAGACCGTGCTGATGGTGGTGGCGGTTGCGGGGATGTGTTTCACCTGGCCGACCCTTGAGGCGCTGGTGAGCCACGATGAAACGCCGGCCGGACTGCAGCAGATGGTCGGGGTTTACAACGTCGTGTGGGCCGGCACCGGGGCAATCGCATACTTTTCGGGAGGCGCGTTGATTGAGAAGTTCGGGATGAGCAGCCTGTTCTACGTTCCGGCTGGGATCCAACTGGTGCAGTTGCTGCTGACGATCTGGTTGGAGAACCGTTCCGCCCTGGTTCAAGGGACGGAGCCTGCCGCAGTGCCTGTGCAGGGCGATGATGAGGCCGATGAAGAGTTTGCGGCCCAACCTGCGGCCGTGGCGCGAACTTTCCTTCGTATGGCGTGGTTGTCCAACCCCTTTGCCTATATCGCGATCAATACCCTCGTGGCGGTGATGCCCGGTTTGGCGGGCAGCCTGGGCCTGGGCACGATGGCGGCGGGCTTTTGTTGTTCGATCTGGTGTTTTGCCCGGCTGGGTGCCTTTTGCATTCTATGGTATTGGAATGGATGGCACTTCCGATTTGGCTGGTTGCTGGGCGCCTACCTGGCGTTGGTGGGATCCTTCGCGGTGATCATGATGGTGCCCAAGCTCTGGACGTTGATGCTGGCCCAAATGCTGCTTGGGGGAGCGCTGGGGCTGATCTATTACTCCTCGTTGTTTTATTCGATGCACGGGAGCGAGGCCAAAGGAGAGCATGGGGGAATCCATGAGGCGGCGATAGGGTTGGGGAACTTCGCCGGTCCAGCGCTTGGGGCGGCTTCGATTTGGGCATTCCCACACGTGGCCAACAGCGGGGCCTTTGCGGTGAGCGGACTTCTCCTTGGCGGGCTCGGCGGTCTGGTGATCATGTGGCGCCGCCGGACCCATGCCTGACGGGTCGGGTTATCGGGCGAAAATCCGCCGGATGACCTCCTCGATGGGAACTTCCTGGATGTCGATATCACTCACGGGAAGTTCATCGAGCAGTCCCTTGCAGACAGGGATGACGCGGTCCCTGCGGACTTTGAGTTGAACGCTGACCGGGGTCTGCTCCACCACCTCGCCGAACTTTTCGATCCCTGCCGCAACGTGGTCGGCGGAGGATTCCCACCGGATGGTGATCAGCTTGGAATCGGCGAAACGATCGACCACCTCGGCCAGTCGACCGTCAAAAAACAGGGAGCCATGGTCGATGATGATCACCCGGTCGCACAAGGCCTGGATATCCCCCATGTAATGGCTTGTGAGGAGGATGGTGGTATTGTGCCTGGTGTTGTGCTCGCGGAGGAATTCCCGGACAATTTTTTGAGAGACGACATCCAGGCCGATTGTGGGCTCATCCAGGAAAAGAACCTTCGGCTGGTGCAGCAGGGCTGCGATCAACTCCATCTTGGTTCGCTCACCGAGCGAGAGTTCCCGCACGCTGACGTTGAGCTTCTCCCCTACCTTGAGGAGGGTCGTCATTTCCTCGACCCGCTGCTCCATGACCTTCCTGTCGAGACCGTAGATCTCGGCGTTTAGCTCAAACGATTCCCGGGCTGGAAGGTCCCACCACAGCTGGTTCTTCTGTCCCAAAAGCAGGCCGAACTGGCGGCGGTATCCATCGTCCCGCTCCCAGGGAACGTAACCCAGAACCTTTGCCGTCCCCCCGGTGGGGTGGAGCAACCCGGACAGCATCTTGAGGGTGGTTGTCTTGCCTGCCCCGTTCGGGCCTAGAAATCCAACAAACTCCCCCGGTTCCACACGAAAGCTGACATCCTTGACCGCCTCAGTCTGCTCGTAATGGCGCCGGAAAAGCCCCCGGATGGCACCAGTGAACCCCGGCACCTTTTTGTAGGTGCGGAATGCCTTGGACAGGTTGGTGACTTCAATTGCCGGCATTGATAATAATTTCATACAGGATGAGGCGGGCACGGCTTGGGGTCAAGCGGGCGGGATCGATTGTTGGCAGGGATCCGTGGCGGGGCCTCGGAGCATGGGTGGATTATTGTCGGGACAAGCCGGTTAAGGCTTTCCAGAGGCAGGGGGGCTTGGTAATGCTGCTTTCGAACCAGACATTATGAGAACACTTTTGATCGGGATCGACAGCGGCACACAATCGACCAAGGCCCTTGTGATTGACGCGGTGCGCGGGAAGGTGCTCGGTGCAGCGGCGGAATCGCATGACCTGTTGCCAGGGCTTCCTCCCGGGGCAAAGGAGCAGCATCCTCATGTCTGGTGCGAGGCTGCGGCCGGTGCCATACGGAAGGCGTTGCGGCAGGCGAAAGCCTCCCCGGCCGAAGTGAAGGCCATCGGGGTGAGCGGGCAGCAGCATGGTTTTGTTCCACTGGACAAGCAGGGAGCCGTGATTCGTCCCGCCAAACTGTGGTGCGATACGACCACGGCGGCTGAGTGCGAGGAAATCATGGGGGCGGTTGGAGGTCTGAAAAAGACTGTGAAAGCTCTGGGAAACGCTGTGTTGCCCGGATTCACGGCATCAAAGATTCTGTGGCTCAAAAAGCATGAGCCGGCCAATTTTGCAAAGCTGGCGACGGTCCTCCTGCCGCATGATTATCTGAATTTCTGGCTGACTGGGGAAAAATCCATGGAATATGGGGATGCCAGCGGGACAGCCTTGCTGGATGTTCGCACCCGCAAGTGGGCTCCGGCGGTCCTGAAGGCGATTGATCCGGATCTGGAGGGAAAACTGCCCCCGTTGCAATCCAGCGAACGACCTGCGGGCCGGTTGCAGGAATCGACGGCCAAGCTGTTGGGGTTGCCTGCCGGCATCCTCGTCAGTGCCGGGGGAGGGGACAACATGATGGGGGCAATCGGCACAGGAAACACCCGGGAAGGGGTGATCACTGCGAGCTTTGGAACCAGCGGCACCATTTATGCGTGTGCGGAGAAGGCGGTGATTGATCCGGACGGGGAGATCGCGGCGTTCTGCGACTCGACAAACCGTTGGCTTCCATTGCTTTGTACGATGAACGTGACAGTGGCCACCGAGATGGTGCGGGCGGATTTCGAGTGGACGCACGAGCGTTATGCGAAGGAGTCCGGCCGGATTCCCGCCGGGTGCAACGGGCTAATGCTGCTTCCCTATTTTGAAGGGGAGCGGACTCCCAATGTGCCAGAGGGAACGGGCGTGTGGTTTGGGGTGAACCACCGAACTTTCGAGGCTGCCCACTTTGCGAGGGCATCCATGGAGGGGGTTACCCTGGGGATGAATTATGGTTTGAGGCGGTTGGGGGCGTTGGGAGTGACACCCAGCCAGATCCGGGCCACCGGTGGCGGGAGCAAGAGCAAGGTGTGGCGCCAGATCATGGCCGACGTGTTCAATGCGGAGGTGGTGACGCTACGGGAAAGCGAAGGGGCGGCCTACGGTGCCGGTCTGCAGGCCCTCTGGTGCTGGCGCCTGCAGCAGGGTGAGAAGGTGGGGATTGGAGAGATCACCGACCAATTCGTGAAGATCGATCCCGCCGGGACGGCGGCTCCGATTGCTGCAAACGTCCAGATTTATCGTGAAATGCAGGAACTGCAGGACGAACTCTCGCGTTCGCTGCGAGGAGCATTCACGAAGCATAGAAAACTTGTGAGCCGTTGAGCCGGGGAACCGGGTGGTCCCGCGCCAACGGATGCGGAAAGAAAGAAACCCTGCCGGGTTGTGGCAGGGTTTCGGGTCTGGGGCACTGATCGCCAGGTTGCGTCCGTGCCGATTTGCGGGTTTAAGGGTTATTCGGCCTTTTTCTTGGGCTTGGCATCGGGGCCGCCAGGAGCGCCGGGGCCACCGGGACGGGCTTGACGGGGCTGTGAGCGCATCTTCTCCCACTGCTGGTATTGTTCGGGAGTGAGAATTTCCTTCAGCTTTTTCTGGGACTCGGTTCGCAGAGCCTGACCCTTTTCACGCTTCTGCTCAGGGGTGAGGGAGGAATCCTCGCGAAGCTTGGTCCCTTTTTCCCTCTGTTCGGCCATGGCGGCCTGGAACTTCTTGTTCTGCTCCTCGGTGAGCTTGAGTTCCTCGGCAATGCGAGCGCCGGGGCGCCCGGCGGGTGACCTTTGGCCAACTGCGGGCTTTTTATCGGGTTTGGCGTCCTGTGCGGTGGCGGTGGATCCCATGCAGACGATACCGGCAACGGCCAGAGCGGCGATCAGGGTAACTTTATTGTATTTCATATTTATGCGTGTTGTTTGGGGTCGGGTCGCAACTGCTTGGGCATATGCCATGACGACCAACTGCTGCTCCCGCCTCTACACCAGACGCATGTGGAGGCTGTCGGTTACAGTTCAACCTGTGATATATGCGCGTGGAGGAGAAAGAAATATCCAAAAAAATGGAAATATGGTTTGAACAAAAGAGCAAAGTATGAGTCAATTAGGGTAAGCAGATTTACGAAGGTCCAAAGAGGTCCGTCATGAAGTTCTACGCTTGGTCAGCGTAACGGGTGTTGGCGCTGGTCGAAAATGTGGAATATTTTGTTGACACACTTTGCGGTTGTTCTGTAAAACGGTTCTGTTTAATAAAAGACGGCACCACAAGTCGGGGTGTGATTTAAGTTGATACATATGAAAAACATCGTTGCTTCAGTAGGACTGGTCGCGCTGGGCGCGTCTGGCTTTCAAAATGCCCAAGCCCAGAGCATGTCTAATCCAGACAGCTCGAAGCCTTGGAGCGTCGCACTGTCCCTCCGCGGGTTCTACGACGACAACGTCAACTCGGTTCCCAGCAATTCCGGTCTGGTCACTGAGAGCTTCGGCTATGACGTAAGCCCCTCGTTGAAGTTGGCTTGGTCCACCCCCCAGACCAGCTATTCCCTCGGCTACACCTACGCGATGAAGTATTATGAAAATCGCCCGGCTCTCCGCGCCGACAAGACCGACAACACCCATTCTCTGGAAGGCAATCTGGAGCACCGTTTCACGGAGCGCCTCTCCGCTGAAGTGAGCGATAGTTTTGTCATCGGTCAGGAACCGGACATGCTTCGTGCCGGCAATGCCTTCGATACCTTCCAACGTGTCTCGGGCAACAACATTCGTAACTTCGGTCGTGCCAAGGTGACCACCCAACTGAGCAGCACGCTCGGTGCGACAGTCGGGTATGACAATGCCTACTTTAATTACGACGACCAGTATCTGTCCTCGATTCTGGATCGCGTTGACCAGACCGTGCCGATTGAGGCGCTCGTCCAGCTGTCCCCCGAGACGCGGTTGATCACCGGTTACCGTTTCCGCGCCAGCGATTATAACTCCGGCCTCCCGATCGCTTTCTCCGGTCTGACACCAATCATCAGTGATGTCCGCAATTCACATTCACACACCGGTTACCTCGGTGTGGACCATAACTTTACTCCGGACTTTACGGCATCCCTGAGGGGTGGTGCGGAATACAGCGATTATTACAACGATCCGTCCTCCTCCACGGAAGTCAGTCCCTACGCACAGGCAAGCGTCCGGTATACCTACGCTCAGGAAAGTTCCATTGAAGTGGGCGTGACCTATGACCGGACAGCCACCGATCTGGTTGGTTTTCAGGGAGCAGGATTCACGATGGATGCGCAGAGTCTGGTTGTTTATGGATCTGTGACGCATCGGATCACCTCGAAGATTTACGGCAGCCTGTTGGGTCAGATTCAAAACTCTGATTACAACGGCGGTCTCTACAACAACAAGACCGACACCTTCTTTGTTGCCGGCTTGAATCTGGAGTATCGCATCAACCAGCACCTTTCGGCAAATGCGGGTTACAACCTTGATCGTCTTGATTCCGACACCGGTCGCAGTTTCACCCGTAACAGGGTTTATTTGGGCGTGACAGCCCGTTATTGATATTGTTGGTTGTAATGACTCGGGGGCTTGGTTTATCATGACTGGCCCCCTTTTTCTTTAATTTATGGATCAGTTAAAAACACAGTCGGCTCAGGAAGCCAAGCTGCACTTTCTCGATTACTGGCGTATCATCCGCATCCGCAAGACCGTCATTCTGGCCGTCTTTTTGCTGGTGGTGATCACCTCTACGCTGGTGACCTTCATCCTCACCGAGAAGTATTCGAGCAAGGCCCGTATCAAGATTGAACGGGATGCCCCGGATATTGCGGGGTTGGTTTCCCAGCAGATGCCGATGGCGTATGACCCTTACTTCATTCAGACAGAGTTTGAGGTCATCCAGTCGGAGTTAATCCTGGACCGGGTGGTTGAAGATCTGGGTCTGCGCCAGAAGTGGGGAAAAAAATTTATGGGGACCGATACCCTGAAGTCGTCGGAGACGATGACCCTGCTTCGGAACAGCATGGATCTCCGGCCCACACGGAATACGAGTTTGATCGAAATCAGTGTCTGGAGTGAAAGCGCCCAGGAGGCTGCCGACATTGCCAATAAGATTGCTGAGAGTTACAAGGATCACCGTCAGAAGCAGCGCCGCGACGCGAGCATGCGTGGCATTGACTCGCTGGAGAAGCGCTTTGTCGAGCAGGCCGTCAAGATCAAGGAGAAGCAGACGGAGGTTGAGAGGTTGCGGACGGATCTCAACATTCCTGACATGATGGCATCGGAAAACGGCGGAACCATGCTGATGACCGCTGAAACACTCCGCAAGTTCGAGGCGCTTCGGATCGAGTCCCAGGCGGAGTTTGTCCGTCAGGACACCCTCCTGACGAGGCTCAAGAAGCTTCCTCCTGATGAATTGGCTCAGGCAATCCCCACGGCAGCCCAGGATCCTCTTCTGTCCTCGCTTTTGGAGCAGCTGACCCTGGCTGAGCAGAGGTTGGTTGTCGCGCGTAAGGATTACGGTCCCGAGCATGCTGAAGTGCTTAAATTGGGCGACCAGGTGAAGGATCTGCAGACGAAGATCACCAAGCGGGTTCAGGGAATTTTGATCGGCCTTGACGCAAGGGTGGCATCCCTCAAGGAGGGGTTGGAGAATCTGAAGCGTGAAGTTGAATCCTCAAAGCAGTTGGATATTCAAGAGGCGAACCGCAGCCGTCCCTACTTTGAAGCGAAGCGGGAACTGGAAGAGATGCAACGGTTCCGTCAGTTGTTGAATGCAAAGCTCTACGCCGAACGGACCGATGTGGAACTTCCGACGGGCGGCGTTGTTGAAATTGTTGACAAGGCAAAGGCAAGCCTGCGTCCGAGCAAGCCCAACAAGCCCTTGAACATCGCCCTGGGTGTCATTATCGGTCTTGTTGTAGGTGTCGGCCTCGCATTCTTCATCGAATACCTGGATACCAGCGTGAAGACGATTGATGATGTTGAACGCGCCCTGGGTGCTCCCGTGCTGGGTGTTATTCCGCAGAACGTCGGTATTCTACTGGATGAGGGTGTTGAAAGTCCTCATGCGGAAGCCTATCGTGTGCTGCGCACGAACCTTTTGTTCTCCCGCAAGGATGACAAGTTGAACACATGCGCCGTTGTGAGCGCAGGTGCCGGTGAAGGAAAATCAACCACGGTGTTCAATCTGGCCGCAGTGTTCGCTCAGAGCGGATCCCGGGTGCTGGTGGTGGACTCCGACCTTCGGCGTCCGACCCTTCACAAAATGCTCAAGGTTTCGAACAGCATCGGGTTGACGAACCTTTTGCTGCGTCAGAACAAGCTGGAAGAGGTGGTGCAGCGGACCACTGTTCCCACGCTCGACTTCATGCCCAGCGGCAAGCTGCCCAGCAGTTCTCTCGGCATTCTGAGTTCCCTCCAGATGAAGGAACTCATCACCGAACTCAAGCAGCACTATGATTTCGTGTTTTTCGACTCCCCACCGGTCATGGGTGTGAGCGATGCGTCCATTCTGGCCAGCGAAGTGGACATGGTTGTTCAGGTCATTCAATACCGCCGTTATCCGCAACCGATGAACATCCGCGCCAAGCAGATGATCGAAAAGGTGGGTGGAAATCTGATGGGTATTGTGTTGAACAACATCAACATGTCTCAGGACGAGAGCTACTACTACTACAGTGGCTATTACCACGATTATTATTCGCGCAACGACGACCAGGATCCGGCTGCCGCAGGCAAGGAGAAGGACAAGGATGGCAAGCCTCCCGGCGACCAAGCCAAGTTGGAGATCAAGAAGAAGTATTGATGTCGAGACCCTGGAAAGGACTTGGAAGACCAGCAGAACGAATGAAGAATATTGTTAACATGATAATGGGCCGCTGGAAGGCGGGATTGGCGGGATTGGCTGCAGTGTGCATCGTTTCAGGATGCCAAACAACCTCCCCTGAGGGTTCCTTTGTGGATCCTGGAGTTTCAAACACCCCGCCGGTGGCGGCACCGACCCCGACCCCGGCGCCAGTCACCGAGGAAGGGACAACGGAAATGCTCAGACCGGGGGATTCCATTGTTGTTACATTCTCTGACCTTCCCACTCCCACTGCGCCCTTCGAAGAGCGAATCAAGCCGGATGGGACGATCACTCTTCTTCACAACAAGACCTTCACCGCTGCAGGCAAGTTGCGCGGTGTACTGGAGAAGGAAATCCGTGCGTGTTACGTGCCGAATCTGTACGTGAACCTGACCGTCACAGTGAAGCAGCAGGAAAGCACGCGCTTTTACTCTGTAGGTGGTGAGGTTCGGTCTCCGGGCAGGCAGGTTTACATCAGTCGTCTGACCGTCATTAAAGCCCTCCAGTCCGCCGGTGACTTCACTGACTTCGCAAAGAAGAACAAGGTGCAGCTTACGCGGGTTGATGGACGGACATTCATTGTTGATGTGACCAAGGCGCTCAAGAATCCGAAGCTGGATCTTGAGGTTTATCCTGGCGACACGATCCATGTTGAGCGCAAGATCTGGTAAATGATCCTGTTGAAAGTTCTTTCAGGAAACAAGGCGGGCACCGAGGTGGTGGCCCGCCGTTTTCCTTTTAATGTGGGGCGCCAGGCCGCCGCAGATCTCCGGTTGGAGGATGGGGGTGTCTGGGAGGATCATTTCCGGATTGAGTTGAGCAGGAAGGATGGACTGCTCATTTTCACCAGACCGGAGGCTGTCACCACCCTGAACGGTGAGGCGATTCGCGAGGGAACCGTTCGTAATGGTGATGTAATTGGCGCCGGTTCTGCCCGCATGCGAGCATGGCTCAGCAGTGCCAGGCAGAGTTCCGGAATGCTTCGCGAAGGGCTTGCCTGGGCGGTGATCGTGGGCGTCACCCTTGCCCAGATTGTTTTGATTTACTTCCTGAGCTGACGATGGCGATGCTCAAGGGCATTCCGCTCACTACGAGATTCACTCAGTGACGGAAGTGCCTGGTTCCGGTGAAAGCCATCGCAAGGTTGCGTAGGTTTGCAGCCTCGATGACCTCGGTATCGCGGACCGATCCGCCGGGTTGGATTGCGGCGCTCGCGCCGGCCTCCGCAGCTGCCACCAGCCCATCCGCAAAAGGGAAGAAGGCATCACTGCACACAACGCTGCCCTTGAGGGACAGTCCCGCTTCGCCAGCCTTCCAGACTGCGATGCGGCTCGCATCGACCCGGCTCATCTGACCGGCCCCGATCCCGAGTGTGCGGTCTTCCGCCACATAAACGATCGCGTTGGATTTGACGTGCTTCACAATACGCCAGCCGAACAGCATGGCACGAAGTTCACTCTCAGTGGGCTGACGCTGCGTCACGACCTTCAGATCGGCTGCGCCAGTGCGCCGGGTATCGCGCTGCTGTAAGAGATAGGAATCAGAGCCCACTCCGCGGAGGTCCCAGAGATTTGAAGGGGCCGGAGTTTTGAGCATCCGAATGAGTCGCAAATTCTTTTTCTGCCGCAAAACATCCAGAGCTGCCGGTGAAAAGTCAGGGGCCACAATGACCTCACTGAAGATGCCAGCGATTTCCTGGGCTGTATCACCATCCAGTGGAGTGTTTACGGCGATAATACCGCCGAATGGGGCCTGACGGTCCGTCGCATAGGCCTTCTGCCAGGCACTCCGCAAGGCGTCGGCCTGAGCCGCACCACAAGGATTGGTGTGCTTCAGGATCGCCAGAGTGGGGATTTCGCCCTGGAATTCATTGATGAGGGCCGCCGCAGCGGTTAGATCCAGAATGTTGTTGTAGGAGAGTTCCTTCCCGTGCAACTGCTCGAAGTGCTTGTGAAAATCGCCATACAGGGCGGCCTGCTGGTGGGGGTTCTCTCCGTAGCGCAACGGCTGGGCAAGGGGAGCACGCAGTGACAGGCTCTGGGGCAGCGAAGCGCTTGCTTCAGGTGTGAAGATTTTTTGGAGATGCGAGGCAATTGCCGCGTCGTAGGAGGCGGTGCGGGCGAAGACCTTGGCCGCGAGTTGCCGACGCAGTTCCAGCGTTGTGCCTCCGTTTGACTCAATCTGGCGGGCCACCTCCGCATAGTCGGATGGATCGATGACCACCGTGACGCTATCGTGGTTCTTCGCGGCGCTGCGCAGCATGGAGGGGCCGCCGATATCAATGTTTTCGATGGCGTCGTGAAGTGTTGCATCCGGTCGGGCAACCGTTTGCTCAAACGGGTAGAGGTTCACCACAACGAGGTCAATGGGCCGGATCCCGTGGGCGGCCACTGCTGCCTCGTGGGTTTCGTTGCCCCGAATGTAAAGCAGGCCTCCATGAACCAGTGGATGGAGCGTCTTCACGCGGCCATCCAGCATCTCTGGAAACCCGGTGAAGGCACTGAGATCTGTGACGGTCAAACCTGCCTCCCTGAGGGTTTTGGCGGTGCCACCTGTTGAAATTAAATCGACGCCAGAAGCCACAAGGGCCTGGGCCAGGGTCACAAGACCCGTTTTGTCTGATACCGAGAGTAAGGCGCGTTGGATTTTTGCCATGCAGGGGGAATACAATCCCGCAACCTTGAGACGCAGTCAAAAAGAAAACGCGGACTAGCGTTGATCAGATTCTTCTGTGGCAGGTATTTCTAACCCGGCGGACGTCTCTTCGGTGGGCTCAAGGCTGGCATAATGAACACCCAGATTGTGCTGGGCCGTTTTGTCACCCTGCCTTGCGGCGCGGCAAAACCAACGGACAGCCTCACTGACATCCAGCGGCACGCCCCTCCCTGTTTTGTAGCAGAGGCCCAGATTGCACTGTGCGGGTGCGCATTCCTGTTCGGCTGCGAGGCGATACCATTTCACAGCCTCCTCAAGGTTCTGGGGAACAACCTGTCCAGTCTCGTAAAAGACACCCAGATTAAACTGTGCCTGGGGTTCCCCCTGATCGGCGGCGGCATGATACCATTTTACGGCCTCGACGTAGTTCATGGAAACTCCCTGCCCGGTCTCGTAGAGGACGCCGAGGTTGAACTGTGCTGCGGGATCGCCCCGTTCTGCAGCCTCCCTGAACCACTGGGCTGCCTGGCCAAACTCCTGGGGGACGCCGGAGCCGGTCTGGTAGCAGTAGCCGAGGTAGCACTGCGCTGTTGTGTCGTCCTGATCCGCCGCACGGCGAAACCACTTTACGGCCTCGGCGTAGTCCTGAGGCACCCCCTGACCTGTCTGGTAGCAAATTCCGAGGGAGCATTGAGCAGAGGACTCCCCATGCTCGGCGTCTTTGCGCATTTCATCGAAGGTGTGCCAGGTGCGGCGGTTCGTTTGCATGCTGTTTTGTTGGCATCCCCTTTCGGTTCGGTTGCCTGAGGAGAGCATAAGGGGCTTTGGGTTTATTTCAAGGCCTCACTACGGGGGGCGGGATTCCCGGGCATCCTGCCCTGTTGAACGATCTTGTTCAGGCTTTCCTTGCAAAGGGTTCGCTTATCGCTGGCCTTGGTCACCAGATTGGTCCCTTCTGAGGGATCGGTGGAAAGGTCATAGATCTGCCCGGCGGCATCGTTCCCGTAATCGGTTTGCGTGTATGTGTTCTGCTTGGGGCCGTTCGAGGATGTTATGTATTTCCAAGTGCCCAGACGCAGGGACAAAGTCGATGCATGCTCGACGGCTGAACTTCGACCTTTGCGGTCGCGGCCCAGAAGGGCTGGGAGGGCATTCAAGCTGTCCGGCGCCTGTCCGGCCTTGATTTGGGTGCCGGCAAGCTTCGCGAAACTTGCGATGAAGTCCACCTGGCTGAACAGGGCCTTTGACACCCCCGGCTTGATCCTCCCGGGCCAGCGCACGAGCATGGGAACACGGGTTCCCGCCTCGAAGTTGCTGTATTTGCCGCCGCGCAAGTATCCGGCTGGCTTGTGGCCATTCAGGTTCTCGACCGATCCATCCCGGTAACCATCGTCGACCACGGGGCCGTTGTCACTCGTCAGGACGACAAGGGTGTTTGAGGCCAACCCCAGCCGGTCGAGGGCGTTCAACAGTTGTCCAACGCACCAGTCGAATTCGGCGATGGCATCCCCCCGGATCCCGGAAGAACTGGTCCCGACAAATCTTGGGTGCGGCAGTCGGGGCACGTGGGGGTCATGGGACGCGAAATAGAGGAAGAAGCGCTGACCCCGGCTCTCCTCAATAAAACGGAGTGCCCGGGCTGTGAAGGTGTCGGCCATGTCCTCATCCTTCCAAAGAGCCGCCTTGCCTCCGGTCATATAACCGATACGGCTGACACCATTGATAATGGTCTGGTCGTGGCCGTGGCTGGGGTGCAGTTTGAGGAACTCCGGATTCTTTTTTCCGGTAGGTTCGTTGCCGACCGGGGCGCCAAAGCTCACCCGGATCGGATCGTTGGGATCAAGTCCGACGACCCGCTGGTTTTCCACAAAGACACACGGCACCCGGTCCCCCGTGGCGGGCATGAGGAAACTATAATCGAAGCCCAGTTCGGAAGGTCCCGGGCGGATGTGCCCATTCCAATCAGGACCACCCTTGGCCCCCAGACCGAGGTGCCACTTGCCGACTACGCCGGTGCGGTAGCCGACCTGCTTCAGCACCGTTGCCAGAGTTGTCTGCATGGGTTCAATGACAAGGGCGGCATCTCCTGGCAGAACCCCGGTGCCGGCCTTGCGCCACGGATATTCGCCGGTCAGGAACGCATAGCGGGAGGGGGTGCAGGTGGCGGATGTCGCGTGGGCATCGGTGAAACGCAATCCCTCCTTTGCCAAGCGGTCCATGGACGGTGTTTTGACGCCGGTTCCACCGTAACATGCCGGGTCTCCGAACCCGAGATCGTCGGCCATGATAAAGAGAATGTTGGGTGCGGATGCTGCTGCCCACGCCATTTCAGGGTTGGCGTAAAGCAGGAGGGTCGTGAGGAATGATTGGAGGCAGAGCGTGCGGAGCCTGTTCATGGATTTGACATGTTGAACCTGAAGGAACTCTACGGTTCATCGCAGGTCGTGGTCAAAGCGAATCAGGCTTCCTGGCCGATCGAAGCAAGTTCCTGCCATCGATCGTAGAGCCGTGCGATCTCCGCTTTTCCAGTCTCAAGTTCTTTGACGAGAGTGGGGGTTTCCCGGGAGCGGGTGGCGTGGAATGTGGGATCGTTCAAGGTTGCTTCCACTTCGGCGACGCGGTTTTCAAGCTTCAGAATGGCATCTTCCATTCCCTCCAACTCGCGCTGCTCTTTGAAACTGAGCTTCCTGGGCCTTGCGGATTTTGTCTTTCCGGCTGCGGGTTGGGCTGTAGCCGTGATGGCGGGGATGCGGAAGCTGGATTTCCGGGCGTCCCGCTCTTTTTTCTTCTCAAGATAGTAGGAGTAGTTGCCTGGTTGAACAAAAACTCCGTCATCCTCAAAGGCGACGATTTGGTCGCAGATCCGATCCAGAAAATAGCGGTCGTGGCTGACCACCAGCACGGCGCCATCGAAGTCAGCCAGCGACTCCTCAAGCATTCGCAGGCTGGGCAGGTCGAGATCGTTTGTGGGTTCGTCCAGCACCAGAACGTTGCCGCCCCGGCGCAGCACTTTTGCCAGCATCAGGCGGGCTCTCTCGCCGCCCGAGAGTTGCGAAATCGGCTCGTTCAACCGTTCATCGGCAAAGAGAAAACGGCGCAGGTAGGAGCGGGCGCTGATGCGCTGCTCCCCGAACAGCACGGAATCGCTTCCCTCGGATATTTCCGCCATCACGGTCCGCGAGTGGTCCAGTTGCATGCGGGCCTGGTCAATGTAGTTGAACACAGCCTTCTTGCCGATTTTGATCAGTCCTTCCTGGGGTTGGCGCTCACCCAGGCAGATGCGCAGAAGGGTCGTTTTTCCCACTCCGTTGCGTCCGATCACACCCGTGCATTGGCCAGGCCTCAGGGCAACCGTCATGGAACGGAAAAGCCAGCGCGGATCGGCGGGATCCCCCACGTTTGCCCCGGCATCGACCAGTTCCAAAGCCAGATCGCCCAACTCAGGGGGCGGCGGAATGAGCAGGTCCATCTCCCGTTCCTCAGGGGGGGCTTCCAGGCCTTTGACCTGATAAAACGATTCCAGACGGTGCCGGGGTTTGGATCGCTGGGCGCGCACTCCGGCGCGAACCCAATCGAGTTCCTCCCGGAGAAACCGCTGGCGCCTGCGCTCGGACTGCTCCGCGATGGTCTGGCGGATCGCCTTGGATTCGAGATAGGCGGTGTAGTTGCCCGGATGGGAGAAACAGCGGCCATCCGCCAGTTCGATGATCCGGGTTGCTATGACATCCAGAAAATAGCGGTCATGAGTTACAAATATGACCGCTCCCGGGAATTCGCTGAGGAACTCCTCCAGCCAGAGAATGGACTCGGCATCGAGATGGTTCGTCGGTTCGTCCAACAGGAGCAGGTCAGGCTGGGAAACCAGGGCCCTGCAGAGGGCGACGCGCCGCTTTTCCCCACCGGACAGGCTTGCGACAGGTGTATCGAGACTTGGTGCGTAGAGTGCCGAGACTGAGGCCTTGATGCGGGCCTGAAGGTTCCAGCCATCGGCCGTTTCGATCTGGTTTTGCAGGATCGCCATCTGGGCATCACTGCACTCTCCCGACTCATACCGGCGAAGCCATTCCAGCAGATCGGCCGCTCCGGCCTCAATGTTCTGTCCAACGGTGCGGGTTGTATCCAGTTCGAATTCCTGAGGGAGATAGCCGATCCGGAGCCCCCTGCGGCGTGACACAATCCCGGAATACGCTTCCTGATGACCGGCAAGAATCCGTAACAGGCTGGTTTTTCCACAACCGTTGCGCCCTACGAGGCCCACCTTCTCTCCCGGTGCCACGGAAAGGGTGACCGATTCGAGAAGCGGTTGATGTCCGAAGGCGAGAGCCAGTTCGTTCGCGGTGAGCATGAGTCGGATAAACGGAAACTACTTTGGGGGAGCAGACCTGGCCGGCGGGCCATCAGGCATCACTTCCACCACAGGAACAGGGGCGAGCTGGCGGCGCATGTAAAGGCGGATCATCACCAGATCGGCGATGCCCCGTCCCAATCGGTTCCAAACCCCATATTTTGACACTCCCGAGGCCCGGGGATGATGCCTGACGGGGACCTCCTTGACCCGGGCACCTCCCCCATGAGCCAGCACCGGCATGAACCGGTGCAGTCCGTTGAAAGGGGGGAGAAGTGGCAGGATCTCACGCCGGAACACCCGGAGATTGCATCCGGTATCCTTGAAATCGACCTGCAGGGCCCAGCGCCGGGCCGCGCGGGCGATGCGCGAGGATGCCCTCCGCACAAAATTATCCATCCGCTTGGCCCGCACGCCGCAGACCAGGTCACAATCGGCCAGTGCCTCCACCATTTGGGGAAAGTCCGCCGGGTCATTCTGGCAATCCCCATCCAAAGTGCAGAGGATCGCGCCCCTGGCATGCCGGAAGCCGGTGAGAAGGGCTGCGCTCTGGCCTTTGTTCACCTGATGGCGCAATCCGCGAATTCGGGAATCCTGCTGCCGGAGCTGACCGATCTTCTCCCAGGTCCCATCCGAGCTGTGGTCATCCACGAGCAGGATCTCAAGGCTTCGGTTGCTTTGGGATAAAGCGCTCAGAATATCGCGCGTGAGGGGCGCGACATTATCAACCTCATTGTAAAGAGGAACGATGACGGAAAAATCCATGAGCATGCCGTGTTGGCTCCGTGTATTGAACCCTTTTTGCAGGGGTAAAGCAAGCGCTTGGAACCAGGACGGCTGTGACCACCCGAAGATGGGGTGGTTTGATCGATGAGTTGGTGGGCACGACAGGGGTCGAACCTGCAAGGATTTCTCCAAAGGATCCTAAGTCCTTCGCGTCTGCCAATTCCGCCACGCGCCCACTAAAGCCTCATGTTTTCCTACCACCCGTTTGGGAAGAGGGAAAGGTTGATTTAGTCCGGTGTGAGAGTTCCGCCACCATTGCCGAACCGACGGAAGCGACACGAGGTGCCACACCCGCTGACATCACCCGATGTGCGAATCAACGGTTTAAGCTTACCAAGGTTCGGGATTGGCGCAAGCAGGGGATTTGAGGGTTCAAAGAGGTGGAAATTGGGGTGGATTCGATGAACGCGGTGGTGGTGGTGCGATTCACTGTCAATAGTGAGGACTGACCCCTTTTGGGGTGAGGCGGTTTGTTTGGGTGGGGGTCGCCAGATCGACGCTATCCGGATTGATTTTGACGATGCGCAGTCCCTCGAACGTGTCTCCTATCTGGACGGTCTTTCCATTGATGATGGCAGAGGGGTTGCGGGGAGTGTAAAAGATCGCCTGCAGTTTTAGGGGAGAGGGTTCCGGTTTGGCTGGTGCAAGCACAGGGGCATTGGTGATGGGGGGAGCGGGAGGGGGAGGCGGAATTGGGGAGGGCTTTGTCTCAGCAATAACGGGTTGCACCGGCATAGCTTGGGATTGTGCGGGGGGAGGGGGAGTTGTCGAAACCGGCAGTGGCTTCTGAACTTCGGGCGGGTGGGCATCCGGGCTGAGTTTCCAGAAGCCGATGATGAGAATGATGCCGAGGACCGCGAGGGCTGTTGCCAGAAAACGTAACCAGAACCCGGAGTTGGGTGGTGGCGGTGGTGCAGAGCGAAGCAGCGGCGGGGGCGGGAGATCCCGTTGCTTTTGTTGCAGGCGCTGAGCTCGCTTGAGAGCGTCGTTGACGAGGCTCATGCGCCAATATTTCCTTCAAGCTCGCGAATGGCCTGACCGACCATTCCGAAGGTGATGCACTGGGAATCATGGACAAAGCCAGCGAGGAGCGATTTGTCGCAAAGCGCGTTAACAAGCCTAGGAATGCCTTTGCTGTATCGATAAATACGCCAAAGAGCCGGTCCGGTGAAGGAGGGGCTGCCGTTCCCACCGGCGATGTGAATGCGGTGGTGGACATATTGTGACACCTCGGAGGCGGTCAGGGCCGGGAGATGGTAGCGGACTGTGATCCGCTGCCGGAGTTGGCGCAGTTTGGGGTTGTTGAGGCGGTCCCTGAGTTCGGGTTGACCCATGAGGACAATCTGAAGGAGTTTGCGGTTGTCTGTCTCCAGATTCGAAAGAAGGCGAACCTGTTCGAGTAGGTCATCCGTTAGGTCCTGGGCCTCATCAATGATCAAAACGCTATCCTTGCCGTGCTCGACCTGTTCCAGGAGGAAGGCGTTGATCATGCTGACCGTCTCAAGGCGGTCATGCCCACCAACGGCGAGGCCGAATTCCATGGCGATGGCCTTCATCAGCTCGTTTGCGCTCATCACCGGGTTGAGGATCAGCGCGGTTGAAAACCGGTCCTCCAGCGCTTCGAGCAGGGCCCTGCAGAGGGTGGTTTTACCCGCGCCGACTTCGCCGGTCAACTGGACGAACCCCTTGCGCTCGCGAATCCCAAAGAGGAGGTGGTTGAGTGCCTCCCGGTGCTTGACACTGTAAAAAAGAAATCCCGGGTTCGGCGTGATGTCGAACGGCGGCTGGGACAGGCCATAGAATTCCAGATACACGATGGAAAAGGTAGCAGGAACGGTGCCGCTCGGAAAGGTGTCAGTCCTCACTATTGACAGTCACTGTCAAAAGTGAGGACTGACACCTTTGACAGGAGTGGTGGGGTGGGGTAAAATTGCTGTTTCTGTGGATATCGACAAAAACATAAGCGGGTTTGGGCCGAGGGACTTTATCAACCGGGAGTTGAGCTGGCTGGAATTCAACCACCGGGTGTTGGAGGAGGCGGGCGACCGTACGAATCCACTTCTGGAGCGGCTCAAGTTTTTTTGCATCACATCATCGAATCTGGACGAATTTTTTGAGGTTCGGGTTGCCGGGTTGAAGCAGCAGATTGAGAGCGGAGTTCCGGAACGGAGCATGGATGGCCTGAGCCCATCAGAGGTTTTTCGGGTGGTGGCGCGGCGTGTGCGGAGGATGGTGGACGAGCTTTACGCCTGCTGGCGTGAGGAACTGGAGCCTGCGCTGCGGGCGGCGGGGATGAGCATATTGGACACGGAGGTCTGCGAGCCTGAGGATCGTGAGTGGCTGGAGAGCTACTACAGGAACCAGGTGAGACCGGTGCTGACGCCGCTGGCGATTGACCCGGCGCATCCCTTTCCGCAGTTGCTGAACAAGTCGCTGAACCTGATTGTGGAACTTGAGATGGTCCGTCACGGGGAGTTGACGCGTCACATGGCCGTGGTTCAAATTCCGCGTCTTTTGCCCCGCCTGGTGGAGCTTCCGCGCAACGATGGGCGGCATGACCATGTTTACCTGGGCCGGTTGATCGGACGGCATCTTGCAGACCTTTTTCCCGGGACGAACCTGCTCGGCTACTGGGCATTCCGGGTGACCCGCAACAGTGAGCTATACATCGACGAGGAGGAGGCGGCGAACCTGCTCAAGGCGGTTGAGAACGAACTGCACAATCGACGCCGGGGTGATGCTGTGCGGTTGGAGATCGAGAAGGGATGCCCGGCAACCATCCGTGATGTCCTTCTCAAGACCCTGCGACTCACCGAGGAGGATCTTTATGTCATAGATGGTCCGCTAAACCCGGGCAGCCTGATGGCGTTTTATCAGGGGGACCACTCTCCTGAGTTGAGGGATGAGCCGTTTGTAGCCCCCCTGACAAAGGCACTGCGGGACGGGGAGGATCTTTTTGCCGCCATCCGCGAGCGGGACATTCTTTTGCACCATCCCTACGAGAGTTTCAGTTCGGTGGTTCAGTTTTTGGAGAGGGCGGCGGAGGATCCGGATGTGCTGGCGATCAAGCAGACCCTCTATCGCACCGGGGGTGATGCGCGGATTATCGGGGCGCTTGAGAACGCCGTGAAGAAGGGCAAGCAGGTGACTGCGGTAGTAGAATTGCGGGCACGATTTGATGAGTTGAACAACATCCAGTGGGCGAGGCGACTGGAGGAGAACGGCGTGCATGTGGTTTACGGACTTGTGGGATACAAGATCCACGCCAAGAGCAGCCTTGTGGTGCGGCGGGAGGGGCATCAACTCCGGCGTTACGCCCATCTGGCGACCGGCAATTACAATCCGACCACCGCGAAACTCTACACAGACATCGGGATCATGACCTGCCGCCCGGAGCTGGGGGAGGATGTCACAAACTTTTTCAACCTTCTGACCGGCATCTGCCAGTTTCAGAAAATGCGCAAGCTGATCGTGGCGCCGTTCGAGTTGCATGACAAGTTCCTGAGCCTTATCGCACGGGAGGCTGAAAATGCGAAACTGGGTTTGCCTGCACGGATCATTGCGAAGGTCAATTCCCTTGCGGAGCGACAGATCATAGAGGCGCTTTACCGGGCCTCCCAGGCAGGGGTGAAGATCGATCTGATCGTGCGGGGAGTCTGCTCATTGAGGCCCGGAGTGCCGGGGGTGAGCGAGAACATCACCGTGCGAAGCATCGTGGACCGGTTTCTGGAGCACAGTCGGATTTTTTACTTCGAAAATGCGTGTCGTCCGGAGGTGTTCATCAGCAGCGCGGACTGGCTGCCGAGGAACATGTTCCGCCGGATCGAACTGGCCTTTCCTGTTGAAGACGGGAATCTGCGGGAGCGGATCATCAAGGACATTCTCCAGACAACGCTGGCGGACAACACCAAGGCACGCTTTCTGCAGCCGGACGGGACCTACCTCCGGGCCAGGCCCACATCCGGTGTGGGAGCGCGTCGAAGCCAGGTGGATTTCATGGTGGCGGTGACGGATGCCGGAGAGGTTCCCATTGCTGAACCGCGTCGGGCCAAATTGCGCCAGATCAAGGTCAAGCTGATCCGGTCCCCCTTCAAAAAGGGGACGGCTGACCGTCGCGTTGGGGCGTAAAGGCGGCTGGCCAGCCCGTGGGTTTGGGTCGATTGCGACTTATCATGGCCGTTTTGGGGTCGTTGACACCCCCAATGCAGGCTGATAAGGTGCGGCTTCTTTATTTTGCGCAATGGACTATAAGAACACATTAAATTTACCGCAAACCGAGTTCCCGATGAAGGCCGATCTGGTGACACGGGAGCCGGAGCGGTTGAAGAAGTGGCAGGCGGCGGGGCTTTACAGCGAGATTCGCGCACAGCGTGCGAAGGCCGACCGGTTCATCCTGCACGACGGCCCACCGTTTGCGAACGGGGACGTTCATATCGGGACGGCCCTGAACAAGACCCTCAAGGACATCATCATCAAATACAAGACCCTGAGGGGGTTTGATGCGCCCTATGTGCCGGGCTGGGACTGTCATGGGCTGCCGATCGAGTTCAAGGTGACGCAGGACATGCGCAAAGCGGGTGAGACGGCCACCGAGCCTGCAGTCATCCGCCAGGCATGCGATGCCTATGCGCGCAAATACATCGACATCCAGCGCGCCCAATTCAAGCGGCTTGGAGTCCTCGGGGATTGGGAAAATCCGTATCTGACGCTCGACAAGGGATATGAGGCATCCGAGCTGGGGTTGTTTGCCGACATTGTCGAGCAGGGTTTCGTTTACCGGGGAAAAAAGCCGGTCTATTGGAGCATTCCCTGCCGCACCGCGCTGGCGGAGGCGGAGGTGGAATACAAGGACCATGTGAGCCAGAGCGTCTATGTGAAGTTTCCGCTGGCCGGGCATTCGGGAGTTTCAGTCCTGATCTGGACGACGACGCCGTGGACGCTCCCTGCCAATCTGGCGATCGCCTACAATTCGACCTTCAGCTATTCGGTGGTGCGGGTGGGGGATGACACGTTGATTGTGTCCACGCTGCTGCTGCCGGTCGTGGCGGAGAAATGCGGCTGGGCGGGCTATGAGATTGAGCGCAGCATCGAGGGTTCGCAACTCGGGCAGCTGGAGTATCAACACCCGTTCTGCAACCGCACGGGGAAATTTCATGCCGGGGATTCTTTTGTCGAGAACTCGACAGGAACGGGATTTGTCCACATTGCCCCGGGGCATGGGCAGGACGATTACCACCTGGGATTGAAGAACGGTCTGCCGGTTTATTCCCCGGTGGATGATGAGGGTCGTCTGGCCCACACCAGCGACCTGCCGGTGGAGCAGCAGATGCCCGAGTGCCTGCTGGGTAAATCGATTCTGGAGAAGGGGAACGGCAGCGAGGCGAATGAGGCAGTGCTTGCGCTGCTGGTGGAGAGGAAGTCGCTGATCCATCGTGAGAATTACTCCCACAGCTACCCGCACTGCTGGCGCAGCAAGACACCGATCATTTTCCGGGCCATGGACCAGTGGTTCATCAAGGTGGACCACCAGAACTTCCGGGAGAAGGCCCTCGCCGAGATCAACCGTGTTGGATGGGTGCCCGACTGGGGCAAGAACCGGATTGAGGCCGCTGTGCAGGGGCGCCCCGACTGGTGCATCTCCCGGCAACGGACCTGGGGTGTGCCGATCCCGGCCTTTTATCTCGCATCCGGCGAGCCTGTTTTGGACGCACGCATCGTGCGGAATGTGGCGACCCTTGTGCGGGAGCACGGTTCCAATGTCTGGTTCCAAAAAACGGCAGCAGAGCTTTGGTCGCTCGTGAGGCCTCAGGACTGGTCAGGGCCGGAGCCGGTCGGAAAATCAGCCGACACGCTGGATGTCTGGATTGATTCCGGATCCTCGTCACGGACGGTCATCGCGGAGCGGCCGGAACTGCGCGGAGCCACGCTGCCGTTCCAGTGCGACATGTATCTGGAGGGAAGCGACCAGCACCGGGGCTGGTTTCAATCCTCGCTGCTGCTCTCCCTGGCGGGTAATGGGGCGGCCCCATTCCGCACCGTGCTCACACACGGGTTCATGGTCGATGAGGACCGTGAGAAGATCTCGAAGAGCAAGCAGGGGCAGGGTGGTTACGAAAAGCCGCAGACATCCGAGGCCTACATCAAGAAATACGGGGCGGATGTGGTTCGGCTCTGGGTGGCATCCCAGGACTACCGGAACGACATCGTTGTCAGCGAAAAGCGGATCGAAAAGGTCAGCGAGACCTACCGGATCATCCGGAATGCGTTGCGCTACCAGTTGTCGAACCTGAACGACTTTGATCCGGCGCAGCATTCGGTGGCGGTGGAGCAGATGAGTGGACTGGACCGCTGGATCATGGATGCGTTTGCGGCCTTGGAGACCGAGGTGGTGAGGGCCTATGACGCCTTTGAGTTCCACGTGGTTTACCAGCGTGTGAGCCAGTTCGTGGCGGTTGAGCTTTCCTCAGTGTATCACGATATCGTGAAGGACCGCCTTTACACCGATGCGAAGAATTCGCCCCGGCGACGTTCCACTCAGACCGCGATCCACCGGCTTGTCACGGGGTTGAGTCAGATGCTTTCCCCCATGATCGCATTCACGGCCGATGAGGCCTGGGAGTTTGTTCCCGGCCGCAAGGGCAGTTCCGTCCATGCATCCTCATGGACATCCCAGCCGTTTTCGCGCGGGGCCGAGGAGCGTGCCCTGTGGGCGGCATTATTCGAGGTGCGTGCGCAGGTGTTGCCGGAGCTGGAGAAGGCCCGCCAGGCCAAGCTTATCGGCAAGGCACTGGAGGCCAGGGTTGTGTTGACTGGAAAGAGCACGGCGCTCGATCTCGCCAAAGCGGCCCCTGAAGCGTTGCGTGAATTGCTCAACGTCTCCCAACTGGAGATTGTGCCGGGCGAGACCGAGGGCCTCGCGGCCACCATCGCTCAGGCCAACGGCCAGAAATGTGAGCGATGCTGGCACTATGAGCCGGATGTCGCGGCAAACGCCGACCACCCGCAACTCTGCGGGCGGTGCGTGACGGCTGTGACGGTCGTCTGAGAGGCCCTTCAGGGCATCTCTGCGCGAACGTGGACGACCCCGTAGGCGGGCACCGGGATGGTGCCTTTTGCCCGGGCCAGCGGCTTCTCAGTCAGGTCGGTGAGCCATGCTGAGGAGGGTTTCATGCCCTTCCAGCTGAGGCTTGCGGACTCCGGCTTTCCCGAAACCCCGAACAGGCGGACGATGAGAGCCTTGCCGTCCTCACTCACCTTGATCGTCTCGACAAGCACCCCGGGATTCGAGATGGCCAGGAGCGTTCCCGGGACCTTCGCCGAGGCGGCGGATGCCACCAAGAGCGGCCGGGTTGTTTCCATGCCGAACTGAGCACTCCGGGCCGCCGAGTAACCGCCCCGGTGCGGGCGGAGGATGAAGCGGAAGGTGGTGACTCCCGGCTGGTCGATCTTGTAGTTCGTGTGCCAGTGGTTGTTCTGGGCCCAGGAATAGATCGTTTGTGAATCGATGGCATTGGTCATCCACTCCTTGAAGGCAACACTACCGAGGAGATTGGCCGTCATGCCGCCCACCTGCATCAGGGGGGCGTCGATGGGAGCCCAGGTGATGCCGCAATCGGGGTTCGAGACATCGACCCAGCGCTGCACAGTGAACCAGTTGCGGCAGGAACCGGTCAGCTGATCCGTGTTGGGGCGTACGATGGCCCAGGGTGTCTCCATGCGCACCGTGCCTGCGGGCACATTAAAACCGAAGCCGAAGTGGACACCATCCTTCACCCGCACCGACTTCCGGTCCACATGATTCACGCACTCCACACGGTCCAGACCTTCGACCACGCGGACCACACGGACGAGCCGGTTGCAACCCGGGGCGTCTGATTCGATGCGGAGCGATGCGACCAGTGGGCCTTTTTCCAGGACCTCGATTTTGACAGGTCCGTTGCTCGTGGCGCCGGCTGAATCCGTGCCCAGCACATAACGGTAATCGTTGAGACCCACCGGAGCGGCGGGGTCCACAAACTCGTGGCTGCCCCCGGCAAGGCGGAGGCTGGAGACAGCCCCACTTTGCGGGCTCACATCCACGCTCAACAGGGAATTGGCAAGAGTATGACCGGCGGTGACCCGGGCGGCCCCTCTGGCCGTTGGAGCTTTGGCGCTGAGGCGATAGCGCTTGGCACCAAACGGAGGGACTTCAGTTGCCATGAAAGCGAGTTCCCCATTTGCGAGACGCTGGGAGGGGACTTCCCGGCCACGTGCATCCAGCACCGAATTGCCGCCCAGTTCAGGGGGGACGATGGCCAGGTCGGTGCGTTCCCACTGGGTGGTGTTGTAAACATCAATGTCGGCCGTGGGCTTTGCGGCGGGCAGGGCTGACTTGAGGAGATCGCGTGAGTTGCGATCCGCCTCATCCGCGAAGCCTCCCTTGACCTTCCACTGATCCATTGTGAACGCGTCATCCGGTTTGGAGATGCTGCACCAGGCGCCCCATGTGTGCTCGCTGTAGAGCAGGACGTTCTTCCAGGCCCGGTCGAAATCCGCAGCAGGGTTGGCATGGGGATCGCGCATGGCGAAGAGGGTGGAAGCCTGGGAGATGCGGTCGCCGGAGGCCCGGTTCAGGGCCGTCTCGCGGGATGTGGATCCCGCGCCATCCTCCCAGTAGGGGGTCAGGTCGCCGGAGAACTCCGGAACCCTGGCACCGTGCTTGCGCTCGAAATCGCGGAAGAATTCGCGGGCGAGGCCGATATTGATCCTGGGAGCGGCATACTTCGCATTCCATGCCATGGCCTTCTCCACGGTTTTTTCATCGGGGGGGGCATTGTCCACGCCGCCGCCGGGCCAGACCCCGACCCAGAAAATGAAGGAGGTATCGTAGGGGAACCCGTTCCGATTGAGGCGGTCCACCTGCTGGAGCACATTTTCCTCGAGGTCCCCGAGGTGATGGTAGTTGTCCACAACCCAGCACATGACCCGCTCCCCGCCGCTCTGGGATTTCCAATAGAACGGTTTGTCGTCCCAGAGATGGATGGTTCCGACGCGGTCGCCGTAGTTCGGACCGATGGCGAAGTATTTGACGCCCGCCTGGGCCATCATGGGGACGATGCCCCAGGTGTAACCGGGCACATCGCAGATGGCTGCGGTTTCGAGCGGGACACCGGTGAGGTTCGAGACCCGGGCACCGATGGCAAGGCATTGGGCGAGTTCCTCCGGGCGGCAGAGGGCGGTCAGCATGTTGCCGTAGAGGCCATCCACCTCGACATCCCCCCGGCGGACGGCATCAATGAAGGCGGCCCGTTTCCCGGCATCGGCGCGCTGGAGGTAGTGATCCAGGGACCAGACCGCCTCAGGATTCCACTTGAACCGCAGGCCCGGAGGATTGCCGGCGCTGGCCTGTGCCAGCCGGAGGCCGGTCTCCAGATTTGTGATCTGCACATTGATGATCTCCTCCTGGCGGTGCGTGTAGCCGATGTCCACATGGGAATGGGGAAGAATCCACATGTCACGAATCCGGGGCGGACCGATCACGACATTCGTGGCGGCCAACTCCTTCCCATCACTGGTGATGCGGAGGGCGAGGGTGCGGGATTGTTCAGCGGCCGGGGCCTTCAGTTCGATCGTCCGGACTCCATTCTTGAGGGTGAGTTTTGATGTCTCGACTCCATCAAGATTCAGGGATGCATCCAGATCACCGCCGATGTGGCGCAGGGTCAGGGTGAGCGGTTGCAGGGGTTTGCCATCCCCCTTGAGCCAGACGGGAGGGACACTCAAACCGAGCAGGCGGGTTCCGCTGGCGGTGGGTTTGAGTTGCAGGCTGGCAGGGGCCTCGAGTGAGACGGAATCGTAGAGCACCCAGCTGCCGGAGATGAGGGTTATGGAGACATCGTTGTCCCCGGCGCGGAGCAGGCCGCTGTCGAACTTCAGGTTCCAGACATGTTTGCGGCCCTTGGAAATATCCCCGAAGATCGATTCATCCCCCCCGCCTGCCGGGGTGGAGTGCTCGAACGATTTGCCGTTGATGACCACCCGCATTCGGGGCGGGCCGGAACTGTGGGTGTCGAGGAGCCTCAGGGAGAGGACGCACGGCTGTCCGGCAGCGGCGGACTCCAGTCCGAACAGGATCGAGAAGGTGTGCTGGCGGGCACCGGCCCAGCTGTCGCCCGGGCCGGGATGGGCATAGGGCCAGTCCTGCGCGGGATCGGAGCGTCCCACGACAAAGAATCCATCCTCCTTGAAGTCTTTGTGGCCCTTTGGGGCCAGGGCCAGTTCGGTGTTGGCATCATCGGGTTTGCCGATGCTCCAGAGGGTCTGGGACTCGGCGGCATGTGCCGGGGTGGAGGCGAGGCCGAGGAAGATGGCCGACAGGGTGGCAATGGCGAGAATGGGAACTTTCATGCTTATGAAGGGGTCGGAACGTTTGCGATGGTTGTTGTATGCGGAGGGTGAAGAGGTCAGGCAGTCCAGGACCGCTCGATTTCCTCGAGACTGCGGCCCTTGGTTTCGGGGACGGCCAAGCGAACGAAGATCAGTCCCGCCAGGCTGAAGGCGCCGTAAACCCAGAAGGTTGTGGCCGGGCCGATGGACGGGTTGTCATTCAGCATCGGGAAGGTCTGGGCGACGATGTAGCAGGAGGTCCAGATGGTGAAGGTGGCCAGGGACATTGCGCGGCCGCGGACCCGTGTGGGGAAGATTTCCGAGCACAAAATCCAGGGGATGGGGCCCAGAGCCATGGCGAAGGCGCCGATGTAAGCAAGGATCGCAAGGAGCAAAGGCAGCCCGCTGTAACCGGCCCGGAACATCCAGCCCACAGTGGCCAGGGCGACGACCTGAATGGAGAGGCCTATCAGGAGCAGGGCGCGTCTTCCTGCCCGGTCCACGAAGGCCATGGCAACAAACGTGAAGAGGACATTCACCAGCCCGACAATCATGGAGGAGGTGAAGGAGTCCTTCACCCCGACACCGGCGGTGGCGAAGATCTTGGTGGAATAATACATGATGGCGTTGATCCCGCTGAACTGGCTGAACATCATGAGCAGGATGGCGATGAACAGCGGTTTGCGGAAACGGGGCTGGAACAGTTCCCCAAACCGGCCATCCTCCTCACCCAGCACGGATCGGACGGCCACAATCTCCTGCTCCGCATGGTCGGGACCTCCCACACTCTCCAGAATCCCCCGGGCCTCCGCCTCGCGTCCCACCCCCAGCAGCCAGCGGGGGCTTTCGGGCACAAAAAAGAGGAGGGCAACCAGAATGATTGCGGGGGCAACCTCGGCTGCGAGCATCCAGCGCCAGCCCTGGGAGGCATTCCAGGCATCATCCCCAAGGCCCTGAATGCGGGCGTTGATGAAGAGCGTCAGAAAAATTCCAAGGACGATGCCGAACTGAAAAAGGGAACCGAGCCGGCCGCGCCGGGCGGCGGGGGCGAGTTCGGCGATGTAAACCGGGATGATCATTGAGGATGCACCAATGCCGAGGCCGCTGATGAACCGGGCTGCGAGAAACTCGATGAACGTGCGCGGAATGGCGGAAAGAAGGCCGCTGACGGCATAGAGGATGGCGCAGAGAAAGAGAACCTTGCGCCGACCGAAGCGGTCACTCAGGAACCCGGCGAACATGGCACCGGGAATGCAGCCCAGGATGGCGCTGGCCCCGGCGATGCCCTCCTGGATGGGGCTGAGGCCAAAGTGGGCTTTGAGATATTGGTTGGCCCCGTTGATGACAGCGGTGTCGTAACCAAAGAGAAATCCGCCGGTGGCAGCCACCAGGGTCACCATGGCAAGGGTGTTAAGAGGTTTGGAGGATGGGTTCATGGCCGGTGCTTCCGAAGGGTGGGGATGGAACGGGAGGAGAGCCCTGCAGGGGCAGGGACCGACAGCGGACCTGTGGAATGGATCACGTTCACGTTCAAATGATCCATCATTGAGGGAAACCAGACTGCATCGCGCAAGCAGAATCGCGATTGGATCGATCGTTTGGGGTGTGGAGGATTCAAGGTGGAGGTTCCTGTGCGGATTGGTTTGCGTGGGTGGAATGGGTGGTTAGAATCCCGGTCCAGACCAGCCCCCAGGTGCCTGAGACGGCCAGGCGGGGGCTTGATCGGAAAAACAGAACCGACCCATGAGTGGAATGATTCGGGATAAACAGCAGTGTGAGGCATCCAACCGGCGGGTTGGGGCGGTGGTGCTCATTGCCCTGACTGCGTTGCTGCTCTGCGGCCGTGCGGGGGCGGGCCAGGGGGATTTGTCATGGCCCAGGCAGGAGGTAACGGCCCGGCCGCATGCCTACTGGTGGTGGATGGGGAGCGGGGTGGACACAAACAACCTTTCCAAGGAACTGCGGCGCTACAGGGATGCGGGGATGGGCGGGGTGCATATCATTCCGATATATGAGGCAAAGGGGTGGGAATCCAACTCGATTCCGTTTTTGAGCCCGCGATGGATGGAGATGCTGGATTACACCGTGCGGGAGGCGGGGCGGCTGGGCCTTGAGGTGGATATGACCACGGGATCCGGCTGGTGCTTTGGCGGACCCCGCGTGACCGATGCCGAGGCAAACGCCCTCATGGTGAACCGTGAATGGCATCCCGGTGCCGGGGAGGCGGTGGGGCAGAAATTGGACGTGAAAGGGACGCAGGCACTCATGGCGTTCGGCCCCGGTGGAAAGCGGGAGGATTTGCTGGGGAGGATCCGGTCCGATGGTTCTGTGGATTGGGTGGCGCCCGAGGCGGGTTGGACGGTTTATGCGGTGAGCCAGAAACCGTCCGGCCAGAAAGTGAAGCGGGCCGCCCCGGGCGGCAGCGGGCACATGTTGAACCTGTTCAACCCGGCGGGGGTCTCCAACTATCTGCGCTGGGTGGACGAGGCCTTTGGCGGCTACACAGGAGCCAAGCCGAGGGCGTTTTATCACGACTCTTATGAGTACAAGTCGGATTGGGCCCCCGATCTGTTTGCCCGGTTTGAAAAGCGGCGCGGGTATCGTTTGCAGGACCACTGGGACGTGTTCAATTCCGGCACGCCGGTTGATGAGGCGGCGCGGATCAAATGCGACTACCGGGAGACCGTCTCCCAGATCATGGCGGAGGAAACGGTGCCGATGTGGGTGCGCTGGGCCCATGCCCGGGGCTCCCTCACGCGGGACCAGGCCCACGGCTCGCCGGGGAACTGGCTGGACATCTATGCCGCCGCCGACATCCCGGAAACCGAGATGTTCCACACCGACCGGGACCGGCTGATCTCAAAATTCGCATCCTCCGCAGCCCATGTGGCGGGCAGGCCGCTGGTGGCGGCGGAAACCGGCACCTGGATTGCCGAGCATTTTACCGAGACGCTGGCGGATATGAAATATCTGCTGGACGACCTTTTTCTATCCGGGGTGAACCACGTGTTCTACCACGGCACCTGCTATTCACCGGATGAGGCACCGTGGCCGGGCTGGCTGTTCTACGCGAGTTGTGAGATGAATCCGCGCAACTCCATCTGGCGCGACGCCCCGGCCTTGAACGCCTATGCCACCCGGTGCCAGTCGGTCCTGCAGGCCGGGAAGCCGGACCGGGGAATCCTTCTCTACTGGCCGATCCACGATCTGTGGAGCGAGCCGACCGGCATGGCGAAAAACCTGACCGTCCACACCCGGAACTGGTTTGAGCAACAGCCGCTTGGGGCGGTGGCGGCGGAACTGTGGAAGGGCGGTTACCCTTTTGACTACGTGTCGGACCGCCAGCTGGCGGGCGCAAGTGCGGGCAGGGATGGGATCAACCTGGGCGGGGGCAGTTACCGGGCGATTGTGGTTCCCCCGTGCGAGTTGATGCCGGAGGGAACGCTTGCGAAGCTGGTTGAACTGGGGCGGAAGGGGAATTGCCCGGTGGTGTTTGTGGAGCGGCTGCCCCGGGACGTTCCCGGCAATGGCGACCTTGACCGGCGGCGGAAAGAGTTTCAGAAACTTCTGAAAGAGATGAGCTTCTCGGATGCGGGTGGCGGGGTGAGGAAGGCCGGAGGCTGGCTCGTTGGGCCGCTGGGTGCGGCTTTGAAGCGGGCCGGGGTGCCGAGGGAAACCCTGTTTGATGTGCCCGGTTTGATGAGCATCCGCCGGACCCTGCCGGATGGGAGCTACTATTTCATCGCCAACCGGGGGATCGGGGAGGTCACCGGCTGGCTGCCCCTGGCCGTCAAGGCGAAGTCGGTGGTGCGGATGGATCCGCTGAGCGGCACCACCGGCGTTGTGGCAGCGCGGGCCAACGGGCAGGGTCAGACAGAGGTCTGGCTGAATCTGCCCGCCGGAGGATCGGTCATTTTGAGAACGTTTCACAAGCGACAGGCAGCGGGGGCAGTGGAAGAGCGGTGGATTGCGGGCGGCGAGGGGATTGAACTGCGCGGCATGTGGCAGGTGCGGTTTCTCAGTGGCGGGCCGGCTCTGCCTTCCGGATACTCCACGGAGAAGCCCGGTTCCTGGGGGGAATCCAGCGATGCGACCCTCCGGAGTTTTGCGGGAACGGCCCTCTACACCCTGCGGTTCGATGCGCCAAAGGGAGATGCCGCCGGGCGCCGCCACAGGCTGGATCTCGGGCGGGTGTGCCAGAGTGCGCGGGTGCGCCTGAATGGACGGGACCTGGGGACGCTCATCACGCCGCCGTTCCGGCTGGATGTGCAGGGGCTCCGGGCGGCGGGGAACATTCTTGAGGTGGAGGTCACCAGCACCAGTGCGAACCGCATCCGCGATCTGGATCAGCGGGGGGTGGTGTGGCAGAAGTTTCACGACATCAATTTCGTCAACCTCAACTACAAGCCGTTCAATGCGGCCGACTGGCCACCGGCGGATGCCGGGTTGCTTGGGCCTGTCACCTTGATTCCGCTGCAGTCTGTAGCCTCAGTTGCAGGAAGGTAACCCATGAAACATCCAAAAACATTGGCCACCACGCTCCTGGCCTTTCTCCTTTCGGCCGCAACCATGAAGGCAGACATCACACTCCCGGCAGTGCTCGGCAGCAACATGGTTCTTCAGCGCGGGCAGAAGGTTCCGATCTGGGGCTGGGCCGCGCCGGGTGAGAGTGTGCGGGTGGAATTCGGGGGACAGACCCGCAGTGCAAAGGCTGACACTGCGGGGCGCTGGGAGGTGCGCCTGGGGGCGATGAAGGCAAGTGATGTTCCATCGAATCTGGTGGTGGAGGGGGCGAACCGGATCGTGCTGACCAACATCGTGGTGGGGGAGGTGTGGCTCTGCTCAGGTCAGTCCAACATGGAAAAGCCGATCGGGCAGCAACCGGGGCAGCGGCCTGTGCTGAATCACGAGAAGGAACTTGCCGGATCGGACTATCCGGGCATCCGCCTTTTCCGTGTGAATGCGGCGACTGGAGTGAGTCCGGTGCGGGATGTGAAAAGCCTGGGGTGGCACCTGTGCAACTCGAATTCAAACGAGAAACTGAGGTTCTCCGCCGCCGCCTACTTTTTCGGGCGGGAACTGCATCGTGAACTTGGAGTGCCGGTGGGATTGATTGTTTCCGCTGTGGGCGGCACACGGATTGAGCCGTGGACTCCCCCGGTGGGATTCGACGCTGTGAAAGGGCTTGCGGCGCAGATTGATCCGGTGCCGGCGGAGGGGAGAGTCACAGCCCAGACCCCCACCGCTCTTTACAATGGAATGATCGCGCCCCTCGTCCCGTTCGCCTTGCGCGGGGCGATCTGGTATCAGGGGGAATCCAACACCATCGACATCCCGGATGGGCCGGTTTATGCGGACAAGATGAAGGCGCTGATCGCCGGTTGGAGAAAGACATGGGGGCAGGGTGATTTCCCGTTTTATTACGTGCAACTGGCCCCCTACTGCTATTTTTCTGATCGGGACACACCGCGTGCGCCGGATGCGGAGGCCCTGCCGGAGATCTGGGAGGCGCAGACGGCGGCACTGGCCGTGCGGCACACCGGCATGGTGGTCACCACCGATCTGGTGGATGATTTGAAGGACATCCATCCCGTGAACAAGCTGGACGTGGGCAGGCGTCTGGCGCGACTTGCGCTGGCCCGAAGCTACGGGCGGAAGGATATTGTGGCATCGGGTCCGATGTTCCGGGATGCGATCTTCTCCGCCGGGAGGGCAGTGGTGAGCTTTGACCATGCGGATGGAGGGTTGGTGAGCCGGGATGGGCAGCCGCTGGACTGGTTCACGATCTGCGGCAGAGATGGCCGGTTTGTTCCCGCCACGGCGGTGATTGCGGGAACCAAAGTCGTGGTTTCCAGCCCCGGGGTTCCGGAGCCGAAGGCGGTGCGGTTTGGCTGGCATGAGAAGGCCAGCCCGAACCTGTTCAACGGGGCGGGGTTGCCTGCGGCACCGTTCCGGAGCGACCGTCCCGAAATGGAACGGGGCGGGGCGGCAGCCCGGGGGCAGGCATACCTGTTTTCTTATTTCGTCGGGAATGGCGAGGATGGGCTGCATCTGGCCTGGAGCCGGGATGGATACGATTGGAAGGCGCTGAAGAATGGCGAAAGCTACCTCACCCCGATGGTTGGGGAGTCCAAGCTCATGCGGGATCCCTGCCTGATTCGCGGGCCGGACGGGATCTTCCACATGGTCTGGACCACCGCGTGGCAGGGCAAAACCATCGGCCACGCGACATCGAAAGATCTCATCACCTGGTCGGAACAGACGGCCATACCTGTGATGGCGCACGAACCGGGGACGATGAATTGCTGGGCGCCGGAGATCTTCTGGGATGCCGACCGGGGCCACTTTTTGATTTTCTGGGCCACGACGATTCCCGGGCATTTCCCGGAAGGGGAGGGCACGGCTGAGGGGAAGACGAACCACAGGATTTATTGCACCACCACCCGGGACTTCAAGAGTTTCAAGCCCACGAGACTGCTGTTTGAGCAGGGCTTCAACGTGATCGATGCCACCCTGCTGCCCGCGAAGGGGAAGTATCACCTGATCGTGAAGGACGAGCGGCTGAAGCCGGAGCAGAAGAATTTGAGGATTGCCGTGGGGCGCCATCCGGATGGCCCGTTCAGCCCGGCGGGGGAGCCGTTCACGAGACACTGGGTGGAGGGGCCAACCTCGCTGAAGGTGGGGGATGATTACCTGGTCTATTTTGATGCTTACAGGGACAACCGTTACGAAGTCCTGAAGTCGCGGGACCTGAAGACCTGGGAGGACGTCTCCGGGAAGCTTTCCATGCCAAAGGGCATCCGCCACGGCAGCGCCCTGCCGGTCCCCATCTCGGTTGTGCGCAAGCTTCTGGAATCGGCTCCGGCGAAGGCGGTGCAGCCCCGGAAATAGGGGAAAATCACAGTGCACGAAGACTTTTTTTGAACCATGAAACAAATCAGCAGAAAGATAATGATGAGAACAATCCTGTGGGAGGCCCTGGGCCTTGTATGCGGGCTGGCGTTGGTTTCGCCGGTGGCAGCGGCGGAGGAGGTGCGGGATTTTGACTCCCTTTACACCAAGCACGAGCACCGCATCCCGATGCGGGACGGGGTCCGGCTGTTCACGGTCGTTTACACGCCGAAGGACAAGTCGGCGGCCCTGCCCATCCTGCTGCAGCGGACCCCCTACGATCTCAAACCCTACACCATTGATGTGCGCCGGAAGCCGGGAGGGATCCCGGATTCCTACATCCGGGAGCGGTTCATTTTCGCCATGCAGGACGTGCGGGGGCGGTATGCATCGGGCGGCCGGTTTGAGGACATGCGCCCGATACGGGCTGACAAAAAGGGGCCGAAGGACACGGATGAATCGACCGACGCATGGGACACCATCGACTGGCTTGTGAAGCATGTGCCCGGGCACAATGGCAATGTGGGGATGCAGGGCATTTCCTATCTCGGATTTTATGCGGCGACCGGGATGGTGGACTCGCATCCGGCACTCAAGGCGGTTTCACCCCAGGCACCGGCCTCGGATGTTTATGGCGGGGATGACTGCCTGCATGGGGGCGGGTTCTGGCTCGCGCACAATTTCAGCTTCTGGAACTACTTTGATCAGGGGTTGGAGGATCCCACCCGTCAGGAACCGGTGGGTCTGGATTACAAAACGCCGGACGGTTACCAGTTTTATCTGGAGGGCGGGGCGGTGGCATGGATCGGGGAGAAGTATTACAAGGGGAAAAGCGCCTCGTGGAACGACATGGTGGCGAACATCACAAATGCCGCCTGGTGCGCGGAGCGGGACCTGACACCCCATTTGAAGAACGTCCATGCGGCGGTGCTCACGGTGGGGGGATGGTTTGACGCCGAGGACCTGCACGGCACCCTCAAGACCTACCAGGCAACGGGCGCGAACAACCCGGGCATCTTCAATGGCCTTGTGATGGGGCCGTGGTCGCACGGCGCCTGGCACCACGGCGAGGCGAGGTCGCTGGGGTCGGTCGATTTTCATGCCGCCACCGGGGAGTATTTCCGCGACCACATTGAGCTGCCCTTTTTCCGGAAATTCCTGAAGGGAGCCACCAATGAGAGCGTCATGCCGGTGCATGTCTTTGAGACCGGCAGGGATGAATGGCGGGAGATGGCATCCTGGCCCCCCTCCAACACCGTCAACCGCACCGTGTGGCTGCAGGGGAGTGGATCCCTTGCATTTCAACCACCAGAGACCGGCGAGACCGCATTTGATGAGTATGTCACAGATCCCAACCGCCCGGTTCCCTTCACGAGCCGCATCAGCATCGGCATGCCGAGGGAATACATGGTGGAGGATCAGCGGTTCGCGTCCCGCCGCCCCGATGTGATGGTTTACCGCACCGCGCCGCTGGAGGAGGATCTGACCGTGGCCGGGCCGATCACGATCGACCTCCACGTCAGCACGACCGGGACGGATGGGGACTGGGTGGTGAAGTTGATCGATGTTTACACCGGGGACCATCCCGATCCTGAGAATGCACCCGGGGATGCGCCGCGCCTGGGGAGCTACCAGCAGCTCGTGCGCGGGGAGCCGTTGCGCGCAAAATTCCGGAACGGGCTGGACCATCCCGAACCGATGCTTCCGGGGCAGGTGTGCCGGCTGCAGTGGACGCTGCCGGATGTGTATCACACCTTCCGTTCCGGGCACCGCCTGATGATCCAGATCCAGGGCACCTGGTTCCCGTTGCTGGACCGCAATCCGCAGGTCTTCTGCGACATTTACCGCGCCAAACCCGGGGATTACAAGGTGGCAACCCAGCGTGTTTACAGGGACCGCACCCACGCCTCCTCGATCGTCCTCCCGGTGATTCCCTCGCCGTAGGGGAAGCGGGGGATGTAGCCGCAAAAGGGCACAAAACGCGCAGAAGAGGATAGGGGATGGCGCGTTCCGTGGAGCGTTGGCACCCCGGCAGGAGTCCCGGCGTTGGGTTGGAATGGATGGGGTCGTGAAGGTGTGGCGGGCTGGCATCCCTCCGGGATGCGGGTGTGATGTGGGGCCATACCGGTGGTGTCGTCGCGTTGCTCCTCAACCACCGGCTAATGTCTGGGAACCCTCCGGGTTCGGGGAGGGGGCGCATCTTCATCCCGGATGGGATGGCAGCGATTAGCGCGGGGTTGAGCGGGAGCGACACCCCGGGAATCCGACGAACAAGGCGTCCGGACCGTAGGGGGGTGTCCCATTTCGGGTCCGGGAATCCCAACGGGGATTCTGCCACAAAGCCCGGGGTTACGCCGTCCTTGGCGTTACCCCGGGTGTGCGTGGGGGATGCGCCACAACCCCGAAGGGTGTTGTGCCGAGGGTTGTCCCGGGCATGCAGCCACATCGTGCCTGCAAGACTTGGTTGAAAAATGTTCTCCCGCAGAGATACGGAGACGCAGAGAAGAAATTCCTCTCCGTGTCTCGGCGTCTGCGCGCGCCATCAAATCTATTTCATCGGTATCCATTGTGTGGTGTTAATTCATCGCCAAGCGGAACCTGAACCGTTTTCGCCCTTGTTCCACGGCACCCCCCGGCGGGCACGACGGGACAACCCGCTTGCGGGGTTGGGGATGCGATGTGGCCTGGACCCGGGGTAGTGCGGCGATCCGCACAACCCCGGGCTTTATGGCACAACCTCCTTGAGGTTGGGGAGGGGGAACCGCGAATGGACGTGGATGGACCCAAATGGGGGGAGGCCTTTGTGTGGAGGCGTTGACCGGCGACTTCCTCTCCGCGCCTCTGCTTCTCCGCGCGAGATTTTTTCTCAATACCCGGCGGGATCGTGAGCGGGGAAGCTCCGGGCGGCGTGGGTGAGAATCACTGTTCTGGATCCAGAACCGCGGGGCTGATAGGATTTTGGCCGCCGTGCTCCATGCGTTTGCTGGTGTCATTGGCAGGGGCATTTGTCGGACACCGCCAGAGTTGGATTTGCAGCGGTTATAGCGCTGGATTGTCGGTGTGGTATGGGATCGGGGCTGAGTCAAATTGAGTGAAGAGCAGGAAGCAAAGCAGGGTTGAAGATCGCGCGCCGAGGCCGGGAGGCCGGGGGCGTGCCTGGGGTGTTTTGTTGCTTGTTGCCGTGGTGGCTGGGTTCGGGTGGTTCTGGCTGAGCCGGGAGGTGGGGCATCCGGCGGCGGGGGAGGTTGAGCCGGTGCGCCCCGTGTTTTCGCTGCCGGATGAGAAACAGGTTTTTGCGACCTACGGCGGTTCGGCGAGCTGCCGCGAGTGTCATGAGGAGGCTTTTGACGGGTGGTCCAAATCGAATCATGGACTTGCGGAACGGGCGGTGAGCGCCGGGATGGACCAGGGAAGCTTCGATCCCGGGAGGGAGTTTCGTCATGGCACACAGGGGACATCGGTCGGGTGGCAGGCCGGGCAGGGGCAGGTCTGCACGATGGGGCTGCATGGGACCGGGGAGGTGTTCAGGGCGGAGCGGGTGATCGGGCACAATCCGTTGAGGCAATACCTGGTGCCGTTTCCGGGGGGGCGATGGCAGACGCTGGAGGCCTCGTTTGATCCCATCTCCAACCAGTGGTTCAACGTGTATGGCCAGGAGGACCGGAAACCGGGGGAGTGGGGCCACTGGACCGGGCGCGGGATGAACTGGAACAGCATGTGTGCGGTGTGCCACAACACCCGGCTGCGGAAGAATTATGATGAAGGGGCGGATATCTACCGCACCTCCATGGTGGAGCCGGGGGTGGGCTGTGAATCGTGCCATGGGCCGTTGCGGGCCCACAATGAGTGGCAGGAGCAGCACCGGAAAACAGGGGGGAAGGATCCGACGCTGAAGAAGCTCACCCGGCAGCAGACCGTGGACAACTGTGGATTTTGCCATGCCCGACGCACGGATCTGACGGGGGATTTCAAGCCCGGGGCTTCCTTCTACGACCACCAACATCCCAGCATTGTGGATGAGGGGGAGACCTTTTATCCGGATGGGCAGATCCGGGATGAGGACTACGAATTTGCGCCGTTCCTGGGCAGCCGGATGCATGCGGCGGGGGTTCATTGCATGGATTGCCACAATCCGCACACGATGAAGACCCTCCTGCCGGGGAACTGGCTGTGCATGAAATGCCACGGGGGCGGGGTGACCAATGCGCCGGTGATCGATCCGGTGGGGCATGGGCACCACCGGGTTTACGGTTATGACACAAACGGGGTACTCATCAATCCCGATCTTTCGGCCTACAATCCGCGCCGTATCAAGGAGACCGGCGGGGAATGTGTGAACTGCCACATGCCCCAGACCGCCTACATGCAGCGCCACTGGCGGCATGACCATGGTTTCACGATACCGGATCCGGTGCTGACGCGGGATCACGGGATCCCCAACGCCTGCAACCGCTGCCATGCGGACAAGGATGCGGCCTGGTCGATCGAATGGACCGACCGCTGGTATGGGGCAAAAATGCAGCGGCCCACGCGTGTTCGTGCCCAGTTGCTGGCGCGGCTCCGGGCCGGGGATGCCCGGGCGACCGAGGGGCTGCTGGAGGTGTTGCGCGGGGAGGCGATTCCCTATTGGCGGGCGGTGATCCTGCGCATGCTCGGGCAGCATGGGAGAAGCCCCCGGGTGCGTGCGGCACTTGAACTGGGGGTGCTGGACACGAACGCGCTTGTCCGGGCCGAGGCGGTGACGGCCCTGGGGCCGCTTTTGGAGGACGGGGACCCGCGCCTGCTGGCAACCGTCCGCCCGGCTCTTGGGGATGTGTCGCGCAACGTGCGGATCGCTGCGGCGCGGGTCTGGCCGCAGGGGCCGGAGGAGGTCCCCGCCCTGGTGGGATCGGAACTGCAGCACAGCCTGGACATCAACGCCGACCAGCCATCCGGCCAGTTTGCCAAGGGGCTGCATTTGAGGGGGCGTGACAATACCGGTGCCCTGGAGCATCTGCGCCGGGCTGTGGCGTGGGATCCGAATTCGCCCCCTTTCCACTCGGAACTGGCGGGGCTTTTGAGTGCGATGGGACGGCCGCAGGAAGCGGCGGATGCGCTCCAGGCGGCGGTGAGGCAGATCCCGGGGGATGGGAATCTTCATTACCACCTGGGGTTGGCGCTTGCCGAGTTGAACCAGCCGGGTGCTGCAAGGGCGGAACTGGAGATGGCGGTCAGGCTGAATCCCCGCCATGCGCGGGCCTGGTATAATCTGGGCCTCGCCCAGAATCAGGGAGGGCAGCCGGAATCGGCATTGGAATCGCTGACCCAGGCCGAGGGGCTGCAGCAGGATGATCCGGAGATACCGTATGCCCGCGCGACGATCCTGATGCGCCTCAGGCGGAATGGGGAAGCGATGAGATCAATCCGGCGGGCGTTGGAGCTGGCACCCGGTTATCCGGAGGCCAGGGAACTGGAGCGGGTGCTGGGGGGACAGAAGGCAGAGGGCTCCCAATAGCCTTTCGGGCGCTTATCAAAGGTTTGGCGCTCGCAGGTCATTTCGTTGGACCGTCGGCGAGTGGAGGGTGGAATCGGCCGGGAGCCGGAGGCTTTATCCGGGTTTTTGCGTGAGGTTGGTGGTCACTTCACGCCTGGTCGGGCGGCAGCCTGGGGGTCGATGAGTTTGAGGGCGTTTGTTGCGGCGCTGCGGACAAATTCACACTCGTCCCCGGTCATCGTGCGAACAAGCGCGGGAATGGCGGGTCGGGAGGCGGTCCCGATTATGCCCAAGGCCGAGGCTGCTCGCGAGCGCACGATCTCCGCTGGAGGGGCTGGCGTCGGCAAAAAGCTTCTCAGACCGGACGGCAGCCCCCTCACGAACGAGCGATAGGAGATTTTTGGCTCCACGGAGATCTTTTGATTCAGCGCGTTCACCAGGAAAGGAACGGCATTTGATCCAAAACCAACCCAGGCCCCTCGAAACATGCGGTCGGCATAAGGTCCGCCGTAATTATAATTCATCCAGTAGTCCGGCGATTTGCCCTGGTAAAGCGGCCCACGATTGCCCGGCACGAGCCAGACAATCAAGCTGACAAGTGCGACTACAAAAATAGTGAGGGCGATGCGACGCTTCTCTAGCACGGGGCACATTCTAAGCCGGATGGGGCGGAAATCCAGAATGTTGCGCCTCAGTCACCTGCGTTCAACCGGTGAGGGATTGCAGCCCCGTTCTGGGATGGATTTTCGGGTTCGGTACAAAAGGAAGGGGGCCTCCAGGCCCCCTAGCCGGCTTCGCTTGAGACTTTGGCCGGAGCCAAAGTGGAAACCATTTTTGGTGACCCTTCTTATCCCAAAGATGCGAGGTCGCGTCAACGATGGATTTTTTTCCGGTGGAGAAATCGGTGGGGTCTGGTGCCGCCGGGTCAGGTTCCTTCCCATAGTTTCTGGAGTGGCAGCGCTGTGAGTCCGGGACCGAAGGAGATGGACTGGTCACCACGATGGAGGATGAAGCCGCCTACAAACCGGTCTCCAAGGTCACGGGCCAGGGATCGCAGCGGGTCGAAGTCCCGATCCTGCACCCGGGAGGATGATTTCACTTCGATCCCCACGACCCGCCCCCCGGGTGCTTCGAGCAGGAAGTCCACTTCGACCCCCGCCTGAGTGCGGTAATGGTGGAGGGATGGGCGGAGCCGCGACCATCCGGTCTGCTTGAGCAATTCGAGTGCGACAAAGTTCTCGAGCAGTGGACCCAGGGTTGCGGGGTCCCGCTCAAGACGTTCAGCCGTCACCCCGCCCAGACGCGCCGCAAGCCCGGTGTCCGACAGATAGATCTTCGGCGATTTGACCAGCCGCTTGCCGAGGTTCACGGACCAGGGCGGAACACGGCGCACCAGGAACACCAGTTCCAGCAGGCTCAGGTAACGGGTGAGGGTGGAGTGTGGCATGCCGAGGGTGCGGGTAAGCTCATTGATGTTGAGCAGACCGCCCAGCCGGCTTGCCAGAAGCATGAGCAGTCTCGGCATCATCGTTAGCCCCTCAATGTTCGCAAGGTCGCGCACATCACGCTGAAGGAGGGTGGTCAGATAGGCGTCGAACCATGCCTCCCGCCGTGCGTCATCCCTTCGCGAAAGAGCCTCGGGGAATCCTCCCATGATCAGGCGCGAGGGCAAGCCGGGTTCCATTGGTGCTGCTGTGCCCGGGGCAAAGCTTTCTCGGTTGAAAAGCCGGTCAATGAAGGTCTCTTTTGTGGCGGCCAACTCACCTTGTGAGAGGGGCCAGAGCGTGCAGACATCCATGCGCCCGGCCAGCGATTCCGAGATTTTCGGGAGCAGGAGTATGTTCGCCGAGCCGGTCAAAAGAAACCGGCCCGGTTGGCGGTCCCGGTCCACGCTGATTTTGATGGCCGGGAGAAGTTCGGGCACCTTTTGCACTTCGTCGATCACCAAGGGGCCGGGGGTTCGCGCCACCCAGCCCGCCGGATCGTGGGCGACAGCGGACAGAACGGTGGCATCATCCAGGGTGAGATAAATGGAGCCCGGGCGGCCGGCGGCAAGTGCCTGAACGAGAGTGCTTTTTCCTGCCTGGCGAGGGCCATTGACCAACACCACCGGGGTATCCCCCAAGGCGGTGAGGATGTGGTGGTGCAGATTACGCTGATACATGGCGAATTATTCACCATTTGGTGGTGAAATTGCAAGTTTGAGATAAGTTGTATCACAAGTCGTTGTATTCAAATGACTTGAAGACATATCTGCAGATGGGTTTTGTGTCAGGTGACAGGCCGACAGGGGAGGGTGAATGCCGAATCGGGGGCGGGGAAGGGCCGTTTTGGGGAATTTCAGGATCTTGCGCAACACTGGTCGGCATCGGCTGGGGTCACAAGCTGATCGCGGAAGGCCCGATAATATGCCTTTAATTCGGGAGGGCCAAAAGCTACGCTTTCGTCATGCTCAAAAATTATCACTCCTGCTAGAGGTTGCCCATGGGACGAATCTACCGGAATCTGGCTCATTATCCCTGGCTCGTTGTGGGGATGCTTTGGATGGTCTGCTTTTTCAATTATGCGGACAGGCAGGCGATCAGTTCCATCATGCCGCTTCTGAAGAATGAGTTCCATTTTGATGATGTTCAGTCGGGTTGGATCCTGTCGGCCTTTGCATGGGTTTACGCGGCGGCGGCACCGGTGGCGGGGATTGCGGCGGACCGTTTCTCGCGGAAGGGGTTGATCATTCTGGCGTGTGTGGTGTGGAGCTTTTTTACGCTGGCCACCGGGTGGTGCGGCGGGTTGGTGGGGCTGGTGCTGGTCAGGGCCCTGACCGGGCTGGGGGAGACGTTTTACTTTCCCTCCTCGATGTCGTTGATCAGTGACTATCACAGTGCTGCGACCCGGTCGCGGGCGATGGCGTGGCATCAGTCGGCGGTTTACACCGGGACGGTGCTTGGCAGCTGGATTGCAGCAGCCCTTGCTGAGAAGTTCGGGTGGAGGGTGCCTTTCTATATTTTCGGGCCGGTGGGAATTTTACTGGCGATCTTCCTTGTCCGGTTTCTTGAGGAGCCGGATCGGGACCAACCGGCGGCGGGCGTGAAGGGGGGGGCGGCGGACGGTCATGGTCTTGGGATGGGTCCGCGCCTTTCGGTCGGGGAGACGGTGGGGGTGATCCTGAGGACACCTGCGGCCCTGATGTTGATGTGCGCCTTTGTGTGCGCCAACTTTGTGGCGGTGATATTCCTGACCTGGACCCCGCAATTCCTGGTGGAAAAATTTCATTACTCGATCGGCGCTGCCGGTTTAACCGGGACTGTCTATGTGCACCTGGCAAGCGCGGTGACGGCGCCGCTGGCGGGGTGGTTTGCGGACAGCATGGCGCGCCGGTTTGCCGCAGGGCGGATGCTGGTGCAGATCATCGGTTTGCTGGCGGGTGCGAGCTTCATCTTCTTTGTGGGGCACACCTCCAGCACGGCAACCCTGCTGGTTTCGATGACGGTGTTTGGTGTGTGCAAATGCCTTTATGATTCAGGGATTTTTGCATCCCTCTACGATGCGATTCCGCCGCGTGCGCGGGGGACGGGTGCGGGCCTGATGAACACCATCGGCTGGGCCGGCGGTGCGCTGGGGCCCCTGTTTGTGGGGTATGCGACCAAGCATGGGACGAAGCCAACCCGGATGGAGAACATGAGTGATGCCATCGGCTTTGGGGGATATATTTATATTGTGGCGGCCGGTTTCCTGCTGGCAGCCATCTGGTTCCACCGCCGGAGCCTCAAGTTGAGCCAGGCCCAGGCCTGAGCACCCATATGACCAAACATCAACGAACTTCAGCCTTCACTCTGATCGAGTTGCTGGTGGTGATCGCCATCATCGCGATCCTTGCATCGATGCTGCTTCCGGCCCTGAGCCGGGCCAAGGAAACGGCCAAGCGCGCAAACTGCAAGAGCAACCAGCACCAGATCGGCCTCGCGCTGATGATGTATTCGGATGACAACCGGAGCCGGCTGCCGGACCTCAAGGCGATGCCCCCGGATGCTGTGAATGGCTACTGGCCCTGGGACCTCTACCGGCCGATCGCCACAAACCTGCTCACATTGGGGGCGAAGAAGGAGGTGCTTTACTGCCCAAGCTACAAAGAGCTGAACCAGAACGATATCGGCTGGAACCCGGCGGTCTTTTACACCTACATCGTGAGCGGTTACGTGTGGCTGCTCAAAAACACGCCCCAGGTGCCTGTGAACCTGACCGTGACAACGACGCAGGAACCCAGGGCAGGGCGTGGCATCGTGGACACCGAGATAGTGGCGGACGCGGTGATCTGGAAAAACGGGAGCTACACCTCCATCCAGGGGGCCTATAACAACCGCACTGCGCATCTGGAGAAGGGTTCCCCGGCGGGTGGGAACATCCTGTTCCTGGATGGTCACGTCGGCTGGCGTGCCTACCGCTACATGACCAACAAGTTCGGGGATCCACGGTTTGAGTTCTGAGCTGTTTTCGTGGGGGATGCCCGCGCGGTTTGCATGATGTGGCAGGGTTGGGGACCGGATTGAACAGATCCGGAATGGATGGATTTTTCATGATCAAATTTCAAATGAATGCACCATTGATACTGCTTCGGCGCACCCTTGGCGTCACCGGTCTGCTGATGGCTTTGTTGTCAGCCCTGCTGCCGGAGGTGGCACATGGCGGAACGCTGCGGCCGCCATCGGTTCCCCTGGTGGCCCACGATCCCTATTTCAGCATCTGGTCCCCGGCCGACAAGCTGACCGATGCCGAGACGGTGCATTGGACCGGGAAGACCCAGCGGTTGACCAGCCTGCTGCGGTTGGATGGAAAGACAGTGCGGGTGATGGGGGCCACCCCCGTCGACATCCCGGCCCTGCCGCAGGTGGATCTGGAAGTGCTGCCCACCCGGACCCTCTACACATTCGAGGGGGGTGGGGTGCGGTTGAAACTGACTTTCATGACACCGGCCTTGCCGGATGATCTGGCGATTTTGTCGCGACCGGTGACCTACCTGACATGGGAAATCGTAGCCGTGGATGGGAGAGAGCACGAGGCCGCGTTGACGTTCGAAGCCTCCGGGGAGCCGGCGGTCAACCTGCCCGGGGATGAAGTCGTCTCGATGACGCAAGAAATCGGGGATATTGCCACTGCGGTGGTGGGATCAAGGAAACAGGCCGTGCTGGCCCGGAAGGGGGACGATCTGCGGATCGATTGGGGATATTTTTACGTGGCACAGAGGAAACCGGATGTCACGGGCATGACCCTGTCTGTTGAGCGTGGGGGAAAGCGGGAGGTGTTGCAGAGTGGCACACAGTCCAAGGGGGAACTGATGCACCCGGTTCCTGCGGGAAGTTTTTCGATGACGATCGATTCGGCCCTTGGGAAAGTTGGGGCCAAACCTGTTAGTCGCTGGTTGATGCTGGCCTATGACGATCAGCTTTCCATCAAGTATTTCAAAAAGAATCTGGCCCCCTACTGGCGGCGGGCCGGGGATGATGCTTCCGCCCTGCTCACGCGGGCGGCTGCGGACTACGAGATGTTGCGGAAGCGTTGCGAGCAGTTTGATGCGGGGCTGATGGAGGATCTGCGGAAGACGGGTGGTCCGGAGTATGCGCAGCTTTGCGTGCTGGCCTACCGGCAGACCTTTGCGGGCAACAAGATCGTGGCCGATGCAAACGGGCATCCCTTGATGTTTCCCAAGGAGAACTTTTCCAACGGGTGCATCGGGACTGTGGATGTCCTCTTTCCCCAGGCGCCGTTTTTCCTCCTGTTCAGCCCCGGGCTCACCAAGGCGATGCTGATCCCGATTCTGGATTATGCAGCGTCCGCTCTCTGGCCCTACGGGTATGCGCCGCATGATCTGGGGACCTATCCCCACGCAAACGGGCAGGTGTATGGCATGGAGGGCCGGGATGGGGACCGGATGCCGGTTGAGGAGAGCGGCAACATGCTGATCATGCTGGCGGCGCTGGCCCGGCAGCAGGGGAATGCACAACTCGCGACCAACTACTGGCCGATGCTGAACCGGTGGGCTGATTACCTGGTGAAGGAGGGGCTGGATCCGACAAACCAGCTTTGCTCCGCCGACATGTTCGGGCATCTGCCGAGGAATGCGAATCTTGCGATCAAGGCGATCATCGGGATTGGGGCCTTCGGGCAATTGTGTGAATTTGCCGGAAAGCCGGTGGAGGCGCAGAAGTATCTTGGCATCGCCCGGGATTACGCGGGGAAATGGCAGACACTGGCCGGGGATGAGGGCCATACCCGGCTGGCATACCATCTGCCCGGTTCCTGGGGGATGAAGCACAACCTGATCTGGGACCGGGTGCTCGGTTTGAATCTCTTCCCTGAATCGGTTGGGGATGCGGAGGTGGTCTGGTATCTCAAGGTGCAGAACAAGTATGGCCTGCCGGTGGATAACCGGACCGATACATGCCTGATTGATTGGGCCATGTGGAGCATCGCACTGGCCCGGAACGACAGCGATTTTCGGGCGCTGTCAGCCCCGCTGTTCCGTTACGCGCAGGAAACCCCGAACCGGGTGCCGCTGGGGGATTGGTTCATCACAACCAGCGCTGCGCACAAGGGGATGCAGGCCCGGCCTGTGGTGGGCGGGCTGGTCATCCGGACCCTCGCCGATCAGGCTGTGTGGAAGAAGCGGGCCGGTCAGGGTGCTGATACCAAGGGTCAGCCAGCCCCCTTCCCGAAGGATTCCCCGATGCGTGAGGCCGTCCCCACGGCACGCACGGCGCAGACGACCTGGCGATACACGTTCGAGAAGCCGGTCGATGGCTGGACGAAGCCGGATTTTGATGATTCCTCATGGAAGAAGGGAGCGGGTGGCTTTGGCACCGAGGGCACGCCCGGAGCCGTCATTGGGACCGAATGGGCCACGAAGCAGATCTGGCTGCGCCGGGATTTTGATCCGGGGGAGAAGCCCTTGAAGAATCCCCGGTTGCTGGTGGTCTATGATGAGGATCCGGAGATTTACCTGAACGGGGTGTTCGCTGCGGGCCTTTCCGGCTGGGCCACGGCCTATGAGGAAGTGGAGATGTCGCCCGGGGCACTTGCGCAACTGAAGCAGGGTCGTGTGGTCATGGCGGTACATGCCAGCCAGACATCGGGCGGGCAGAGCATCGATGTGGGGATTGCAGAGGACGGGGAACCGCAGAGACCAAAGCCAGCGGCCCGGCCTTCGGGCGGCAAGAGCCTCCCGGGCCTGCGGCAGCTCATGGAGACCCCCCTGCGGGATACCTCCATTTGCCGGGGAGCGGATGGACTTTGGTATCTGACCGGGACCGTCCAGCCGTTCTGGGACTACAACGAGGGGATCAAGGTTTGGAGATCAAAGGACCTCGTGAAGTGGGAACCGCTGGGGTTTGTCTGGAAGTATGGCGGCAGCCCCTGGCACAAGCCCTACCTCGACAAAAAGAAGCCCCTTTGGGCGCCTGAGATCCACTTCCTGAAGAACACCTTCTGGCTCACCTACAGCATTCCGGGGTGGGATGGGACCGGAAAAACCTCCGGGTGCGGGCTGCTCAGGAGCACCAGCGGCAAGGCTGAAGGACCCTACGAGGATGTGCAGCCGGACCGGACAATAGGGGATGAGATTGATGCCTCCCTCTTTCAGGATGATGACGGCACCGTGTATTACCTGTGGCACAGCGGAAAAATCGCCCGGATGAAGCCGGACATGAGCGGATTGGCGGAACCGTGGCACTGGCTGAAGACAACCGGGGTGGACCCCATGCCGGGGCATCATTCAGGGTTGTGTGCGGGGATCTTCGGGAAGGACTCGTTTGACCATGTCGGTTTTGAGGGGGTATTCATTTTCAAGGTGGAGGGAACCTACTTCCTCAGTTGTGCCGACAGTTATGAGGGGCGCTACAGTTGCATGATTTCCTCCTCCACGAACCTGTTTGGGCCCTACAGCCCCCGTTATGAGGCCATCCCCCACGGGGGGCACAACATGTTCTTCAAGGATGAAAATGGCCGCTGGTGGTCCTCCTTCTTTGGGAGCGACCCACGGGCACCCATCCAGGAACGGCCGGGCATTCTGCCTGTCAGGATCACGAAGGATGGCCGGATCGAGCCCGACTGAGGGCCGGGGCCTGTTCAGGCGGTGCGCTTTGCAGTGGTTCGGGACCCTCGCAACGCATCAAGTGCGGCGGTGAAATCCGGGGGGAGAGGGGCGTCGAATTTCATCTTTTTGCCCAGAACCGGGTGTTGGAAGGAGAGCTGGAAGGCGTGCAACATCTGCCGTTCCGCAGTGTAACCGGTCACCTCCCTGAGGCGAATATTCTGGCGGTTGCCGTAGGTGTCATCGCCGAGGAGGGGGTAGCCCAGGTGTTGAAAATGGACCCGTATCTGGTGCGTTCTGCCTGTGTGAATGACGGCCTGCACGAGGGTTGAAGCGCGGAGCCGCTCCACCACTTGATAGCTGGTATGGGCGTCACGACCGTCCCCATCGGTCACCGCCATGCGTTTGCGATGGGTGGGGTGGCGGGCGATGGCGGCGTGAATTTCACCGGCCTCACGGGGCAGTTCGCCGCAGAGGATGGCCTGATAGATTTTGTTGACCTCACGCCCGGCAAACTGGGTGGACAGGCCGAGGTGGGCTGCATCCGTCTTGGCAACCACGAGGCAGCCGCTGGTATCCTTGTCGAGGCGGTGGACAATGCCGGGCCGGGCCGCGCCGCCGATGCCGCTGAGCTGGCCTGCGCAGTGGTGGAGCAGGGCGTTGACGAGGGTGTGCTCGTCGTGGCCTGCGGCGGGGTGCACCACGAGGCCCGGCGGTTTATTGATCACCACAAGGGACTCATCCTCAAAGAGGATTTCGAGGGGGATATCCTCAGGTTTGGCCTCAATGGGGCGCGCCTCGGGCCAGAACACGCTGATCGACTGGCCTGCACGGGGTGTGTGGGTTGGTTTGACCGTGTTGCCATCGACGCGGATATGCCCCTCCTCGATCAGGCGCTGGATGGCGCCCCGGGAGACGGCGGGAAAGCGGGTGCGGAGCCATACGTCCAGACGCATGGACAACTCAGACTTTTCAACAACGAGAACCTCGGTGCGGGGGGTCACAGGGGATTCAGGGGGAGGGGTGCTGAGAAGGTTCCGTCTGGGGACGGACGTTGCGCTCAGTGCGCCAGGTGGCGAGCAGGATGAGGGTTACACCGGTGCAAATCGCGGAATCGGCGACATTGAACGCCGGGAAACCAATCTCCTTGCCGCCGCTGTTGACGTAAAAGTAGAGAAAATCGATCACATGCCCGACCCGGAGGCGGTCGATTAGGTTGCCGATGATCCCGCCGAAGATGAGCCCGAGGGCGATTCGACCGCTGCAGGTGTTCGAGTCGAAATGATGCCGGGTCATGAAAAGGATCACGAGTGCGGCGAGGGCCACGACGGCCAGGGCACCGTTATTCCCGCGAAAGAAGCTCCAGGCGGCCCCTGTGTTGCCCCAGTGGACAAATTTGAAGAAGCCGTCGATCACGACATTTTCCTCGGCGTAACGCAGCAGGCGGAGGACCAGGAACTTGGTGATCTGGTCGAGAAGGACCACGACTGAAGCGATCAGGGCGATTCGCCTGTTGGAAGTCTGCCCTATGGAATTGTCCAAAGTCATGGATGCGATGATGACAGATATAGCCGAAACAAAGGGGGGATGCCAGATCAATTTCCGGGTTGAAATGAAAATTGTCCAAAAAGTCTATTGACTCGGGGGTGGGATTTGTTATTTTCTCTGCTCCTTTGAACGGGATTTTGAGATGAAAACGTATTTGCCCAAAGTGAATTTGGATCAGCGCAAATGGCATGTGATTGATGCCAACGGCGCAGTGCTGGGCCGCCTTGCGGTTCAGGTGGCTGACATTCTTCGCGGGAAGAACAAGCCTGTGTATACTCCGCACCTTGATGCTGGAGACTTCGTGGTGGTTATCAACGCCGACAAGGTGAAGGTGACTGGCAAGAAGGAAACCGACAAGACCTTCATGAGCTACTCCGGCTGGAAAGGCGGGGAGAAGTTCAGGACGGTCGAACAGGTGCGTGCCAAGACGCCCGAGCGTCTGATCACCCACGCGGTGCGCGGCATGATTCCCAAGAATCGGCTGGGTCGCACTCTGCTCACCAAGCTCAAAGTTTACAAGGGCACCGAGCATCCGCACGAAGCACAAATGCCCGCCAAGCTGGCTCCTGCCAATTAAGAATCAACCTGACTATCTGCCATGTCTGACATCAAATTACCCGAAGTCAAAACGCCACTGAATCTCGGCACAGGCCGCCGCAAGACTGCGGTTGCCCGGGTCCGCCTTTCGGTCGGCACCGGCAAGATTCTTGTGAATGGCCGGGCTTTCGAGACCCACTTTCCACTGGAATCACTGCGTGTCACCGCCCTTCAGCCGCTGACGGTCACCGGCACGGCTGACAAGTTCGATGCGTTTGTGCGCGTCAGTGGTGGAGGTCCCAACGGCCAGGCCGGCGCAGTGCGCCACGGCATCGCCCGGGCCCTTCTCACGGTGGATCTGAACCTCCGCCCTCTTTTGAAGGCCGAGGGTCTCCTCACCCGCGATCCGCGTATGCGCGAGCGCAAGAAGTACGGCCAGCCGGGTGCCCGCCGCCGCTTCCAGTTCAGCAAGCGTTAATTCCTGTTCCCATTTCAAAAAACCCCGCTGGCTTTCCGGCGGGGTTTTTTTATTTTCCAGAGGCTGGTTTTGAGGCACAGTTGGATTCCCTGACATGGGGTTTGGAAAAGATCATTTATGAGCAAGACAAGAGTCGCGATTGTTGGAGCTTCCGGTTATTCCGGAGAGGAGTTGGTGCGCCTGCTGCTGGGACATCCCCTGGTGGACCTGACGGCCGTCACTTCCCGCCAGTATGCCGGTCAGTCACTGGCCCAGATATTTCCACGATTTGGTCATCTGCCAGCGGCCCGGACCCTGAAATTCAGCGAGCCGAGGGCGGATGAGCTGGCGCATCGTGCCGATATCGTCTTTCTCGCCCTTCCGCACGGGGTGGCAGCCGAATTTGCCATTCCGTTGAACGCCAAAGGGGTGGCTGTCATTGATCTCAGCGCCGATTTCCGGGTGAATGACCCGGCCGTTTACAAGGAGTTCTATGGTCATGACCATCCCGCGCCGGAACTGTTGAAGGAGGCTGTTTATGGCTCCCCCGAGTTGTATCGCGAAAAAATCCGATCCTCGCGGCTGATCGCCTCGCCGGGCTGCTATCCCACCAGCATCCTGCTGCCATTGGTTCCGCTGCTGCGGGCGGGATTGATTTCCAGCGAGCATATCATCGCGGATTCCCTCAGCGGGGTAAGCGGGGCCGGGAGGAAGGCCGAGTTGGATTATCTGTTTGTGGAGTGCAATGAGAGTGTCCGACCCTACGGACTGCCCAAGCACCGGCACCTTTCGGAAATCGAGCAGGAATTGAGCATCGCGGCCGGGAGCCGGGTGGTGATCCAGTTCACGCCGCACCTGATTCCCGTGAACCGTGGCATTTTGACCACGCTCTACACTCAGCCGGTTGGAATGACCCGGGATGCGGCATCCGTTGCGGAGTTCGGGGCGAAGGTGGTGGCGTGTTATCAAGCAGCCTACAGTCAGGAGCCGTTCGTCCGGATTCTTGAGGGGAAGGCCCTGCCCGACACGAAGAACGTGGTGGGCACAAATGTTTTGGAGCTGGCCTGGAGGATTGATCCCCGCACAGGCCGGCTGATTGTGATGTCCGCCGAGGACAATCTCGTCAAGGGAGCCAGTGGCCAGGCTGTGCAGAGCATGAATCTGCTGTGCGGCTTTCCCGAGACGGCAGGATTGCTTTGATTGGTTTTGTAGTGGCCTGACCCTATTTGGGGTCGGGCAGGGGGTGAAGTTCAAGGCGGCGGAAGAAAATTTCCGCCCCCTCGGACTGGACGATCAACTGCCCGGAGGTGTGGTTGAGTTTCAAAGCCCCGTTGACCCGCCTGCCGTTCACAAAATACTGCAGCGTATCCCCGGAGCAGATGGCCTCGATATGGGTCCACTCCCCGCCGGGGCTTTCGACATCCCGGCCGCCCCGGTAGCCCAGAGTATCGGCCCAGTCCGGGTCGCGACCCCACCAGTTGATGCGTCCGGTCTCGAACTCGGTTGGGACTCCATTGGTATCCCAGCACGGTTCCCCGTCGCGATCCTTGATGACCGGCGCGGTGGCAAAGTATTTTGCCATGGATCCATCCGGTTGGTATCCACCCAGCACGAGCATGTCCCCCACGCCGCCCTGGATGATCTGGAATTCATAGGAGCGTTTCCAGGGTCCGTTGAACTCTTTCGAGAGGTAGTTTCCATCCGGCCCCGTGCAGTGGAGGAGGATGCCGCTGTCCTTGGTGGCATTGGTGCGGGCCCCCCAGGTGGAGACACCCCAGCGGAATTCAGCCACAAGGCGGTAGTTGGTGAAGCGTTGGCGTGTGTAGAGGCCGCCGAAGTGCTGTCCACTGATGCGGATGGCCGGGGCGCCATCCACCTGATCCACCACCGAGAAAACCCGGTGCGGATCGTCGCGGTGGGTATCGACCAGCCACGTGTAAAAGGAGGAAAGATCCCGGCCATTGAAGAGTTGAATGACGGTGCGCGGGGTGATGACATCCCCCTCCGCTCCATCCTCAGGTGGTTGCGAGTCGGCCGCCGGAAGAGCGGTGGCGCATAGAAGGAGGCCCAGGAGCAGGATAAATTTTCGCATAAATGATGGACGGATTGAGAAACATGCCTCCGGGTTACGTATGGCGCAACCTCAGCGTGAGTGATTGTTGATTTCCGACAAGGTAGCGGGTGAGGGCCGGTGACGACTGCTCATGGGTCTTTTGCAGGGTAACTTGCTCTTCGCGCGGGAGCACAAGTTCCGCGTTGCAACCCGGGGGCAGGGTGAGGGTGAGTTCCCGGTCCCCCCGCAGGCCCCGGGAGCTGAACCGGATCGGTCCCCGGGCGGTATGGGCGGTGAGTTGAAGGCTTTCGAGATCGCCTGGCTGCGGGCGGATTTCTGTGCGGTGAAAGCCGGGGGAAAGGGGGCGGATCCCCGCCAATCCCTGATAGGCGATATAAAGGGGAGCGACTGCGCAATGGCTCCATTGCTGGCCGGAATCGTGGCGGGCGGTCCAATCCTCCTGCAAGGTGTTGTTTTCGATGACAGAGGTCATCGTGGCCCAACGTTCACGCAGGTCCTTGAGGATGACGTCCGTCCTGCCCACTTTGGCGAGCGCCCACATTCGCCATCCGGCGTTGCAGGGATAGGAGAGGCCCATCTCCGGCGGTGTGTTGGCGAGGGCAAGGGCGGCCGCGCCGGTGCGATCTCCGGGGCACTGGTTGAAGAGGATGGCCGTGGCGAGGGAGCGGTCGCAGAGGCGGGGGGCTTTCTCCTCCGCGATCCACGGCAGGTTGTTGACGAAAACCCCCTTCTGGCGGTCCCAGAAGCTGCGGATGGCGGCGGATTGGATCGACTTGCCGAGGGTCGAGGCGGCTTCGGCATTGGCATGGTCTCCCAGGGCGGTTGCGATGGGGGCGAGCGCATGCTGGAGCATGGCGGCGGTGTAGAGGTTGAAGGCGCACCGCTTGTGCCGTTGTTTCTGGTAGGCGTTATGATCGATCCATACGGATGGAATGCCCAAATCCTCCACGGGCAGAAGACCGTCCTTCCCAATCAATCCCCGCAGGTATGCTGCGAAACGGAGGAGGCGTGGATAGGGTTCGTGCAGGGCAGTCAGATCACCGGTGTAGAGGTGGTAATGCCAGCAATCGAAGTTGAACCCGACGCCATGATCCAGAATGGGGCCCCAGCCGGTGAGGTCGAGCTGACGTTCGATGAGGCGCGCGAGCCGGTCGTAGGCGGGCCAGCAGTCGAGGAAGAATCCGTCCTTGGTCTGACCCTGGCTGAAGGTGGTGATGAAGCGGGCGGGGAGCCGGGATTCCCCGAAGGCGAGGTGGATTGCGTGGGCCTGATGGCTGCCATCCCCGCTGTACTGCTGGCGTTCACGGGCCATGCCATCCACCAGGGTTTCCTGGGCGCAGTTGTGGAGGGTGTTCACCGAGGCATCCATCAGGCGCTGCAGAGCTGGTTCACTGATGCGGATGTCCGGTTCGTTGGGCCAGGGGAACTGGCGGCGGCGCACTCCCACCTGACTGATGATGACGGTGCCGCTGGATCCGTGGATGTGGAGCTGAAGCCAGCGAAGGCTTTCGAAATCAAAGGTCTCGAAGCGGTTTGAACCCTCGCGACAGATGAACCGGGACCAGGAATCGAAGTGGGAATTGATCAGTGCCGGGCCTCCCGGCTTGTGACCCTCGTGGACGAGCAGTTCAATGACCGTGCCTGCCGGGGCAATGATGGTGAAGCCGGGCCAACCGACCACCTGGGTGGCCAGTTCGAAGGTCAGCACCGCCCCCCGGCGGCCATCCAGCTCGACCTTCCAGGCACCACCGGTGGATTTGACCGGCACTGCGCACGGTTCCCGGACGGGGACAAAGGCATCCGGTGTGCGGCATTCAAAATACTCCCGGGGCGTCCGCCGCCATTCGAGCCAGAGGGATTCCCTGAGCTGGCTGACGGGAACCTGAGATTCGCGGAGCATGGGGATGCTGCGGGGCCGGAGTGTGGCATCGGCAGGCCCCGAGCCCATTTCGAGCTGATAGTCGTTGAAGTTGGTGGAGATGGCCGGTTTGTTTGGCGACCCGGTCAGCTCCATCGCAGGAAGCCAGTCTGCATCCGGGGTGAATGTCGGGGTGGACCAACCATGGGGGTAGAGGCGGGCGTCGAACTCCTCCTGGAGAGCGCGGAGATACCAGCGCTTGTAATGGCCGGGAGTCCATGCGCGGGCGAGACATGCCCGCCAGGCGTTGTCTGAGCAGATCCTCTCCACCGTCCCATCGGATTGCTCAATCTCGAGCCAGAATAGAAAGCCGGGTTTGCCGAGGGGGGATGTTCCGTCCCCCTGCCCATAAAACAGGGCTGTGGCGCCGAGGACGTTCACCCCCGCCTGGAGCGAGGATGTCAGGTCGAGCGGGTCTGCCTCGGGCCAGCGGGGATCGGCCGGCGGCGGGCCCCATTGGATTCGATTTCCGTTGATCTCGAGCAGATAACGGCTGTCGGCAGCGATCCAGCCGGTGGCCCGCCGGGGTTTGGCGGCCAGGGTGAGCTTGCGGCGGAAGAGGACAAATGTGTTCGGCAGGCAGCGGCCGCTCGGATACCAGATCCACCGGGCCGGTTCGAGATCCGGCAACCGGGTTACCGGGGACGGCTGGGTCGCTGGAATGACAAAGGCATGACCGGCAGCCGAGGCGCGGGCGGGGTGGGTCGGGACCAGACTGGCGGCCCCTGTCGCTGCGGAGAGTTTGAGAAAGTTCCTGCGATTCATTGGGGTTGAGAGGGGTTTACAACTTTCCGAATACCCATGCGATGCCGCGCTGGAGGCGTTCCGGAACGTGGTCGCTGTGCTTTCCAACCGGTTCATAAAAGGCGCAGCGGGCGGGCCGTTCGCGCAGCACCTCGTGCATCTTCCGCGCACCCTCATTGGCCTTGTAGGAATCCTGGGTGGGGCCTTCGACGTAAACCGCCTGTGTGTCCCGGAAAGCGCGGCGGTTCCGCTGCATCATGACGAGGGGATCGTTGTCGAGCCACCGCTGCCAAACCTTCTCCTGAACCGTCCCCTGTGCGTCGCAGAGCCATTCAAACTGACCCGGATGCCAGCGGCCGCGCGGGGCGTAGGCTGCTGAAAGTGCCACAGCATAACGGAGGTCTCCATCCTTCGGGGCTTCAGTCCCCGGGCGCTGATGAAAGAGGTCCTGAAGCTGTGCAGGGGAGATGTTTGTGACGGCCGGTTTGGTGACGAGATAGCGGTGGGAGATCTCAAAATAGGAATCGGGACTGAGGGCAACGACCCCGCCGAACAGTTTTGTGCGCATCATCCCGAGGCGGAGCGCGCCGAATCCGCCGCTGGAATGGCCTGCGATGATGCGGTTGGTGGCACCCGGTGCGATCCGGTAGCGGGATTCCACGAGGGGGACGATCTCGTCGCAGATATAGTCGGCATAGTTGCCCTGCGCCCTGGAGTTCAGATACTGGCTTCCACCCCAGCGGGTTTTGGCATCCAACACCGCCAGATACACCGGAGTTCCGGCGTGTGCCAGGTCCGAGGCCGTCTTGATCCAGCGGGCGGGATCCTTGATCGCATTTTCGGAGGAGCCTCCGAAGCCGGGCAGATAGTAAACCACCGGCAGGGGTGTGCCGTTGGCGGCCTCGTCCGGAATGAACACCGCGATGCGCCTTGTGGCCGGGTCACCCAGGGGATTGTTCCGCAGGGATTTGCTGGACAACTCCAGCACCTCCAGCCGGGGATCCGCCCGGAGGGTCAGGGCCGGGATCCAGAGGGCCATGGCTAGGAGTGCTGCCATGATGCGGGCAGCGGTTCCGGCCGCAGTCGCGGGGCTGCTAGGATGGGTTGTGTTTTGCACGGGGGAAACCTTGATTGGCCGGTCCTCTGAGACAAGCAAAAACTGCCGCCGATCTGAAGATTGGCGACAGTTTTGTTCAAGTGCCGGAACACGGCCCGGCGTGTCGCGACGAAAGATCGTCGCCTTCCCGTGGTGATTACCGGGCGGGGCCTAGCCGCTCAGCGAGCTGCCCGACGATCTGGCGCAGTTCGGCAAGCTGCCGCGTGAGTTCGGCATTTTCCAATTCCCGCTGCCGCAATCCGGCCCGGGTCTCCTCCAGCTTCTGGTTCAGGCCCTGGATGGCGCTGAGTGCGACACCATCGGCATCCACGGTGGCGATGCTTTTGTCACTGGAGCCGAGGTTGAAGGCGGCCATGAAATCCTGGGCCACGGGGCCGAGGTGGCGGGTTTGGGAGTCGGCCTTGTAGGCCCATTCCGTCACGGGCAGGGCAACCACCTTGTCCAGAATCGCCAGGGGATCGACCGGTTTGAAGTCCTGCTTCAGATTGCGGTCCGATCCCGGGTTGAAGGTGAGGCCGTAAACATTCATGTGGGAGAAGGCTGCGGAGTTCCAGAAGCCAATGTTCATGATTCCCGCGTTGCGGCTGCCGATTTCGACATCTCCACCGCTCCCATCACCGCCGATATAGGCACTTTCGCCGCCCCCACCACTGATCTGGAGATAGGGGGTGGCAAGGCGGACGCCGCCCGCAGCCCGAACCGCGAACTCATTGTTTCCAGCTGAGGCGAACCGGGTAGTGGAGGAACTGTCGGACCAGACGAAGCTCCCCTGGTGCGAGGCCTGAGCATAAAAACCTGCAGCGACACTGTAGTGGCCGCTGGCGATGGAGAATGTTCCGAGGGCGGTGGAGTCCCAGCCGCTGGCGGTGGTTCCGTAGCCCATGGCTGTCGTATCATCGTTCGCCGCAATAGTTCCACGGCCCATGGCGGTGGAGTAGAGGCCGCTGGCGGTCGTGGTGTGACCCATGGCGGTTGCATAGCTGTTGCTCGCGCCGGTATTGTATCCCATGGCGGTGGAAGCCAACCCGGTGGCCCTAGTCCCCTGGCCGAGGGTCGTGGATGAATCCCCGCTGGCGGTTGTCGATCGACCCATGGCAGTGGAATAATTTCCACTGGCTGTGTTGGAGTAGCCGATGACCGTTGAGTAGAGGCCGCTGGCGATGGTGCCGACGCCCATGGCCGTCGCGAAATTATTGTTTGCAGTGGTGTTGTAGCCGATCGCCGTGGAATTGGGGGCGATGGCCTTTGACCCCAGGCCCATGGCGGTCGAGGCATCCTGGCTGGCCACGGTGCCGGAACCTGAGGCGAAGGAGGAACTGCCGAGCGCACTTGTGCCATTGCCAAGCGCGGTGGATGAGGGACCCGCAGCGCGTGCCCCCGCACCGATGGCTGCAGCCCGCGTTCCAGAGGCCACACTGTCGGCGCCGATTGCGGTGGAGAACTGGCCGCTGGCGGTGCAGTTGATACCGATTGCGGTCGAGTAGAGTCCACTGGCGACGCTCCCGATGCCCATTGCTGTGGAGGCATCCCCGCTGGCGACTGTGCCGGATCCCGTGGCCGTGGAATCCCTTCCGCTTGCGCTGGATCCGTTCCCCAACTCCATGTGGGTGGCCCGGATTGTGACCATGTCCGCGCCCTGAACAATCATGTTGCCGACCACGTGGAGGGGGACCTCGGGAAGAGTGGTGCCGATTCCCACGTAGTCATTTACCACCAGATCAACGTAGGAAAACACCGGTTGAAGGAGTGCGAGTCCGGAGGGAGTGTAGGCGGCAACAGCGAGAACACCTCCATCCCACACAACCCCTTCGGGCTGGCTGAGGTAGCTGATACCCGCCTGGCCATTCGGAAAGTAACCCTTTCTCACGGGATTTGATGGGTTGGTTGCGTCCACGAGGGTCACCGAATTCTCCGCTGATGAGGTTATGGCGAGAAGATTGCCCGAAAATGCGACACGGCGGGGGTAGAACAGGGATGGGTAGCCCTCGACGCCGGGCTTGATCACGGATCGCAATATCGGGCTTGCAGGGTTGCTGATATCGACAAGTGTCACCGCCTGGGAACTGTCGGCGGCTATCGCAAGAATGTTGTTGGTCGAGATCGTGATGCCTGCATCTGTCATATTCAAGTTCGTGAAGCCACCCACACCCTGCCGGATTGTGGAGCGCAGTTGGGGGACGGCGGGGTTTGACACGTCAATCAAGCTGATTGCTGAGGAATCGTTTGCGACCACCACGAGGAGGTTTCCCGAAAACTTCAACTGTCTTGGACCGGCAAGATTACTGAAGCCGTTGAAACCGTCCTGAATGTAGCCTGCGAGGGTAGGGGCGTTGGGGTTGGACATGTTGACGAGGGTCACCGCCTGGTCTCTCCACCCGCTCACCGCCAAAAGATTCCCTGTTGAGAAGGCCACATCCATTGCTCCACCCAGCAGTGAGAAGGCGCCCACACCATCCCGGAGCTCAGCCAGTTTGACTGGTGCGGCGGGGTTGGAAACACTCAGGATGGTGACGGCATTGTCCGCCTGGGCGGCGACGGCGAGAATCGAACCGTTGAAGGCCAGGCCATAGATGCCGGCCAGGTTGGTAAACGAACCATCGCCATCGCGAACCTGGGATCGGAGGGAAGCAAATCTCGGGTTGGAAATATTCATCAAGGTGACCCCACCATCCCAGCCCGCCGCCGCGAGCAGGTGATTTGTGGAAACGGCAAGGGTGGAGACGTAGGAGAGGTTTGTGTAGTTTGCAGTGCCATTTCCCACCTGAAACTGAAGGTTCGGCCTGTAAACCAGAGGGCCGGTGGCGATTTGCAGCCCGGCCTGCGGATTGGTGGACCCGATGCCGACCCACCCCCTGGAATTTACCTGCAGGGCGTTGGTAAGGTCACCGGCGGGCGAGCCGAGTTGGGAGACAGCTCCCGGTGCAACTCCCAGCGCGGTTGTGGCCGTGGTGGCTGTCACTGCAGTGGCGGCGGTGCCTGAATTGGGGGCAAAGAGGGCGTAGGGCGTTGGAGTCAGGGCCTGCCTCGGGGACAGTGGTGCGAAAGTGGACGCCCCGTTCGTCCGCACTCCGATCCCGAGCCAGCGGTTCGCACCGGAGAACTGGTTGCCAAAATCCAAAGTGGCTGTGAACAAGCCGTTGCTCACAAGAACCGGGCTGTTCACGAGTGTCTGTCCGAGCTGGTCAGTCCCTGACTCACTGCCGTAGAGGGCGAACTGAAAGTCATACAACCCGGTGGCCGGGCCGCCGCTGCTGATCAGCCTCCCCTGGTAAGTGAAGGAGGTGGGCTGCGCCAGGACCGGGAGGGTGGATGCCAAAAGTGCAACGAGGAGTAGTAATGGTCTGGTGTACATTTGTGGTTGTTTGGAAGGGGTGGTGTCGCTCAATGGATTTGGTTTCAAAAGTGCTGAAGGAAGTTTAGCTGGCTCCATCGCACTGTGCAAGCTGAGGATAAGGATCGCGAAATGTAAATATTACTCTTACTCAGGCTAGAGGGCCAACACATTTGCTGCCCCGGGCCAAAGGCAAAAACTGTCGCCGATCCGAAGATTGGCGACAGTTCTGTTCAAGTTTGGGCACCCGGCCCGGCGTGCCGCGGCGAAAGAGCGTCGCCTTCCCGGGTGTTGATTACCGGGCGGGGCCTAGCCGCTCAGCGAGTTGCCCGACGATCTGGCGCAGTTCGGAAAGCTCGCGCCTCAGTTCGGCATTTTCCAATTCCCGCTGCCTCAATCCGGCGCGGGTCTCCTCGAGCTTCTGTTCTAGCTTTTGGTTCAGGCCCTGGATGGCGCTGAGTGCGACACCATCGGCATCGACCGTCGCGATGCTCTTGTCACTGGAGCCGAGGTTGAAGGCGGCCATGAAATCCTGGGCCACGGGGCCGAGGTGGCGGGTTTGGGAGTCGGCCTTGTAGGCCCATTCCGTGACGGGCAGGGCAACCACCTTGTCCAGAATTGCCAGGGGATCCACTGCTTTGAAGTCCTGCTTCAGGTTGCGGTCCGATCCCGGGTTGAAGGTGAGGCCGTAAACATTCATGTGGGAGAAGGCTGCGGAGTTCCAGAAGCCGACGTTCATGATTCCCGGATTCCGGCTGCCGATCTCCACATCCCCGCCGCCGCCATCGCCGCCGATGTAAGCGCTTTCGCCGCCCCCGCCACTGATCTGGAGATAGGGGGTGGCAAGGCGGACCCCGCCCGAGGCCCGGACGGCGAACTCATTGTTTGCAGCTGAGGTGAACCGGGTTGCAGACGAACTGTCGGCCCAGACGAAGCTCCCCTGGTGCGAGGCCTCGGCATAAAAGCCTGCCGCGACGGAGTAATGGCCACTGGCGATGGAGAAGGTGCCCATTGCGGTGGAATCCCAGCCGCTGGCGGTGGTGCCGAAGCCCATGGCTGTCGAATCGTCGTTCGCTGCTATGGTGCCACGGCCCATGGCGGTGGAGTAGAGGCCACTTGCGGTGGTGCTGTGTCCCATGGCGGTTGCGAAGCTGTTGCTGGCGCCGGTGTTGTATCCCATGGCGGTTGAGAGGTTTCCAATCGCCCTGGTTTCCTGACCCATGGCGATGGATGAATTGCCTTTGGCGAGGGTGTTGTAGCCTATGGCAGTGGAGCGGAGGCCGGTGGCTTTTGCGCCGTCGCCGATGGCAGTGGAGGATTCCCCGCTGGCGGTGTTGGTATTGCCGATCGCCGTGGAGTGGAGGCCGCTCGCGGTGGACGAGTGGCCGATTGCGGTCGAGTGGAGGCCGCTGGCGAGGGTGCTGTGTCCCATGGCGGTTGCAAAGTTGTTGCTGGCGGCGGTGCCATAGCCCATGGCGGTCGCGGCGACGCCAGTTGCTTTCGTGTTCTGGCCCATGGCAGTGGAGTAATCCCCCACGGCGAGTGTGCTGAAACCGGAGGCGAAGGAGGCGACGCCGATCGACTTGGATGCGTTGCCCAGGGCAGTGGAGGCATCACCGATGGCATAAGTCCCCGCGCCGATGGCAGCGGCCCGATCTCCGATCGCGACAGTATCGGCCCCGATTGCCGTCGAGAACGCGCCGCTGGCCAGGGTGTTGATGCCTGTGGCGGTGGAGTAGAGGCCGCTGGCGGTGGTGCCGATGCCCATGGCGGTGGAGGCGTCGCCGCTGGCGACCGTGCCGGAGCCCATGGCGGTGGAATCCGTGCCGCTCGCGATGGATGCGTTCCCCAGTTCCATGTGCGTGGCGTGGATTGTGACATTGTCCGCACCCTGGACAATCATGTTGCCGACAACGTGAAGCGGTGCCTCGGGAAGTGCGGTGCCGATGCCCACAAAATCATTCACCACCAGATCAACAGAGGAGGCCACCGGCTGGAGCAGTGTGAGCCCTGCGGAACCGGAGCCCGCAATGGCCAGAACATCCCCATCCCAGACAACACCTTCGGGCTGGTTGAGGTAATAGAGACCGGCCTGGCCGTTCGGAAAGTATCCCTTTCTCACCGGGTTGGAGGGGTTGGACACGTCCACGAGGGTCACGGAATTCTCCACTGCGGAGCTGATGGCGAGGAGATTGCCTGAAAATGCGACCCGGCGAGGGTAGAACTGGGATGAATAGCCATCGACACCCGGCTTGATGATGGATCGCAGGACCGGGCTTGCAGGGTTGCTGATATCGACGAGGGTCACGGTCCGGGAATTATCGGCGGCGATGGCGAGGATGTTGCCGGTCGAGATCGCGATGCCGGTATCGACCATGATCAGGTTTGTGAAACCACCCACACCCTGCCGGATCGTGGAGCGCAACTGGGGGAGGGATGGGTTTGAGACATCGATCAGGTTGATCGCATACGAATCATTCGCAACCACGGCGAGGAGGTTTCCTGAAAACTTCAACTGCCTCGGACTCAACATATTGCTGAACCCGTTGAAGCCGTGTTGAATGTAGCCTGCAAGGGTTGGGGCGTTGGGGTTGGACATGTTGACGAGGGTCACCGCATGGTCTCTCATCCCGCTCACCGCCATGAGATTCCCCGTGGAGAAGGCCACATCCATCGCTCCTCCCAGCAGGGAGTATGCGCCCACGCCATCGCGGAGTTCGGCCAGTTTGAGCGGTGCAGCAGGGTTGGAAACACTCAGGATGGATACAGCGTTATCCGTGTAGGCGGCGACTGCGAGAATCGACCCATTGAAGGCCAGACCATTGACGCCGGCAAGGTTCGTGAGCGTCCCATCGCCGTCACTGAACTGGGACCGGAGGAAGGAAAACCCCGGGTAGGTGATATCCATCAAGGTGACCCCGCCATCCCAGCCCGCCGCCGCCAGCAGGTGATTTGTGGAAACAGCGAGGGTGGAGACGTAGGAGAGTTTTGTGTAGTTTGCAACGCCATTTTTCACCTGCAACTGCAGGTTCGGGCTGTAAATCGAGGGGCCGCTGGCAAGCTGGAGTCCCGCCAGTGGGTTTGTGGTTCCGACACCGATGAAGCCCCTGGCATTCACCTGGAGGGCATTGGTGATAGCGCCTCCGGGCGAGCCAAGCTGGGTCACGGCGCCGGGTGCAACCCCCAGCGCGGTGGTGGCCGTTGTGGCTGTCACTGCGGTGGCGGCGTTGCCTGAGTTGGGAGAAAAGAGGGCGTAGGGAGTTGGAGTCAGGGCCTGCCTCGGGGTCAATGGTGCGAAAGTGGACGCCCCATTCGTCCTCACTCCGATCCCGAGCCAGCGGCCCGCACCGGAGAACTGGTTGCCGAAATCCAAAGTGGCTGTGAACAATCCGTTGCTCACAGGAATGGCAGCGCCCAGATTGGGAAGGCCCACCTGGTCGGATCCTGACTCACTTCCATACAGGGTGAACTGGAAGTCATACAGGCCGGTGGCCGCACCTGTGCCGGTGGCCAGCCTTCCCTGATAGGTGAAGGCGGAGGGCTGGGCTGCAACCGGCAGAATGGATGTAATGATGCAAGCTAGACAAAGTAAAAGTCTAGTATGTTTAAGTGGATTGTGGGAAACGTGTGGTGGCTCCAAATGGGTTTGATTCATAATCTCCTTGAGCGAACTCTAGGAGCTTCCACCGGGTTCTGCAAGCCAATCATAAGGTTTATGAAAGGCAAAGATCACTCCATTTGAAGCCAGAGGGCAGCAGGTTCCCGACCCCATCGGACTTGCCTGATTGGTTTGCGGTCCGCACATGCCCATAAAAGGGCACGTGAATGGTGCATCAGCGGTCTGGCGGATTGCTCCGGTCGATCTCCGTCCGGGTGTCCCACAGGTTGAAGTAGAGGTTTTTTCCATCCACTTCGACCTCGCCCCTTTGAAAGTCGGCGGGTTCAGAGCGGAGCGATTCCTTCGGCGGGAACAGTTCACGGCCCCAATCCAGATTGACGATCAGGCGGTAGGAGTCCTGATGGCCGCAGTAGAAGTCGGCGATGCGGGGATCATTGGATTTTTGGACGCCATAGGAGGCATCGGCCGGGAGCCAGCCCCAGGGTGCTATGTAGATTTCGGCCCAGTCGTGCATTCCCCACGAGGATGTCGGTTTGGTCTCGAAACCGCTCTGCCAGCGGGCGGGGACCCCCGCGATTCGGCACATGGTGATGAAGACCGTGTTCTGGACCCCGCAATCCCCGCGGCGGGCTGTGAAGCCCTTCACCGCGAGGGATGGGATGATGCAATATTCATCCTCGGCATTCCACGGCACATTGGCGCTGACCCACCGGAAAATCTTCCGGGCTTTTACAAGCGGGTTGGTCTCCCCCTCGATGATTTTGGCAACCTGCCTGCGGATCGCGGGAGTGAAGGCGATGTGAGGGAGACGCTCGCCCAGAAAGGCACCCTGCCAGCCGAGGGGGATGGCCTGCACTTCACTTTCGACGAGATTCGGATGGTGGGCGAAGGAGGTGTATTCGAAGACCTCCTTGAACTCGAGGGCTTCGGCCGGATTGGTGACCCTTGTCTCGAAGTAAACGCTCCGCTGAGCTGCGGCGCCCCTGGCATCTGTGCCCGAGCCATCCGGTGCGACCAGATGCGGTTCCGGGGATGCGCTAAGGAGGTTGATCTGCCGTTGCTGATGGTAGTCCTGTGGGAACGGAAGCCAGACCCGGACGACGGAACCGGTCTTCAGGCCGGGAGTGTTAGGAGGGATGGTCAGGGTGTGGGTGACCTTGTGGTGAACGGGTAGAACTTCGACCTTTTTCGATTTATCAGCCTCCTCGATCACCGCCCGGAGGTGGTCCGTGAGCTTCCATGGCTCTTCGGCAGGGGCATTGCCTGCTTTTGCGCGGCGGTCGGCAGCTTCCTGGCTGAAGAGGTAGATATTTTGGGGTTCCCGGCGGAAAAAGAGTTCGGTGCCATCAATGATGCGGCTTCTGGAGTGGCTTTCGCGGGCCCAGCGGTTGACCTCTTTGGCGGTGGCGTCCGGGATCGATTTCCGGACCTTTGCAAGGAGAGTTGCGGCGTCGAGAGAGTATTCGATTCGGATCCTTCGAATGATTTCCAGCGTCTCCGCGCGGTCCTGAAGGGCCTGGGGGCTTGGGTGCGTTGCGGAGGGGGCCAGGAGCAGTTCAGCCTGCTTGAATTTGCCGGAATCGAGCAGGTGAAGGGCCTTCTGGACAACCGGATCGGTTGAGCAGAAAGCGCGGGCAGCAGCCGGTGGATCACCGGCCTGCCCTGTGCTGGGGGTGCAGGCATTCGCCATAAGCAGTCCGGCCAAGAGGAATATGACGCGATTCATCCCCCCATGATGCGGAGCCGGGCTTTGTGCGCAATCTCAGAGTGGCGAGGACTTGAGCCTGAAGAAGGCGGGCGGATCGACCGGGTTGGGCTTCAGGACGCGGCCGACATCCATCTGGTTTGTCCAGTTTGGCTCCACCGGGACCCAACTGCCCACAGGCAGGGCGGGGTTGGCGCTCTGGAGGAGGGTGTGGGACATGCCATCGTTGACCTTCCATGTCACTGCGAGGCCGGGCACGGAGATGTGGTTTGTGAACGTGAAGACCTGCTGGGTGGTGCTGTTGGTGATGCGGATGATCTGGTCCGTGTTGATGAAAACGTTCGTCAGAATCAGGGACGGGGGAACGGGCGGGGGAGGAGGGGCCGGGAGGTCGAGCTTGAAGACTGTGCCATTGCCGGGGATGGCGTTGTCACCGCTGCCAAAGGTGGTGGTGGTCCCGTAGAGGGTGGTCCCGACGGCAAGAAGGCCGGAGATGGGGTTGCCGCCATCGTGGAGGGCATCGAACGTGTGCAGGACCTTGAAGCCTGTGCCGTCCGTTTTGATCTGGTAAATGGTGCCGGAACCGCTGTTGCCAACGCCAACGGCGCCGCCCTTGCGGGTGACACCGTAGAGGGTGTCGCCGATCAACGCCGGGCGGCCTACCGGGATGAACCCGTTTGCATAATCATCCCCCGGTGGAGACTGGTTCATGAAAGTGTGGAGCACCTTGAACTCATGGGAGCCCATGGCGAAGCTGTAGAGGGTTCCGGAGGTGTTGGTGCCATCCCCGGTGGTGGCACCGTAGAGGACGTAGTTGCCCTGGTTGGTATCCATGAGGGGGGCACCGGAGGGGTATGCGCCATCGGCACCACCGGTAAAGTAATGGTAGTGGAAGAACCCGCCCGCGCCATTGGCGCCGTAGAGGGCGCCGTAGGGCGCGCCGCCGTAGCCAAAGAAATCGACGCCGTTGATCCACTTCATCTCCGGCCCATATCCGCCGTTGTCGAGGCTGACTCCGATGCAAAGTGTGGAAAGCAGCGCGTTCGTGGGCAGGGCGACGAGGTCGTAGGCGGGAATGACCACCGGGTTGGGCGGGTATTTCTGGAAAGTGCCACGGATGTGGTAACCGGAGCCGTTGGTATGGATCCCGTAGTGAATTCCAGCCGCCGGGAGGTAGGGGAAGGAGGGCCGGTCATCCATCCCGGCAAACATGCACGATCCGTAAAGCAAGCCATCTTCAAGGATCAGGCCGCTTCCGGGGTAGGAGCCTTCATGGGCGTAGAGGAAGCTGTGGAGGATGCCATAGGAGGAACCATCCGTTTTGACCTTGTAAATGCTGCCGCTGCCGCCCCCGCCCCCTGTCTGTGTGGCCCCGTAAATCGTCTCGCCATCGATCGCCAGCCCGCCGACCGGGCAGGAGCCATCGGCGGTCAAATCGCCCCCGAACCAGTTGTTGCCCTGGGGTGCGAACTGGTGGAGGATTTGATAGGAGGATCCGTTGGTGGTGACCTTGTAGAGAATGCCGCCGCCGTTGATGCCGCCCCGGGCGGTGATCCCAATGAGCATGTTTGAGGAGCAGGTCAATGTTGTGGAGGCGGCCTCCCCATCCACGCCATCCCTGGCGAACCTGTGGAGCACGGAGAAGGTCTGTGCCTGTGAGGATGCGGTGAGGAGCAGACAAAGGAATGTGATGATGGATCTCATGGGTAATTCAATTTGACTTAAGATCTGCAACTTGTAAGGTGATCGCAAGCTTAAATATTCATCCGTGCAGGACCCGTTTCCATGGTCTGACCCCATCGACGCAGGTTCATCCAGTTGACCCCGATCGCGACAATTGTCTCACCTCAACGTGGCTGGGTTTGATTCGCCCACTCCTGGCTGGTTTTCACCGCCCGCTGACATGCAACTGTGAACTTTACTCAAGCTGAACTGTCATCGGCCGAGTTTCCTTACCTATAATGCACTTCCAGAGGATGGAGCAAAATCAATCTTAGTAATTCGGAGGATGACTGTCCCAAATCCATTTCGGTCTTAATGGGTTTTCGTTGGTTTTCGCTTGTTTTGCTGGATAGACTTGATATGGTTGCGAACAGCTTCCGCGCCGGTGGTGACCGGATGCGTCCGGGGAGCCTGTGGCGCCAACTACAAGTGGATCGAACGGAAGAAGATGCCAGCACATAAGGTGGGGCGACTTTGGAAGTTCATGGCGACGGAAGTTGATGCATGGGTAAGGGCGGGAACTGCGGGAGAACCTGACCTTCCCGGTCCGAAAAAAAGTGAGTTTTAGCCGTGACTGACGACCTGAGGGAGTACTTTCGCATCCTGGAGTTGAAGCCTGGGGCTTCAGCCGAGGAGGCCAAGCAAGCGTACCGGGAGATGGCGAAGGCGTGGCAGCCAGACCGGTTCCAGGATGATCCGGGTCTTCAGGGCAAAGCACGCGAGCGGCTGAGGGAGATTGACAACGCCTACGATCGACTGCAGGACTACTTCCGGGCGCATCGCGAGCTGGATGGATCGAGCCAGACCACGGGAGAGGACCGCGCCGAGAGCCGGGAGGTTCGCGGTGGGGACGACGCTCCGCCGATCCTTCCCCCGCCACTTCCCCGGCCACCCGAATCCACGGGGACCGGCGAGGAAAAGAAGTCGCATGCCGGCGTTATCTGGGGTGTGGTGGTGGTTGTGGGCATCATCGCCGTGTTGATAATTGCCGGGTCCAGCGGGGGATCTGGGAATTCGACTCCGTCGTACGGCGTTTCTGGTGGCGGGGGTGCGGCTGGTGGAGGTGGTTACACGCCGGCTCCGGCATATGTGGCGCCAGTGTCGAAGGCTCTGGATGAGAAGAACGGGTTCAAGGATTTCCATTTCGGGATGACGCCGGGCGAGGCCCGGGCGGTTCTTGAGCCGACTCAGGACACTCGAAATCCCGGGGCTAATGAGGAGGTTTTTTACTATTTGGGCACGCCCGCAAACCGGATTGGGGAATTTGCGACAGACGCCCCAGGCTTGCGGTTCTTCGAGGGGAAGTTGTATCGCATTGACATCGGATTCACGAACTTTGGGAACGAGATTTTCGAGGCGCTAAAAATTAGCTATGGAGAAGCGGGCACGGGCGTGGGGTGGAAGAGGGATGAGCAGGCGCTGACCGCCAGGTCGTGGGAGGGCGAAAATGTGTCTGCGGCGATTCTGGCGCCGACGGGCCAAGCGTGGGATGCGCTGGTGGTTTTCGACAAGGCAGCCAACCGGAAGGCCGAGGAATTTGCGTCCAACGAACCGGAGCGGGCGGCTCGGGATTTCTCGGCTACCGAGTTTAAGTCCCTGAGTATGGGAATGCGGCTGGAGGATGTGGCTACGCCCTACACTGTGGATGAGGAAAGCCAGGTCACCGGGGTGAAGGAGCTTGTTTTCAGCGGGAGTGATTTGCTTGCCGTCGGTTTCTATCCGCTTCGACACGTTTCGGCGGAGTTTTTCAAGGGCAGGTTGTACAAGATTGATTTTGGTTTCGAGCAGAATCGGAAGGAGATGTTCCAGGCCTTTCAGCATCAGTTTGGGCCTTTGCAGGACAACACGACTTGGACCCGGGGCACTGAGAAGCTGACGGCAAAGTGCGGCGGCGGCGAGAAGCTCTATGGAACCATTTTGGCTCCCGGAGGAGCGTATGGTGGGGAAGCGTGGGATGCAATTGTGCTGCTGGATCCGGTCGTGTGGCGCGAGGCGGAGCAGTATAAACAGGATGGGCCAAAGCGGGCGGCGAAGGACCTGTAAGCCATGACTACGCAGGAACAGTTGGAGCAGGGCCGGAGATTCTACCGGGAGAAGCGCTATGCTGAGGCTGCGCCGTTGTTGCGGACAGCACTGGAGGCTGGTGGGGGAGCTGAGGTGGTTTGGCAGGAGTTGGCGATCTGTCTCAGGGGCCAGCCTGAGGCCAGTATCGATGTGATTAAGCAGGCCGTGCGGCATTACCCGCGGTCGGGGTGGCTGTGGGACGAGTTGGGGAGTGTTTTGCTCAACTGTGGGCGGCTGGATGAGGCGGAGAAGGCGCTGGGAAACGCAAAGAGCCTCGAACCGAACGCGGAGTGGGTTTGGAGACACTTGGCGAAGCTTTACAAGAAGCGGAAGGATGGCGCGAAGCAAATCGAGGCCTATGAGATGCTCTTGACTGTGGGAGAGGCGAGCCGCTTCGACCTGTTCTCCTTGGGTAGCGCCTATCATGACGAACAACATTTCGGTAAGGCAGTTGAATTCTACCGGCGGTCTTTGGCTGAGGAAGAGTGGGGTCCGCCTTTGATCTGCTTGGGGTTGGTTTTTGGTAATCCCGATGTTTCTCAGGATGTGGACGCTGCGGATGCTTTTCGTCGGGTGCTGAGGATGGATCCTGAGCATAAGACGGCGCAGGACAGACTTGCGGCAACGAGGCAGAAGCTGTTGCCACTGGCGGCCCGGGCCACATCGGGCGGTGCGGTGCTGGTCGAGCCAAGGGAGTATTACCAGTTTTACCTGAGCCCGTTCGAGGCCTTCGCCATTGATGACGTCGAGGATCCGGACGAGCTGGACGGGAAGACCGTCCAGCGGGCGAGGAAGCGGCTGCTGAGCGAGATCGAGTTGAACGACGGGAAGGTTGCCTGGCTGGCGGATTATGCGGTGGACCGTTCGCGAGCATTGGCGCTCGAGAATGAGCTGCTGGACGAAGAGAAGCGCGTATTTCACTGGGAGGTGTTTTCCAATAAGCCTTTGCTGCGATTCCTCACGCGGGGGGAGATCAACCATTTCCTCTACTCCGATTCGCACTTTCCGCAGAGCACGCTGAAAATGCTGGACGAGGACCCGGATTTTCGGACATTCCTGAGTGAACCGTTTTCGAGGCAGTACAATGTCGTGCTCGGCCGGGCGATCGAGCGGCGGTGGCTGCCGGTTATTGAGGTGCTGTTTGACGGGCGGCGGTGGGTTTTGCCGGAGCACGATGACGTGTGCTTTGAGTCTGCGAACAAGCGCGTGGCGGAGCTATTGGAGCTGGTGAGCGAGAAGAAACGGCGAGGCGCGGCGCGGAAGGTGACGCTGCCGGAGATTAGCGAGACGCTCTCAAAAGACGCAGTGGCGGAGATCTTCAACCTGCTGCCGGCCCCATTCCGAACGCAGCAAGCGGCGGTGGTGGGCGAGATTCGGTTATTGGCCGTGAGCTGCTACAACGAGCACAACGACAGCGACCTATCGCGAGCAATTCTGAGCCTGTGCAAGAAGTTCCAGTTCAAGAGCGCGGAGCTGACGAAACGACTGGACGATGACTTTAAGACGATAGAAAGGCTTATCGCAGAGGAGCGGAAGCACGAGACGCGGTTGCAGTTCGGGGAGGAACGATCTTTCCAGATCACGAAGGAGGGGATTCGAGATGGGGATACATTCTTCCCTGCGGCCAGCGTGAGTGCGTTGCGGTGGGGCATAACCGTGAACCACATCAACCACTCGAAGAGTTTTGATTACGTGTTTGCCGTGAGGAACGACGCCGGAGCGAGCATCAGGGCGTCGTGGACCATTACCGGGGACAGCAAGGAGGAAACGCAAACCAAGCATTTCAACGGAATGGTGGAGGCGACGTTCCACTACTTATCGCAGACGGTGCTGGAAAAGATCGAGAAGCGGCTGCGTGGGGGCGGATTGCTGGTCATAGGATCATGCACACTGAGCGCGCAGGGGGTGGCTTTTCAGACGCCGGGGTTTTTATTTGCGAAGCAGCGGTTCCTGCCTTGGGCGGATGTCTCGGTGGAACTGACCAGGGGCGAGATGGTGGTGTCGAGCCGGAGTTCTCCGAGCGTAAAGACGGCGGTTGCGATAAAAGAAAACGACAACGCAGTGCTGCTGCCCATAATCCGCAAGGTGATGGGCGGTGGCGGTGAGGATTAGGTTTTTCGGAGTGAGATTGAGACGATTATTATGGAAATGCAAATACAGATTCCGAGGGCGGTTTTGACCGCCTTGAACCAGGTCTATGAAATAGAGCAGAAGGTGAAGAAGCATGGCGACCCGGGGAACATCAGCCGCCACCTGGGCAAGGTGAAGGACGCCTTCGCGGAGGAGGGCCTGCCGATGTGGGATACGGGAGGGGCGCAGCTCAGGCTTGGCCTTGTGTGCGAGGACCCGATGGGCCAGTCCTTTAACGAAACCCGGACGGACCTGGAGGCCACGATTTCGGGGACAGGGACTGAGCACCTGGTGGTGGTGGAGGTGATCAAGCCCATTGTCCGGGCGGTTGTCCGGGATGGCGCTGGGCAATTTTCACGGGTGATACAAAAAGGAATCGTTGTCGTCGAATCTCGAAAGGAGCAGCAGAAGCATGAATAACAATATGATAAACTTTGGCATTGATCTCGGCACCACTAATTCTTTGGTGGCCAAGTTCAACAAGGGCAGCGTGGAAGTGTTCAAGAATCCTAACGGGTTCAGGGAGACTTTGCCGTCCTTCGTTGGTTTCCGCAATGACCGGATTCTTGTGGGAGAGCAGGCAAAGGCGTACGCGGAGAAGGATCCGAAGAGCGTTGCCAGCCGGTTCAAACGCAAGATGGGGACCACGGAGGCGATCAAGATCAAGGCCCTAGGGCAGGCGAAGACGCCGGTGGAGTTATCGGGATTTGTTCTGAAGGAGCTGAAGACGTTCATTCATACTGGCGAGGTGCCAGAGGCCGTGGTGCTCACGGTGCCGGCATCTTTCGACCAAGTGCAGTCGAACGCGACGAAGGAGGCCGGACATCAGGCTGGTTTCAAGCAAGTGGTGTTGTTGCAGGAGCCGATTGCGGCGAGTCTGGCGTATGCGAACAAGGAGAAGAACGTTGACCTGAAGAACAGCCAGTGGATTGTTTACGATCTGGGCGGCGGGACCTTTGACGTGGCGCTGGTGAGGATCGTGGAGGGCGAGTTGAAGGTGGTGGACCACGAGGGGGACAACTATTTAGGCGGGAGCGATTTTGACGAGTTGATTGTGGAAAAGATCATTGCGCCGCAGCTTGAAAAGCTTGGAAAGTTCAACGATCTGGTCGCGCAGATGAAGAGCGAGTCGGGAAAGTACAACCGGCTCTGGTACCGGCTGCTGCACCTAGCTGAGCAGGCGAAGATCGAGCTGTCGGCCAAGACCTCGGCCGACGTTGATTTCAGCGTGGAGGACGACGCCGGGAACAACGTGGATGTGTTGATGGCGGTTGGGCGCTCTGAACTAGAGGGGATCATTAAGGAGCAGGTCGATGGGACGGCGGAGATGCTGAGGAAGATTTTGACCCGAAATTCGCTGCGGCCACAGGATCTGAAGTTCGTGTTGATGGTTGGCGGTTCGACCTATATCCCGTTCGTTCGGAAACGGATCGAGGAGTTGCTTGGTATTCCAGTGAACACGGGCATCGACCCGACGAACGCGATTGCCGTTGGGGCGGCCTATTTTGCAGCGACCAAAGAAGTCAATGTCGGGGGGAAAGCAACGGATGCGCCGCCATCCGCAGGCGGGCTGAAGGTGAAGGTATCGTATAACCGAGCGTCCCAGGAAAAGGAGGAATTGTTCAGTGCCAGAGTGGACGGCGACACTAACGGGTTATTCTATCGCATCACGCGGGAGGACGGGGGTTACGACAGCGGGTTGAAGAAGCTGACGGCCAGGATCGCCGAGGACCTTCCTTTGCAGGAAGATGCGTACAACTTTTTCGCCTTCAAGATATTCGACGGGAGCAACAACCCGGTGAAGTGTGAGCTTGATTCGATTCAGATCGCCCAGGGCAAGTACAGTGTAGCCGGACAGATGCTGCCGGAGGATTTGAGCCTGGTGAAGGATGACTTGAACACGGGCGACACGAGACTGGAATCGCTGTTTTCGCGCAATTCGGTGCTGCCAGCGAAGACAAAGAAGGCGGTGGATGTGAGCAAGGCGGTAATCCACGGGTCTGACGACGAGATCAGAATTATTGTTGTCGAGGGGCCGTCCCAGAACCATTTCACGGCGAACAAGACGGTTGGACATCTGGTTATTGCCGGGAAGAAGCTTAGCCGAGACATTTTGCGCGGAACGGAGATTGACTTGGCCTTTGAGGTTTCGGAGTCGAGGGATCTGACGGTCACGGCGTTTGTGAACCCTTCGGGGCCGGAGTTCCAGCAGATATTCACGCCGAAACTGCGCGAGGTTCACACCAACACATTGTCTGAGGAGATTAAGATCCTGGAAGAAAAGCTGGAGCAGGAGAAGAAGGAGGCGATGGCAAATGAGAATTACGAAATGGTTCAGCAGTTGGAGAAGCTGCGACCGCCTATCGAAGAATTGGAGGGCGAGGCGATGTTGCTGTCCCTGGACGACGTGACGGACGATCGTTACAAGCTGGACGACAGGAAGCGAAAAATTGCGCAGGAGTTGAACCAATTAACCTCGGGCAAGCTCGTTGAACGCCTGAGAAAGGAGTATCTGGAGGCGAAAGAGGAAGTTACGCAGATTGTGAGCCAGAGCGGGAACGACCATGAGCGCCGGCAGCTGCACGAGGTGGTGGCTCGGGAGCACACCTTTCTCCAATCCACGAATCCTCAGAAACTGGTTGAGGCGGAGGGCCAGCTTCGGCGGATCGCGTTCCAGATATTGTGGCGGACGCCAGACTTCCTGGTGGGGTGGTTCCAACACCTGGCGGGCAAGCGGGAGATGTTCAATGACCAATTGCAGGCGAAGAACCTTATCGAGGCCGGGAAGAAGCATATCGAAGGCGAAGACTACGAGCGGCTGGCGGAAGTGAACAGCCGTCTGCACAACCTGCTGCCGGAGAAGGAGCAGGATTCGAAGGAGATGCGGCACTTCACTGGGATTAGCTAGGTTAGGCAGGGTCTGGCAGGTGATATGAGTGGTGTCTACGACATTGTTGCCTGCGACCGGTGCGGGGTATCGACCGACATGACGGCGTTGATCGGGCATTGGTCGTACGTGGGGCATGGCGGAGATGCTCTGAGCGTGCGGCGTTGCCTAGCCCGACTTTCGCACGACCCTCGTTAAGTTGTTGATGATCAGGCCTCGAAATATTTAGGCACTACAAAGTCGTTGTGGTTTGGACTTCCAATTTTGTCTTTGGAAGGTCCTTCCAGTTCACCTTGAGTTTGTCATAGA
>CAIWMU010000099.1 GCA_903913865.1 uncultured Verrucomicrobia subdivision 3 bacterium
CCTGAGGAACTCCAGAAGACGGTCTATGACAAACTCAAGGTGAACTGGAAGGACCTCCCGAAGACAAAATTGGAAGTCCAAACCACAACGACTTTGTAGTGCCTAAATATTTCGAGGCCTGATTATCAACAACTTAACGAGGGTCGTGCGAAAGTCGGGTTAGCAACTGGAGCAAGTCTATGAATAATGTGAGCACCTTTTTCTGTTTTGCTTACCTGATCGCAGCCTGCCTGAATTGGGTCCACCGCCGGTGGACGAGTCGAGTGAGAGCTTTCTCCGGTTTTGCATTCACCCGTTGGGGAGGGTATCTCTGCGTGGCTCAAATATTACTGTTCCCACTGCCTCTGGGGTTGGCGTTTGCCGGGCTGGTATCCTATCGAAGCGCCGCCACTTTTATCTACGCTCCTGCGACTGCCTGCGCCATCGGAGAACTGGTGTGGCGCCACTGGCGCTACCGGAGGGCCTTGCACGGGCTGTGAACTGCCTGACCAAGGTGCCGGAGGCGACGGCGGAGGAGGATGCAAGGGTCATACAAAGTGACGGAGCCACGAAGGGAAGAAAAGTGGATCAGCCAAAAATTCAAAGACCTTCGTGTGAGATATCCGGGGCATGCACGACGTCCATCCGCATTGGGTTTGCCGACCCGGTCGAGTTCCACCTCGCGAAAATCATGAACTTCGCCACGCGCAGGCCCGCCCCAAACTCCTTCATATATCTCATGATTACGCGCCGGGAACAGGGGGATGCGAAAAGGGTCGTTCACTCCTGGATAAATTTGAGGCACCCCTTTGCGCTTATTGAACAGGTATCACCTGCAGTTCCTGAAAGGCTGTGTTTTCCTGGTTGTCCCGGGTGACCGGGTAAACCACCCAGACCAGCCAGCGATAATTGCCGAGTGGCCTCCCACCACTGCAGCGGATGCTGGTGGCCTCGAAGTCGGTCGGCATTCCCAGGCTGGTGTCGACGGAAATAACCGGGGTGAGAATCGTTGCATCGGAAACTTTCCAGCCCGGGTCGGAGGTGGAAGCAGAGCCGTAGAGCACGAAATTCTGGCGGGCACGCAACCCGAGCGCTGAGAAGGTATTGACCTGGGAAATTCTTCCAAGTGAACCGAGATCCAGCTTGTACATGCCACTCTCAACTCCATTGGCGAAGACGGGACCGTAGCCATTGACGATTTTGCCATCGGTTAGGAACTCAATCGGGTCGTTGTTGATCGGAGCCCCGCCAGCGATTGCTTTGGCGGACAACACTTCCGACCCGGGGGCCAGGGGAATGGATTTGAAGTTGGAAGTGCGGGAAGTTTCGGTCACCACATACGCATAGTGGATCATCTCAATGGCTGCCTGATTCTGTCCGCGCATGATTGCGAGCGTCAGCGCTTTGCCTGAAGCATTGTCGCGCAGCTTCTGCAATTCCGCCACCGTCCGGACCGGTTGACCGTTGCAGCTACGAATCACGTCGCCTTTCTGGAGTCCGGCTCTGGCGGCAGGGCTGCTGTCAGGAACCTCGAGGATCAGGACACCGGTTTCATCCGGCAATCCATAGGCCGAGCGGTCGCCCAAGCCTGAGATGTCCCGAACCAGTGCCTGCAATACCCAGCTTGCGCGCTTGCTGGTGGGGCCTTCTTTGGCCGGGCTCGCGCTATTCCTGATTTTGGGCGTTTCCGGGGTCCGGGCGACAGCCTTTAGCTCTGGTTTCCGGACGCCGAATTGGTCCATGGGGAAGTTCACAAATCCCAGCTTTAGCGCCGGAGATCCCTCCTTCACGCGGAAGTCGCCATTGGCGGCATCGACAAACATGGCGTCGGCGACGATCGAATGTTCGTCACGTCTGGATTGTTCGGCAAGTCTCGTGGCGGGCTCCGAATGTGTGGCGCCCTGGCGATGGACGAGGTTGTTGTCCATCTCACTGCCCCAAGGCGTATTCGGCATGCCGCCTGCGGGCAGGTAGTGATCGGTAAACATGATGTTGCGGCGGACAATGTCCCCGCTGTGCTTGAACCAGACGTGGGGATGAAAGCCGTTGTTGACGATGACGTTGTTTTCCACAAGGCGGTGGAAACCCTCGCGGTTCTTGAGTCCGCCATTGAGGCAAAGGTTGTTGCGGATTTCGAAATTAGAGGAACCGTCATCAAGGTCGATATCCCAGCCGTGATCGCAGCGCCAGCGGTTGTTGCGAAGGATGGTCGTTTTGACCGCGTCCAGAAGGACGACATCCTTGTTGGTTTCCCAGACCTGGTCATTGTTTAGATCGAGGCCGGTGAGTCCCCAAAAACGGTCCCGGCCCCAGGAATTGAAGGAGCCGTGGTCCCCGGTTTCCTTGACCGTGTCGAAAATGTCGCAGAACTCGATCACGTGGCCGCCCCAACAGCCGTCACCGATATTAATGCCGGCGCGCGGAACGTCGTAGAGGGAACAGTGGCGGACGGTGATGCCTTGCGACAGTTCGATCTGCACGGGTGAGGTTTGCTTCTCAACGCGACCCGAGAGGTAGATCAGGCAATCGTCCACGAGGCAATCCGCCGGGTAGTTGGCCGTTCTGGGGCCGGGGGTGCGGTCGAGTTTCGCGAGGGACTGGGAATGATCGTTCCAATCACGGGGCACCCGGGCTGAGTCTCGATCGCCGACAAATGCAACGCCGTTGGCGCCAGCCTTCGCGATGTGACAGCCACGGATGGTGACCCGGCGGTTGTAGTTGTTCACAAACACCGCGTTGCCGCCCACCTGGTCGACAAAACAATCTTCCAGCGCACAGTCTTCCGTGCCATTCAGGAAGATCGCGCCACCGCGGTAGGTGGTCCAATCGCTGCGAACCAGCGGTTCTTTGTTCTCCATGAAAGTGCGCGCGGCGTGGCGGAAGGTCAGGCCTTTGATGGTGACAAATCGCACCGGGGCCTGTTCCGTGCCCTGGAACTCGACCAGATGCCGCAGGCGGACGGCTTCGATCGTTGCCGTGGAAAGGTCGATGCCCGGAGGCGGATGGAAGTAAAGGACGCTCTTACTTTTATCCAGGAACCACTCGCCGGGTGCATCCAGTTCCTCGAAGATATTCTCCACAAAGCGGATGTCGTGCATGCCCATCGGCCGATTGTTCTGCCAGCCGCCTTCATAGGTGACCTTGTTGTCGGCACCCTTGCCGGTGATCACATAGTGCATACCGCCCCACTCGGCAGAATGCAGGGCGTGGATAAACCCGCCGACAGGGTCTTTCCATCGGGCCGCCCGCTGGGGACTTATGGCATCTTTCGCCCAGCCATTGAAGTGGCGCTCGTTGGGGTCGAAGTTCGGATACCGCGCCAGATTTTGGCGTTCACCATTGACGAACAGTTGATCCGTCGCGAAGCCGGCTGGCACCTTTGCCTGCATAATGCCATCCTTGTAGAGCTCCCATTCAAGGCCTCTGAGGAGTGCACCCCCGCTAACCACCGGCTGCTCCGTCTCATACGCCCGGTAAACGACCGGAGCGTCCTTCGTGCCGGAATCCCCGGCGGTGAAGATCAACGCCTCCGGCAGATAGTAGGTTCCCTCCCGGATGAGGACCGTCACCGATTCGCGCCCCGCCGCCTTCCGTGCGGCCTGTTGCGCGCGCGGCAAGGTGGCAAAGGGCCGGGCAAGTGTGCCGGAATTTGCATCACTGCCATTGCGGGCGACATAATAGCTGGTTGCTTGACCGTCGGTAATATGGGTCAGGGTCAGCAACGCGGCCAACAGGCCTTTGATCGCCATACATTTGATTCTCATATTTGAACCAGGGTAACTGGATTTCACCTGCGCCTCTCTGATGTTTCTTCCCGCCCGCTGAACGCCAGTCTCTGCCCGGGGCGAGTCAAACGCTCCACAATCTGACCCGACCACGGGTTCAAGAGCCGCAATGTTCCGCCAACCGTCGAAGTGATTTCCAGGCTGGTCACTTTACCGGATTTTTGTTCTGCGGAAACGAGGAACCCGCCCTGGGCGCGCAGGTTGGTGAAGGCTGCATCCTGCTCCGTCGGCCAACAGGGAAAGACCCTTATCGTATCGCCAACGCTCTGCATCAGGAATTCGGTGACAAGGGCAGCCACGCCGATGCTTTCCGGCATGAACGTGCCGTGTTGATGTCCCTGCCAGGCAAACATGCCATTGGGCAACTCCCGGCTTTTAAACCATTTTTTCATGTCCGGAACCGCTTCCGGCATGGACAGCCGGGCTTTGGCAATATTGAACAGCACATGGGAATTGTTGCCGTTGTGTTTGGTGTCCCTGATGGTGCGACGAAACAGTTCCTTGACCGGTTCAGGACTGAACCAGGTAACCTGTTCCGCCGGAAACACCGGTGATGCAGGGACGGTGAGGTTGTGCTCGCCGACCTCCTTGTATTTGCAGCCCATCCAGTCCACCACCACCGGTTTGCCATTGGCATCGGGCACCACCGGATAATCCGCAAGGCGGGCTTTCATGGCCAGACACTCTGCGGCCAGGGTCCGGTCTTTTCCCAATTCCCTGGATGCCTTGTCGAAGGCGTCGAAGGTGTAGTGCACATAGGCAATGTCGAAGGGACAGTTGTCGATTCCCATCGCCCCATGCTCCGGGCTATAGGATGGCCCGAGCCGGATCTTCCCGCCGGCATCCTCGCGGCATTGTTTCATGAAGGAGAGATAAAACCGCGCCGCCTCGCGCAGGGTTGGATAGATCCTGGCTTCCAGATAGGCGCGGTCGGGATCGCACACGTGCTTGAACCATAGATTCTGCGCGGTCATTCCAACCATGCCGATGGTCATTCCCCACGGGTTCATGACGAGCGCCCTTTTGTTTACGCTTTTGCACATCGCGGGGTCAGGCTCATGGAGAAAGTGGCTGATCGAGTAGTAAGCCCCATCACAATCGAAGACCTCCCGGGCCTGCCATTGAGCCCGTGGCAGTAGCCCATGGACATAGGAGATCCAGGGATCGGCGAGCTCGGGATGATTGGCGGAAATCACCGACCAAAATGGCTGCCACGAGTTGTAGTTGAAATGGAAATCAGCGTGCCACGGGGTGGTGTCCGTGGCCAGGGGAGGCATCAAACCAACGGGGAATCGGCCACCCGGCCGGGAAACGGTTCTCGCAAAATACATCATCCGGTACCACCAGTGTTGAAGGTCGCGGTCTCCCAATTCCACGCCACTGCGGGTCCAGAAATCGCGCCAGACCTTTTCGTGCTCGGCGATCAGTCGTTGCTGTGACCGTTCCACTTCCGTTGCGGTTTTCATAGCCAGCGCAATGGCTGCGCCCCTCACATCACCCCGGGAGATATCAAATGATGTGACCAAAGAGACCACTTTGGCACCGACAGGCCCCGCCAACGCCACACAGTATTCCATTCCCTTGTAATCCAGATCGCCAGGGAGCGTCACATGCAGCCACTCCACGCCATTGGTCTTTCCTGCCTGCCCGGCCCGGCCCGGCTCGATCGTTATCGCCGCCTTGGTGGTGATGAGAAGAACGTTCCTGTCCGGCAACACACGGACATCGGTGTTGTCGCCGTTCCCCGAAGTGATCCTGGCGACCGCATGCTGCAGATCCAATGCCCCATGGGCCACAGGCGAGGTCCCAATGCGGAGGGTCGCCGCGCAAAGCGGCTGAGGAAACGCATTGTCATAACTGGGGGGAGCACCTGACGAACCCGTCACCGCGCGGGTTCGTATGTTAACCCTGGGCAAAGGGCCATCCTTTGATGTGTCCACCCGCGCATCCCAGATATCGTTCTTAGTGATCCGCAGCTGGATACCGCCATCTTTTCCCCACACAATTCCGTAGAGATCGCCATTGCCGATGATGAGACTTTCTCTCTGCCCATCAACCATTGGTGACACCGCAACCCCGGCGTCCTGCAAGGCTTCCGGGTAGGGGATTCGGGGAGGGGCACCCTGCGTTGGCGCGGACCAGAGTGACCACGCGGCGAGCATCACCAGGCGGGCCATCGCACTTCGAAAAAATCGTGTCATAGTTTGTGGATCGATTGCGTCGTTTTTTCCATCAAATGCTTTCCATCGCAGCCCGTCCCCTTCATGTTAGGGTCGAGCGTTACTCCAACAGAAATGGAGGCATCGGATTTGACTCACACAATGGATGTTCCGCACCCATAATACCAGTTTCAGTTCTCCTGCAAACTCCAATGCGACAAAGGCATGGTCAGCTCCGGATGATGAAGACCCGCAGGGCAACGGTTATCTTTACCTGGCAGAATCGCCCATCTGCGTGTTCTCCGCGTCAAATCCCATTGGCTATCCTTGCGGGGTTAACCTCACCGGACTTTAATCATAGCCGTGTGCGTGTTGCCATAGTTCACCTACGATTCAGACACTGGGGGAGGGGCGTCTAAACCCTTGCAAAACGGGTCCAATTCGGGGGCCTGCCGGTCTGCGAGCCGGTTTTTCACCTTTTCCAACATTTCTTCTTGTCAATCTGTATCTCCTATAGTATAAAAGA
>CAIWMU010000100.1 GCA_903913865.1 uncultured Verrucomicrobia subdivision 3 bacterium
AGATTGACAAGAAGAAATGTTGGAAAAGGTGAAAAACCGGCTCGCAGACCGGCAGGCCCCCGAATTGGACCCGTTTTGCAAGGGTTTAGACGCCCCTCCCCCAGTGTCTGAATCGTAGTGACCCGACCCAAAAGCAAAAAACCGCTGGCAGGCTTCATCAAGGGCTCAAACAAGCAGGAACCACGCCAAAAAGCGAGCGGTTGGAAATTGAATGCTGCTCATTTCATCGTGGTCATAACCTCATTCAAAGCCGCAGGCGAGATCCCGTGCGAAATCTTTATCTGGAGCTTTGTCGCAAGAAATTTATCCAGCGGAATCCACTTGCCATCCACCTTGATCTGCTTGGTCCATGCGCAGACGACCTGGAGCTGGTTCTGCAGGTTTCGAACCTCCTGGGTCGATCGTTGTAATTCCTCCAGCGCCTGGGCCAACTGAAATAACCGCCGCCTCAGGTCATTCACGACCAAACCCATCACTGCAAACGACAGAAAACAGATGAACCCATTGAAATACCACAGAAGCTCGTGTTTGGAGTGGGGCTCATAGATCCTGTCCATGAGAAACCAGCTGAAGCCTGAAACGGCTGACATCACAAGAGTAGATACTCGACCAAGGTTCCAGGCCACGATCGAAACGGGAACGAAATAAAGCATGAAAAAGAGAAATTCGTAGCCGGTGATCCAGTCGATCCAACAGACAACGAACAGGCACGAAAGGCTCCCGGCAATCGTAAGAGCCTTTGTTTTTCTTCCGCCATAGCGCATAAACTCACATCCCAATCAAGTTCCCTGGGGGCAGATAAAAGCCCGTCACTTCCGACCATCGGGTCAATCTGCCCGGCGGCATCCATCTGAATGTCCTCAGGGATTCCACATTACCCCGTCCCCGATCACTGGATTGCTTAGATTAAGTGATCAAAAACTTTTGACAAGCATCGATGATAGTTTATTTTTATTTACCTTCTCAATCCGCACACAACACAGAGGTCAGCATCGGAACGGGTCCCTCATCGTTCAGCATCTACAGAGGTCCGGGGGTCCATGAAGAATTCTCAAGCAATTTGACGCCCGGAGTTTCAAATTGGATGCGGCGCCCCTTATAGAGTTTTCCCAACGCCTGCTTGAACGCTTTTTTACTCACACCAAACGAATCCCGGATCGCTGCCGGGGAACTGTCATCGTCAAATGGGATGAACCCGCCAGCCCGCTCCAGTGCCTGCACAATCTGATCGGTCAGGGGCGCCACCCTCTTGTAACCGGACGCATCCAGACTCAGGTCAATCTTGCCCCCGGGCCGGACGGTACGAATGAACCCTTTGATTTTCTGCCCCACCTTGAGGGGTGTCGCAAGATTGTCGCGGTAGAGGAGTCCTGAATGGGCATTTTCAACGATCGCCTCGTAGCCCAGCGGCACCCGGCGCATGACCATCAGGTTCACCGGTTGGCCGTTGCGGTAGGCGGCAGTATCCCTGTTGAGATGCCGGTTCAACCGGGTCGTCGCCAGAATGCGGTCCGATTTCACATCAACACAGACATAAACGACCACATGATCCCCTGTGCGAACCGGGAACTGCTGTTCCCGGAACGGCAGCAAAAGGTCCTTGGTCAGCCCCCAGTCGAGAAACGCCCCGACATTCTCATTCACGCTGATGACTCTCAGGCAGGCAAAATCCCCAACCATCGCCAACGGTGTTTCTGTGGTCGCCACGAGCCGGTCCTCGGAATCCCTATACACAAACACATCCATCTTGTCCTTGGGCTTGAGATCGGCAGGGATATACCGCCCGGGCAGGAGGATTTCCCCCAATTCACCCCCGTCCAGATAAAGTCCCGGGGTGGATGCTCTCACGATGGATAGGGTGTTTCGCTTGCCGATGGTGGCCATGATTTCAGAGAATAGGGCAAAATCCCGGGCAGAGGGAGAAAATTCGGCAGCCCGCACCCCTATCCATGACAGCAGTTGTCACCGTTCCCTGGCTCTTTGCCTTTCACCCACGGTCTCCTACGAGGGTTTTGGTGGACCTTGGGCTCCATTTTCTTCTCGATTCTTCCTCCCCATGGTTCGATTCTTGGGATGCAAATAATGCGAACACAGGAATCCACAGCGCCGTTATCGTTATTGCCCGGGGTGGTTTTCTGGCCGGATGTAATACCCCTTCCGAACGCCCTGATTGCCGAGCAACCGGGAGGCTGCCCGCTCCTTTAAGACTATGAAAAAGCAACTTCACCAACTGGTTCTCATCTCCCTGCTGGCGACCTGCACGGCACCTGCCGCCGATGTGTCGCCCGCAGGAAGCCTCACCATCAAGGAGATCGATCTCGTTCACTTCTCCCATACCGATGTGGGTTTCACCGACAGTCCCACCGTCTGCCGTGAGCTTTACCGGCGTTATCTGGATATTGGCATCGATGCCGTTCTCGATTCTGCCCGGGGTCCCGCAGACCAGCGCTTCTATTGGACTGCGGAATCAACCCTCGCCGTGAATGACTGGTGGCAGGTCGCAACACCCGCGCGCCGAAGACAATTCATCAAGGCAATCAAAACGGGCCAGTTGGAGGTGACGGCCATGGCGTGCAACAACACCCCCTTCATGAACGCCGACCAGTGGCAAACGATGGTCCATTGGCTGCCTGAAGAGGTCTGGAAGGCGGTCCACCCGACCGTGGCGATTCAGGATGACGTCAACGGCATGCCCCGCGCCGGAGCCATTGCCCTGCTCAACCGGGGTGTCAGCCACCTCTTCACAGGGATCAACGAGGATAGTGGTGGTGTCCCATTCCCCAGACCCTCCGCCTTCTGGTGGAAAATGCCGGATGGACGCAGGTTGTTCGTCTGGCTCAACATCGGCTACGGCTCCGGATTTGATTTCTTCGAGCCGGGAGAATGGCGCCGGGGCCCGGTGCCCCGCGCTGCGGACACCACCTACCGCCCCCCTCGTGCCGGGGATATTCTGCGCAGTGACGACGAATCGGTCAGGAATGCCCACGCCATCTGCCTCAACCGCATCCGCCAGATCCAAAAAGACGGCTACAAGCACGAGTTGCTGACCATTTCCATCACCAGCCAGTGGCGTTTCGACAACGATCCTCCGTTCCCGCCCATGGCAGCCTTCGTTGCCACATGGAACCGGCTAAAACTTGAACCGCGGCTGCGCCTTTCCACCGCAAGTGAGGCGATGTTGCGCATGGAGAAGCTCATGGGCCCGACAGCTCCCGAATACGAGGGGGAATGGACCGATTGGTGGGCAAACGGGACCGCCTCTGCTCCACGGGAGGTGGCCGCAAGCCGCGCTGCCAAACGCTACCTCGCGGCGGCCCAATCCCCCATCTGGGGCCCAATGGACAAACCGGCCCGGTTGACGCTGGATGAACTTTACCACGATCTATGCCTTTTCGACGAGCATACATGGGGCTCAAGCCTCAGCGTCGCGAGACCCTACAGCCTCGACACGCAAGCCCAGTTCACCGAAAAGAGTCTTCTCGCCTTCCGCCCCATGGCCCGGGCTGAGTGGCTTCTCTCCCAGCGAGCCCGCACCAGGCTTGTGGATCAAGGGGAGGGCCTGTTCCTTGCCAATCCGTCCCCGGCCCCCTTCAGCGGATGGGTGCGGATGATTTCCACCTGCCTCCGGGAAAAGTTCCAAACCGTCGAGGATCCTCAAACCGGGGCCCGGATGAAAATTCACTTCGAACCCGGCATCCAGCCATGGGGCAGACCGCGAAAACCGGAGGACCTGAGCCGCGAGGACATCTCCGCCACCTTCCCTGACCAAGCGCCGAACCAGCTTGCAAAATTCTGGGTTGAAAAACTGGAGGGTAATACCGTGCGCAGGTTGCGTTTCTCCACGCAACCCCTCGAAACCGAAACCCCGGCAAGCACATCCACTCCGGAACTCAAAACAGATACCCGGGGCTGGCCCACAGGCGCAACATGGCCCGGGATGGAGAAACCGCTGTTTCTTGAGGGAATCGGGGATCTCACCGCCGTCCGCGTTGATGGGTTTGCCCCGCGCCATCTTCTTGCAGACATCCGGGGTCGCCGGGGGCAGGAACGGGAGGAGATGCGCCGTGAAAAGCTGATCGATGTTGAGGCAACCGTGATGGAGCAAACCACGCGTCAGGAAACCCCTCATACAATCCTGTTCACCCAACCCTTTCAGCACCCCCGGTTGCAGTGGGCCACCCGCACTCTGGAAATTTGGAAACGGGAACCCCGCGCCCGCCTCACCCTTCGCATCAACCGGAGTTCCTCTGCCGCACCGGAAATCTTCTATCTGGCATTCCCCCTTCCCACCGGAGAGATTCTTCCGCAGTTGGGGAACGGGGGACAGACTTTCACCCCTTTCTCAGACCAGTTGCCGGGAAGTTGCCGCGATTATTTTGCCATAGACTCCTGGGCCGATTATTCCACGCCACAGGGACACTGGCTCTGGGTCAGCCGCGATGCCCCGCTCATCTCATTCGGGAGCAGCCCCACACTCGCACTCCGCACATCCGCCCCCAAGGATCCGCACCGGCTCCTGGCCATGCTGTTCAATAATTTCTGGTACACGAACTTTGCCGCCGATGAGCACGGGATCATGGAGTTTCAGTTTGACCTCGTCTGGCACAAGACAGAGGACGCCTCCTCCCCCGCCCTGGCCGAGTCCCTGACCTGCGAGCCTGTTCTCCTGATCAATCCGGCCCTGAAGGAGGACCCGAGGGTGATGAAACACCTCTATCGGCCTTGATCCAAAATGATTCACGGCGATCTGAGAAGATCGCCGTGAATTGAAATCCTGCGGATGACCTGTTGAAGCAGGTTACGACCTGCGGCGGAACATCAAAAAGGAACCAAAACCAAGGAGGGCGAGGGCGAGCGTGCCGGGTTCGGGAATAACCACCACGTAGGCCTGAATGCCGTTGTTGGAATTCATGGCATAAAGCGTTGCGGAGGCACTCCCGTCCACATTCGGAGTCACTGTCCCCCACGCCACAGCCCCTGTGCCACCCACGTTCGCCTGCGTCGAAGTAGTGGTGGTAGTGGCCAGCAACCGCAGATTCGTTGCGTCCGTGGCATCGTAAATCCGGACCCGCGAGTCGCCAGTGCTCACGGTGGCAAGCATCGGCGTGCCATTGATCACAGTGTAATCCATCGGCCGCTCAGCGGTCGTTGTGAGCACCCCGGCCCCCAGATAAATCCCCGCCGTGGTGGTGTCCCGGAGGATCTGCCCTGTGCTGCCCTGTGTGCCAAGCACCGCATTCGGCCCGGCAAAGGTGATCCCCAGCCGGAAATCTCCGGCAGCGGTTCCACCGGCGGCACCGAGGGACACGGAGGTGAAGTTGACGAGACTTCCCGAAAAAGCGCTTCCATCGGAAGTTGTCAGCAACGCGTAGCCGTTCCTGGCTCCTGTGCCCGAATTGTTGCTCTCGCCCGCAACAATTCTCGTCGAACTGCCGGAACCGATGACATCCAGAGTGTCACCCAACCGCCCTGCGGTGAGTGTGGTCGATGAAAATGCAACCGTGGGAACCGCGCCGGCATCTGCCCAGCGATAGACCTTGAAAGGGGTGGTGCCGTTGAGGGGATTCGCCAGATTTGCACCGTAGATGGCACCATCCGAGGCAACTCCGATTGTGCTGATGGCAAACGTGCCCCCCGTAATTCCTGCCGTGCTCAAAGATCCAAGATCACTTCCCGTGCCCGGATCAAGGATTCGAACATTCGAGCCCCCATTCCGGCTCACCAGATAGAGCTGGTCATTCCCAAAGGCCAGACCACGCTCAAGCCCACCGGTACCGAGATATGAATAGGTCGAGCCATTGACACCGTTGGGATAAAGCCATCCATTGTTCCCAAAGGTGCTCAGCGGACTGATGGAAAGTTGCGCCTGAACGGCGGGAACGCCGGCCAGAACGCCAAGACACAGCAATGCAAGTTTTCTATTCATATCAGACAATTAAAGATCCTTTTCAACCTTACCACCGAACAAAAACAGATCAAGGGGTATTTTGTACAGGGCAAACGCATCTAAACGCCGAGGAGGCGAAGGATGTGGGAGTTGTCCCATCCCGCATTGAGCTGTTTGCCTTTGATGCCTCGCTTTTCACTGAACATTGAGCAACATTTTGACCGATCGATCCAATTCTCCTCCCCCCGGCAGGCTGGCTCCGGCGATAAAGGCATTGGCAAAGTCTTTGGAGTAGAACTTCACGGTTCGAACCCGCCGCAATTTTCTCACCTTCCCCTCCGGCACAGAGCCGCCGAGATCGTAAGTGTGAATGGTCATCACATCTTTTTTAGGGGTGGTGTTCGCCGCAATCTGACCAACGATGTCCTCAAATTTTCTGAATACGATCTCAGGAAGAACGAAGAAAAGTCCATGATTCACTAGCTCGCTGCTCGCGTACACCAACCCTTTGCGAATGAGCTGCGGGATGAGTCGTTTATGGACGTTTGCCCAATTGTAACCGTTCTCGGAGGGGGGTGGTGGCTTGTTCTGAAGGTATTCTTGATGTTTAAAGTAGTGCCAATTATCGCGATAGTTTCCTGTAATATCAATGCTCTGCACCTCAACGCCGACATATTCGACAAGCTTCCGATTCCTCACCAATGCGAGCACCCAGTCCATGCTAAGGCTCGTTCCGAGTTTGATCTCCCTCCCACTGTTCTGGCCGAGTGCGACCACCACATCCTCGCTGGCCAGTCGGTGGCGCTTCTCCCAGTACTCATTGAACATCAACATGCGGCGACCACCAAAAGCTTCCTCGGCGACTTCGCGGATGCAGTTGTATTTGTTCGCGTAGAGCCGGTTGGGACAGATGATTACAGTTCTCTCCCCCGTTTTGGCGGAACAAGTGCCATAAACCAGTCCGCTGTTGTGATTGATCTTTCCACAGGTTGTTGAAGTGAATGGGCACATCCCGGTGTCCCACAGCATGCGAGCATCCCGGGAACGATCCGCAGGCGCATGTCCAAAAATCTCCGCCAGTGTGTTTGGAGGTAGCTTGCGATTGTTCATTCGGTGTGGTTTGCATTTATTGCTGGCCGCGTTAGGGATTTTTTGATCTCCAAGCCCACACACCGTGCCAATAGCGGCGGCACAGCGTTGCCTACCTGGGCATATTGCTGAATGATGCTGCCAGCAAAAACATAATGGTCCGGAAACGATTGGATCCGGGCAGCCTCCCGAACTGATAGCACCCTCTCCTCAAAAGGATGAAAAAAACAGCCCCAATGGGGGTCGCACTTGGTAAGTATCGTCGAACACAACCCGTCCGGGTGAAGGCGGCCATAGCGTTTCGTATGGTCACTCCGCCTCGCCTTTTTCATGCCCGCCGGAAGCAAATCGAACGGAATGTCCCGCCAGCTTCCCCCTACGATTCAGACACTGGGGGAGGGGCGTCTAAACCCTTGCAAAACGGGTCCAATTCGGGGGCCTGCCGGTCTGCGAGCCGGTTTTTCACCTTTTCCAACATTTCTTCTTGTCAATCTGTATCTCCTATAGTATAAAAGA
>CAIWMU010000101.1 GCA_903913865.1 uncultured Verrucomicrobia subdivision 3 bacterium
AACACGGCCGTCAAACACAGTCTTGCCGATGGTAGTGGTTCTATAGGCTCCGCGAGAGTAGGTTGCCGCCAGTTCTTTCCTGTCTCAGGCCGCTCAGGTATTTTTACCCGGGCGGCCTGTTTCGTTTCCTCCCTCATCCCCACCCTCACCACCGACTTTCCCAAAGTATCTTCACCCCAGCCTTCCTCTCAGCATCGCCAGGATTATGGTCTCTTTCCGTTCACTGGTGGTCACGAATCCATCCCCTTTGCGATTCTGTACGTTCCGGGGCTTGCCCCCGAAGAGACCCCTATTGAGATGCCGACGATTGTTGCTGAGGCGGGGTTATCGTCATTTCTGTCAAAGGTGATTCTCTACAGATTGCACGAGTGTTTCGGCGACTGTTTAGGATCCTTCACGACCACTGGATGTCTGCTCAGCGCCACCATCTCGATCTGGGTTGGACCGCTGCATCTGCACTTATAGAACGCCGATGTCCTCGGTCCTTCTATTTGCCGCCGGGTGAGCTGCAGCGGTTTGCACAACCCCGACCTGCGTTTTGCGCCTTACCGGCAAGATGATTATCCTCTCCTCCCCCTAGTGGTGATTTGCCCGTGTTGATGTCTGGCTGGTTTGTTCATGAAGTCGAAGGTTCTTCGTCGTTGCCCGCTTGCTTCTGTAGGCCTGATGGATCATGCTTGGGGCAACGATAGAAATGAATCTTAAGCTTTCAATGGTGAGTGTTCTGGTGGGGGTGGTCTTATTTGCCCCTCACGCGTTTGGTTTAGCCAAGCCCGTCAAATTTGTTGATTCCGCCCGCAAGTTTCCCCGCTCATTGGTGGTGGGCTGGAGTTTGATGCTATTGGCGACTGCCTGGTTCCTCTTTAATCTTAGCGAGGAATCAATCGCTGATTTTGCCGCCTACAAGAATTTCCTGATGCTCGGCTTTGCGGCCATAGGCATTGGGAGTTGTGTTTTTGTCCCGGACTTCCTTGGGGCACGTGGTTTAGCCGTGGTGCTGCTTCTTTTGGCGAAGGTAATGGTGGATGCGGGTCGCGCTGGTCTATCCCACACTGCATGGGCGTTCTTTATTCAGGTGCTGGCCTATTGTTTTGTTGTTGTCGGCATCTGGTTGACCATCTCTCCCTGGCGCTTGAGGGACTGGATTGAGTGGGTTACCTCCACCCCAGGCCGGACAAAGTTCGTGTGTGGCTTCAATGTGGCTGTGGGGTTGCTGCTTTGCGGTCTTGGATTGATAATTTTTTAGTGAATGAGTTGTCGTGTGAGTGGCTCAGTTGGGAAGATTCTTGTCATTCGCGGTGGTGCAATCGGTGATTTTATTCTCACGCTGCCCGCACTGAGGGCTCTGCGGGAGCGCTTTTCCACCGCACGAATCGAGGTTCTGGGCTACCCGCGAATTGTTGATCTGGCTGTTGCAGGGGGGTTGGTCGATCAGGCGGAATCCATTGAGGCGAGAGCACTTGCGTTCTTTTTTGCCAAAGGTGGGGATTTGAATGCCGACCTTAGTCGTTACTTTTCTGAATTTGACCTGATTATCTCCTATCTTTACGACCCTGACTCGATTTTTAGGACCAACGTGGGGCGTTGCTCCCGCGCCCAATTTATCCAGGGACCACACAGGCCCGACGAGGGGGACTCGATTTCAGCAGGCAGAGTGTATTTGAAACCATTGGAGCGACTCGCGATTTTCGATGCGGATGATGTTCCAAGGCTTGATCTTGCAGGAGTGACACTTGAGGCAGGCAGCAAGCCGGATTTACAGAAGGCTGTTCACCCTGAGGGGCTTCTCGCGCTGCATCCTGGCAGTGGCAGTGACAGGAAGAACTGGCCGGAGGAGAAATGGTTGAAGCTGATCCACCTGTTGGTGACCCGCACGGGCTTGAATTTCTTACTGGTGGGAGGAGAGGCTGAAGCATCGCGGCTCAGAGGGCTGGAGGAATCAATCCCGATCGAGCGCAGGCGGGTTGCCATCAACCGCCCATTGCCTGAACTGGGGCGCCAGCTGTGCCTCTGCACAGGTTTTTTAGGACATGATTCCGGTATTTCACATCTGGCTTCAGCCGTTGGATTGAGCGGGATTGTCTTGTGGGGTCCGACTCAAGTGAAGGTATGGAGGCCACCCAGCAGCAGGTTCAAGGTCCTTCAGCATCCCCGGGGACTCGATGGATTGGAGCCCGGGACTGTTTTTATCGAACTTTGCGACCACCTAAAGATTTTAGATTTATCGAATTAAACTTTTGATTGCTTCCAATCGGACAGATTCAGAAGATACTTTCTCGATTGATCATGGAAGGCGAGTGGGAGGGAAGGAGGGGGGCCACTCTGTTCGACTGAGACCGGGTGTTTAACCGACTCAGGGTTTGAGCGTTGACGGTCGCAAAGTTTTGTCGGTCGCGTATGAATAAAATACTGGTCATTGATGATGAAAGGTGGCTGCGGGAAGCAGTATCTCTGGCCCTGGCCCGAAAGGGCTTTGCCGTCGTTCAGGCAGGTGATGGCACGCGAGGTATCGAGGCTGCCAGAAAGCAACTCCCTGATTTGATCCTGTGCGATGTCAATATGGACGATGTGGATGGATACAGAACCCTCTCTCTGCTGCGCGAGGATCCCCGGACGGCATCCATCCCGTTCATTCTGATGACCGGGTCTGCTGACAATGCGGGCATGCGATTGGGGATGGAACTGGGTGCGGATGATTACCTTGCGAAGCCATTCACGTTGACCGACCTTTGCGCGGCTGTGGATGCCCGGTTGAAGAAGGCCCGCACCATGAGCGAGCAGACTGAGCGCAAATTGGAAGATTTGCGCGACACGATCAGCACCGTGCTGCCTCATGAGATGAGAACGCCTCTCAATGGGATTCTTTCACTCGGTGAGATTCTCGCCACGGATGCCGGCACACTCTCTGCGGGGGAAGTGGCTGAAATGGGGAAGGACATTCATCGGGCAGGCCGGAGGCTTGAACGGTTAACCGGGAATTTTCTTATCTATGCCCAGCTGGAGTTGATTCAATCCGACCCGAAGAAGGCCGGAACTCCCCGCAAATCACTGACGGCTTCCCCGGTCCCCCTGATTGAGGCCAGAGTTGCTGCTGAAGTCGAGGAAGCGGGGCGCCAGGGGGATCTGGATTTGGAGTGTGGCGACATTCCCCTTCCGATATCGGAGGATCATCTGGGCAAGATCGTATCCGAGCTTACCTCCAACGCACTCAAGTTTTCGCCCCCTGGATCGGTTGTGACCATCCGGTTGGAGCCGGTCGGCGGGAAGTCTGTTTTGTCATTTCAGGATCGGGGCAGAGGATTTTCACCTGAGAACCTGTTGAGGATCGGTGCCTACATGCAATTTGACCGTCGTATTCACGAGCAGCAGGGGGTCGGTCTGGGGCTGGTGATTGCCAAGATGCTTGCTGAATTGCACGGGGGAACCCTCTCGATCGAAAGCAAGCCTGGGGAAGGCTCGAAATTGAGCCTGGTTTTTTCCGCTGCACCTTAAACCGACCATTGGAGTATCAGGCGTCTGTCCCGGCTTGTCGCTGGGGATGGTTGGAGGTTGGTGCCAATGCCAGATGGAGGATTCGAGTCTGTTCAGCGGTCCATTTCAGTCCGAGGGCAGCCGCATGACCGGAGGGACTCATCTTATTCCAGGCCTTGCGCAGGGCACCGACAAGCGTTTCCTCATCGGTTTTGGCGGAAAGATCGTAAGCGGTAAAGGGAGCGCGTCTATCTTTGGAGGCGGTTGGGGTGGTAGAGTTGGAGGATGGAACAAGAGCGAGTGAGAGGACGGCGGCGCTACAGCGAGGCTGAGCGGCGGGAGTATGTGCGGTTGTCCCGGGAGGGTGAACTGACGCAGTCGGCCTTTGCGGACCGGCACGGGATCAAGG
>CAIWMU010000102.1 GCA_903913865.1 uncultured Verrucomicrobia subdivision 3 bacterium
CGGCTCTTGTCCTCCGCCGAGACGGTCAGGACCGCCTTGCTGACTGTCAGCGTGGCGCTGTTGGTGGTCACACTGTAATTGCCCAGTTTCCCATCCGGATCACTCAGCGAGGGGACGATGTTGTAGGTCCCCACAGGACTCGCCGCCGTAGCAACCGTGGCATACGCCCCACTGATGTTGTCGTTGTTCACGATCCCGGCAACCGTTCCCGTCAAGACCGGATTCCCGGCCCCATACACCCGGTTCGTCGCATTCGCCGTGATCGTCATCTCAGCCCGGTTCACTGTCAAAACCCCATTCGTAAAGCTAAACCCATAGTTTGTGGCGCTGAGCGAGCCAATCGCTGCCGTGATCGGGTATGCTCCGACCACACTGGCGGTGATGGCTGTGGTCGTGATGGACGGGGCTCCACCCAGAAGAGATACGCTCTCTCCGTTCAGCCAACCGCTGTAACTGGCGGTGAACACGGGATTGGTCTGGCCATACACCCTGCTCTTATAGTCCGCAGCCACCAACAGCGTTGCCTTCCCCACGGTCAGGGTGTTTGTCACGCTCCCGGCGTAGTTGGCCTCATCAACCGTCCCAACCACCGTGTAACTCCCGGCAACAATGGGTGCATCGGCCGATCCGCCGTAGCTGATCGTAACCGCCAACCCCGTGGGTGTGGTTGTCGAGGTCACGATCCGTGCCGTTCCACTGTAGGTCTGACTCAGGGCACCCAGCTCAACCGTGGCGGACGCCTTGTCCACCACGATCGCAAAAGTGTTGGTCGCCGTCAGTAAGCCATCACTGGCCACCAGCCTCACCCAATTGCTCCCGGCCGCCGTCGGGGTCCCGGAGAAGGTTCGGGTGTCTGAAATCAGCGTGATCCCGACCGGCAGACCGGAAGCGGTGTAACTTAGGGGGTTGCCATCAGCGTCGGAGAAGGTCCCCGACGGGAAGGTGTAGCTGAAGGCTGCGGCATAGGTGGCCGATTGATTGGTGACGGCTGTCGTAACCACGGGGGCCTGATTCACCGCCAGTGTGCGGAAGCTGATAGTGGAACCATGATTCGTCCCTGCCACATTGGTTCCCACCACACTGTAGTAATAGGTCGTCTCAGGCAACAACCCGGTCAACTGATTGCTCACAGTCACAACACTCAAACCTGGCAGATCACTCTGGACCAGAACCTGATCAGCCAGATTCGTTGTTGATCCATATTGGAGGAACACCCCTGATGGGGTTCCTTGCGGATTGATGCTGGCGTTCAGGAAAGCCGAGTTGCTGCTGATGCCGCTCGCTGGAAGGGTTGTCACCGTGGGACTGGTAAATACCGTGACATTCACTGCTCCTGTGCTGCTCTGGTAATTGGTTGCGGCAAACGGCGTGAAGGTGACGCTCTGAGCAACCCATCCGGCATCCGGCGTGGTGGATGGCACCGTCCAGCTGAACACTCCGGCAGGAGTGACCGTCCCTCCCGTCAACGTCGAGCTAGCCAACGTCTCTCCAAAGGGGATGGCACTTGCGGTGGGCCAAACGGTAACGACGGGCAGGGCCTTCGTCACAGTGAGGCTGACCAGTCGGTTCGTGGTGGTGTAGTTGTTGGTGTCGGTTGGTGTGTAGATCACACTCTGCGACCCAACGCCAACGCCCGGGGTATGCGTCGGTGCCGCCCAGCCAAAGAAACCGGCTGGCACACCGATGCCGCCACTAAGGGACGATGCCAGGAGTGTCTGCCCGTAGGCGATGGAACTGGCACCCGGCCAGACGGTCACAGTCGGCACGCTCTTGTTGACTGTCACGTTCACAAGAAAGTTGGTCGTGCTGTAGTTGGTGGTGTCCGTGGGTGTGAAGGTGACGCTCTGCTGCGCTGTACCGGCGTCAGGTGCGGTCGCTGGAGTTGTCCAACTGAAGCTGCCTGCAGGAGTGGCTGAACCGCCACTGAGCCCCGAACCTGCCAGTGTTTGACCATAGGCAATGGGAGCCGCAGCAGGCCAGGCAGTCACAACCGGGGTCGCTTTGCCAATAGTCTGCATGAGGGCAACGGCATTGGAGGATCCATTGTAGTTGCAGTCGCCGCTATATAGGACAGTGATGTTGTGTATTCCAAAAGCCAGCCGGTTGGTGGTGAAGGTCGCAACACCGGCCATCAACGCCCCCCTTCCGAGCGGCGCTCCACCGTCGCTGAATGTTACGAAGCCAGAAGCCTGTCTGGGGACCACCGTTGAAGTGATGGTCACACTGGCTCCGTAAACCGAGGGATTCAGGCTTGATTCAAGGGTGATGGCTGAATCAGCCAGCGTGCGTGATCCGGTTGCAGCCAGCGTTGTGAAAGACATCGTCTCGCCCATGGCGGTTGATACGCCGTTACCCGCCACGGCACGGTAGTAATAGGTGGTGTCAGGGAGAAGGCAGTCCGCAATCCCGCTGATGGGCTGCGGGGTGCTGCCGGTCAGGCCGGTCTGGGCCGGTGCCACCATCAAATCAGGGCCTGGTTGCAGGGAAATCTTGCGGACACAATAGTAGTCGGCAACATACAACAGGGTTCCTGAGCGGTTCACCGCCACTCCCCTGGGCCAACTGAATTGGGCGGTGGCGGCGGGGCCATTCATCAATGCATACCCATTGGTATTTCCGGCAATGGTCGTCACAACCCCATTTGTGGTCACCATCCGGATCAAACTATTATAGGAGTCAGCCACATAAATATTACCAGAGCCATCCACCGCCATTCCTTCCGGATGGTTGAATTGTGCCGCAACACCCGCCCCGTCTGCATAGCCAAAATTTGTCGAGCCTGCCAGGGTCGTTACCACCCCGTCCATCGTGACCTTACGAATACAATTGTTACTGTATTCCGTGACGTATAACACGTTCGCTTCCAGGTCCACAGTAACACACTGCGGACCATTGAATCTCGCCCCACTTCCGGTGCCGTCAACGTAGCCCGCATTCGTGGACCCGGCAAAAGTCGAAACCACCCCTTCACTCGTTATCTTGCGGATGCAGTTGTTGCCATAGTCCGCAAGATATACATTGCCCGCATTATCAACCCCCAAACCGGCCGTGGAGCAGAACCGCGCAAGGTTGCCCGGGCCATCGACATAACCGGGGGCGGACTGGGAGGAGTTGGTCGCGCCGGCCAGCAATGTCACCATCCCGTTGGTCGAAATCTTCCGAATGTTGTTATAATAATAATCAGACACATAAATGGTGCCCATGCCGTCCACGGCAATGCCGAATGGGTACACAAACCTCGCCGTGGCGATCGGACCGTCCAGATAACCGGAACCACTACCAGCGAAGGTCGTAACAAGCTGGTCCGGAGCGACTTTGCGAATCCGGGAAGTGTAGGTATCAGCAACCAGCACACTGCCTGTTTTGTCCAGGGCCAATGAAAACAAGTCCTGAAATTTCGCTTCAATGCCGGGCCCATCTGCATATCCACCGCGATTTGTGCCTGCGAGAGTGCTAAACATGAGCTGCGCGTTTGTCGCATACTCAAACAAAGTCCACGTCGGCGCGTCGTTGGGATTGACACTGCCATTCAAAGTAGCAGTGCTGCCCCCTATCCCGGTGGAAGGTGCCGTTGTCACACTGGGGGAACCGTAAACGGCCAGTGACAGCACGACAGTGTTCGTGCATCCAATGTAATCACTGTACCCCGAATACTCTGCCGTTATGTCGTGGATGCCTAAACTCAGCGTGGTAAGAGAGTATGAGAAGATCCCGCCACTCAGGTAGGTAGTGGATCCAATCCTCACACCGTCAGACTTCAACGTCAGGCTGCCCGAATTGACAGGCGGTGTAACACTCGCGGTCACGGTTACCAAGTAGCCGAGGCCGGTTGGATTCCGGCTGGATGTGACAGTGACGCTTGTGGGACACTTGCCCACCACCTGCTCGAGGGCGGGTGAATTGGTCGCCCGTTGGAAGAACAAATCCCCACTGTATTCGGCGGTAATGCTGTGGGCACCCGCCACCAGATTGCTGGTCGTGAAAGTGGCGATACCCTCGCTTAACACGACCGTGGCAAGGTTGGCACCACCATCCCGAAAGACCACTCTGCCAGTCGCTATGCTGGGGGAAACCGTCGCAGTGAACGTCACGCTATCCCCATAGATGGATGGGTTCAGTCCGGAGTTCAGGACAAGTGTGGAAGGGTTGGGGGGAGCCGTGGTTGTAAAGCCATGCGTCTCACCATAGTTCGTGCCCGCACTGTTTGTGACCACAACCCGGAAGTAGTAGGTGGTGTAGGGGAGCAGGCCGGTTATGACATTGCTTATGCCGAGATCATTGCTGCCCGTAAATCCGGTTTGAACCGGCAACGAAACGACGGTTGCTCCCAGTTGGCTCACCAGTTTGCGGATGGTGTGGTTCCCTGAGTCCGCAACATACAAATTGCGACCACTGTCCACAGCAACGCCAGTCGGCCGGTTGAACTTCGCCGCACTCCCGATTCCGTCGGTGGTGCCAGTCGAGTTCGTGCCAGCCACGGTCGTCACAAATCCTGCGGTATCGATTCTGCGGATCCGGAAATTATCCCGATCTGCCACGTAGATGTTACCGTCGTAGTCCACCGCAACGCCGCATGGGTGATAAAACTTCGCCGCACTCCCGATTCCGTCCGCCCAACCGGCACTACCATCACCCGCCAGAGTCGTGACGACTCCCTCCTGCGTAACCTTGCGGATGCAGTTATTGGTCAGATCGGCAACGATCACGTTTCCCAGCTTGTCCAGCGCCACCCCAAACGGGTTGTTGAACATCGCAAGGCTCCCCGCTCCGTCCACGAAGCCGGTTGAGTTGGTACCTGCCAGCGTCCTCACCATGCCCGCCGCCGTAATTCCCCGGATGCGTTGGTTGCCGCTGTCCGCCACAAAGAGGTTGAGGTCATTGTCCACCACAACCCCGGAAGGCAGATGGAATCTCGCCTCTCCGGCGAACGCATCAAGGTAACCATCTGTGTTCGTGCCAAAACCCGGAAGCATACCAGCAAACGTCGTTACCAACCCCGCCTGCGTGATCTTCCTGATGCAGGGCAGGTTCCCCTCGGCCACCCACACGTTGCCAGCGTAATCCACCGAAACACCCGCCGGCCAGTTGAACCTGGCAGCCCGTCCCAGTCCATCCGATGCGCCGCTATTGTTTGTGCCCGCTAGCGTGGTGACCACACCGAGAGGCGAAATTTTGCGGATGCAGTGATTGGCCGAGTCGGCCACGTAAACATTATTCGAGCGATCCACCGCCACCCCTCTCGGAGTGTAGAACCGTGCGGCGCCACCGGTGCCGTCACGGTAGGCACCATATCCATCATAAGTGCCGGCCAGCGTGGTCACATTCCACCCCCCTGCATTGGTTGAGTATTGTATAAAGGCTCCCGTGGCGAGATGGCTGGCGTTGACAAGGCCACTCACCGTCGCGTTGGTCCAGGTGACATCAGTGGCTGCGAGGGTCGATGGCACCGGTGCGTTGCACATAAGGATTTCGACCGCCGGTGAACTTCCCGAGGCGGCATAGTTTGCGTCCCCCGAATATTCGGCCGTAATACCACGCCACCCGGTGACCAGATTTCCTGCGTCAAGAACAGCCCTGCCACCGGCCAGGGCAACAGTGCCCAGGATGTTCGTCCCGTCCTTGAAAGTCACAGTGCCAGTGATGGGCGTCTGTGAGTCAACGGTTGCCACAATGGATGTCAAACCAACGGAAGTTCCAACAGCTGCGAAATTCGTACTCGCTACGAGGCTGGTTGTTGTTCTGCCCTTGGTCCAAAAGCTCATCGTTAGGCCATTTTCTTTTGGCACGTTTACTCCCACAGCTCTGTGGTAGTAGGTGGTCGCCGGCAAAAGGCCAGTGATCGTGTTGCTGAAAATCATCACACTGGAGCCGCCAAGCCGGGTCCAAACGGTCGTCGAAGCCACCGGCGGGGCCATTTGGTATTCAAGTTCACGAATGCAGTGGTTGTAAAGATCCGTCAAACGGATGTTTCCCCGGTCGTCCAAAACCACACTGGTTGGAACGTCGAAAGCTGAGAGAGTGCCAACTCCATCCACGAACCCGCTAAGGCCGCACCCCGCCAAAGTGTTCACGATTCCCAAGGGTGTCACCAACCGGATTCGGTGGTTACCAGAATCCGCCACCACCAAACTGCCCACCCGATCAATCGCCACTCCCGTCGGCGATTTGAACCTGGCACCCGCGCCCACCCCATCACTCCATCCAGCAACGTTCGTGCCTGCCAGCGTTGTCACCACTCCCGAGGGGGTCACTTTACGGATACAATGGTTGCCAGTGTCGGCAACGAACACGTTACCTGCACCATCGACTGCAACCCCCTGGGGGGCGTTGAATTGCGCCAGGCTCCCAACTCCGTCGGACCAGCCAGCAGTGTTGGTCCCCGCCAGAGTTGTGACTTTCCCATAACGGTCGATCTTTCGGATCCGGTTGTTGCCTGTGTCGGCCACATAAACCGTTTCACCCCATTCATTAGCTGCTTGGACTGCGATCCCCCTTGGGGAAGTGAAATGAGCCACCGAACCGTCCCCGTCTTGAAAACCGTCCACACTTCCAGCCACCGTAACAACCTGACTGGTCTCAGTTAAACTACTAGGAGGAGGCAGGGAGATTCCCCGTATCCGGTGGTTACCCGTATCCGAAACGTACACCGAGATCCACCCGTGCCTGTCGGTATCAACCGCCACGGCACTTGGGCAGCGGAAGCGGGCACTCAACAGGTTTGTCCCATCCCATGTGCCGGGACTCCCCGGCCCGCTCCCCGCAAGCGTAGTCACCATCCCATTTGTTGTAATCACTCGAATAACGTGGTTGCTGCTGTCCGCCACATATGTATTGCCAGCGATGTCCATCGCAAGCCCCGCCGGGTAGCTGAACCGGGCCACTGTGCCAGTACCAGGCCATAGGCCGTTGAAGGAACCGGCCAGGATGCTGGATGCCCAATTCCCATTGGTCGTGTATTCCGAAAAAGCATCCGTTGGAACTCCGTTGGGATTCACCGTCCCGCCCAATGTCGCGGAGGTCGCCCCGATCTCTCCCGCCGGCAAAGTGGTGACGGTTGGTCCCGCACACACCGTCTGCACTAACGGAGTCGCGTTCACCCAGCCGTCATATTTCAAGTCCCCCCCATACGCGGCCGTGATGTTGTGCGTGCCGACCGCAAGCTCATTCGTGGTAAAACCCCTCGCAGTGAACGTCGCAATCCCCCCGGCCAGGCTGCTGGTGCCAAGGGTCCTGGTCCCGTCTTTGAACGTCACAGTTCCGGTGGCATCGCCCGGCCAGACCGTCGCCGTGAATGTCACATCACGCCCAACAGTCGAGGGATTCACGCTGGAAGACTCCGTAACCATGGACGGTGCCTTGGGCCCAAACGCCTTGAAGGTCGCCATTACCCCTTCCCATCCCGTATAGACACCAGCCGAAAAGGGACTCAGCTCACCCTCCAACCAGGGGCGTTCAACCGCATTTGCGACCCGACCCAATGCGAAAACCTTGGTCTTATAACTCCAATTGACATCAGTGCGAATGGCAGTCGCAGTGTCCAAAAGCGAAAATGAATTCAACAGGGATGTCAGAGTTGGAATGTTGTCTGCAAGGCGGATTCCCCCAATCCATAACTCCTCAGCCTGCGTGGTGGTCTCCGTGATCCCGATCGATATATTCGTTCCCGTGCCAACAGCACTGTTGGTCCGGTCCAGACAATCCACCACCCGTAATCCTGAGTACTCCATGACGACCGCTGCCGCAGGCATGGGCTGGAGAAACCAGTCGAAATTAATTGTTAACAGGTTGGACGCCCCTATGACACGGGGTGCGTACCAAACTTCAAGCGAAACCCCTGAATTAAGCCCCACCTCTGTTGCCCTGACCCAGTTGGCACCCACTTGCGTTATCGACTTGACCGGTGCGCTCGCTCCGATAACCGCGATCAAAGTGTTCAAATTCGTTGGCCCGTCCGGCAGGGCACAGACCAGGTTTGTAGCCAGGGGGGCGATGGCGGTTGCGCTTTGCACCAGTTGCACATCCGCCGCACCACCCAGCACCCTCGACAAGAGCAAACAACAAAAGATTGCCAGACGCCCAAAACGGGATGGAAAAGCATCGTTCGAGGCTGAGTTTACGCTTTTTAATGAAGTAACATTTTTCATATGGAAAATAATCTGGCCGGGTGATCGTGGCAGCAGAACGAATGAAGGTCGATCACGGATTTCGGGTTCCCCTCATCTGAGCATCGTTTAAAACCCTTTTCCGAAAAGCTGCCGCTGCAGAGTCTGCTCGATTGGGAAATTACCCCGTTGAACACACCAGTCCGCACCGTCTTTGTGCTGGCATCACCGGGTTGACTTCTTGGTCCGGTCACCGAACCATCAATTGCAACGCCGAGTTTGCCTCTCACAAACGGAACAGCCCCATGTTCGAGCTCTGATGTAAGGCACATAAGAGCGCCTGCACGACGGTTTGCTCTTCTGATGGGGCGGAAAGATGCGAACGCAGTTGGGCTCGTGGCACTGATGGAATACCTTCCACTTGCCCTGCTTTGGACACCGCCTTCTTCGGAGCCGCAACAACCTCCGCCAAGGGAACATCCCGAGCCCTCCAGGCGAGTGCACTCCCCCCACTTTAAAGACAGCACGAAGGTTCCTCGGATCAGGTTGGACAGATTCCTTTGCAAGACTCAAGGATGGTTACACTTTTGACTGCAGGGTGCCACCAAACCAGACGGCCGGTATCCCATGAGGTTGAAACAAAAATCAACAGCAGGAGACAGGGTTATGTCATCAGCTTCATTCGCAAAATTTGGATGAGTTTGTCTTCTTATGTGTACATCACGCTTATGATTATGCATCCAACCGAGAAATTCTCACGAACAGATACCACTCTTCAACATAATTCTGCATTATGCTACCCTTTTTTTTCATTTTGGCCTTTGATGGAGAACTTTTGATTGTTCAGGGTACCCTGGTCAATTAAGAAGTCTTGACAGGGTACCCTGAAAGTTTTCCTATTCCCCTCCCCTGCACCGAAGGTGCGAACCATGTCAACCTGAGATACTACCCCCGGAAATTGGGCATTGGAATGGTTCGAGGACTTAAGGACCGGCTTGATCTGATGAATTCCCCGGGGATGATTATCACGGGCTTTCAGCCCTTTGGATCCAGTTCATGGCAACACCCAGGCCGGTTGGCCTGGGCTTACATAGTGTACGCCGTTGGCGCGGTGTGTAGGTGGGGGAGCCCCCTGACGCGGCAAACCGGTCTGCATCAACCCAAAACTGACTTCCCCATCCCCATCTGCGGTAATCTGCGCCCTCTGCGGATAACCCCTCCCCTTCCCCATCTTCCCATTGCTGGGGCCCGACGCCAACAATACCGATCAACTGCCGCAACGCCGCAGGAACTCAGCCTCGTCGATCACCGGAATCCCCAGTTGAACGGCCTTCTCCAGCTTGGATCCGGCATCCTCCCCTGCCACCACGCAGGATGTTTTCTTGCTGACGCTCCCCGCCACTTTTCCCCCGCGCGCCTCAATCCTGGCGGCGGCATCATCCCGCTTCAAAGTGGGCAGCGTGCCGGCCAACACGAACGTCTGCCCCCAAAGATGCCTGGCACGGCATCCGACATTACAAAGCCCGACGATTCCCATCCATTTCGGCTTAAAAAAATCACTCAAAATCCTGACCACAGAATGTTGACAACGCTCCCGAAAAGCGGCAGAATGCGTGGCTCAAGGTTGCCTCGGTAGCTCAATTGGCAGAGCAGCTGACTCTTAATCAGCGGGTTCTCGGTTCAAGTCCGAGCCGTGGCACCATTTTAATTTCACCCCAACGAAACCATCCGGACATCAGCAATTCCGGGTTATCCGGACCGGGGTGGTTCCTGAACAGAACACCCGGAGTCGCCTGTTGATACGATGCGGCACCATAATGAATAACCGAACCGGAAAGCTTGGGCTTGAAACCGGTGCCCCGAAGATTGAAACTCCCCAGCTCATGAATCGCATTGATGAACGGTTTGCCAGGTTGGCGAAGGAAGGCCGGAAAGGGCTGGTGGTCTATATCGGGGCCGGAGATCCCGATCTCGAGGCCACGCGCCAACTCGCCCTGGCGTTTGACGGGTGCGGGGTGGACGTTCTCGAACTCGGCGTGCCGTTCAGCGATCCCCTGGCGGATGGTCTGGTGAACCAACTGGCTGCCCAGCGGGGACTGGAATCGGGCACCACCCCGCCAAAGGTTCTCGAAACAGTCGCCGCAATCCGCAAGGATTCCCAGATTCCGATCGTTCTCTACATCTATTTCAACCTGATCCACCGTTGGGGGGTGGCGGAATTCATTGCGGCTGCCGCGAAGGCCGGGGTGGACGGGCTGCTGGTGCTGGACCTTCCCCCGGAGGAGAGTGGCACCTACGAGGCACTGATGGCGGCAGCAGGCTTGTGCAACATCTACCTCGTCGCACCCACAACACCACCGGAGCGGATCGCAAGTGTCGTGAAGCGCGGACGCGGCTTCATCTACTATGTTTCCCGCGAAGGGGTGACAGGGATGCAAACCACAGTCGCCGACACCATCGGGGCCAGGACGGCGGAAATCCGCTCCCACACCACCCTGCCTGTGGCGGTGGGCTTTGGCATCTCCACACCGGATCAGGCGCGGGCGGTGGCCGCAAGCGCGGATGCCGTGGTGGTGGGCAGCGCGATCGTCAACCAGATTGCCCGTCTTGGAAAAAGCCCGGAAATGGTCCCGCAGGTGGCCCAATTCGTGGCGGCACTGAATGCTGCGGTAAAGGAATAAGGGCGCCCAAAATTAACCACTGCAAAGGCACGGAAAACATCCGCTTACTTAAAACATCTCATGGACAAAAAAAACAAAGCTCCGGAACGGTTCGTCATCATCATGGCGGGCGGCAAGGGTGAACGCTTCTGGCCGGTGAGCCGGGAGAAGACCCCCAAACAACTCATCACCCTGCTCGGCGGGCGGTCCTTCCTGCAACAGGCGGTGGACCGGGTGCTGCCACTGGTCCCGATTGGGAACATTTTTGTCATTACCAATGCGGTTCAGGCACCGCTGGTCCGCAAGCAACTGCCCTCGCTCCCGCCGGAAAATGTCATCGCCGAGCCGGTGGGCCGCGACACCGCCGCCGCTGTGGCGCTCGGGGCAGCCCTCGTGGGATCCCGCTCAACCCATGGCGTCATGGCTGTGCTGCCCGCCGACCACGTGATTCCGGAAGAGAAGAAATTTCAACAAATCCTCGGGGACGCCTTCGATGTGGCCGCACGTGGCCGCGAGATCGTGACCATAGGCATCAGCCCCACTGAGCCAGCGACCGGCTACGGCTATATCAAGACCGGCGGCCCCCTTGAGACACCGAAGGGATGCAGAAAGCCCAGAACGATGTTCCACAAGGTGGAACGATTCGTCGAGAAGCCGGATCTGGCCAAGGCAAAGGAATATCTGACCGACGGCGGCTACCGTTGGAACGCGGGAATGTTCATCTGGTCCTTCGGCACGGTCTCGGAAGGCCTCAAGGCCCACCAGCCGGAACTTTACGCCGCCTGCCTGCGCTGGCTGGAGGCCGCAAAATCCCCGGCAAAACTGCGCACCCTGCTTGCCAGGGAATACCCGGGGATCAAGAAGATCTCCATCGACTACGCGCTGATGGAGCATGCCCGCAATGTGGTGGTGGCGGATGGGGCTTTTGACTGGGACGACCTCGGCTCCTGGACCGCGCTAGCCCGGCACCTGAGTGCCGATCCCAATGGCAATTGCGCCGTGGCGGACTTCATCCATGTGGATTCGTCCCGGAATATCATCTTTGATGGACGCACCGGCACCCGCCGCACCCCCATCGCCCTCGTGGGTTTGAGCGATACAATCGTGGTCCAGACGAATGATGCCACGCTGATCGCACACAAGGGTGAGGCGCAGAAAATCAAGGACCTTGTCAAACTGCTGGCGGCAAATCCCAAATTCAAGAAATTGATCTAGGATCACACATGAAGATCACCATACCGGAAGAACTCAAGTCCGACATGCCCCCCACAAGGTGGGGCAAGATTCTCTCGGCCACGCCGGTGATCCTCACGGTGCTTGCCACGATGCTCGCGGGGCTCTCCTCCAGCGAGATGACCCGCGCCCAATACAACCGTTCCCTCGCGGCCCAGCAGCAGTCCAAGGCGGGCGACCAATGGGGCTTTTTCCAGGCGAAACGGCTTCGCGGCTCCATGCAGCGCGGAAGTCTCGATCTTCTGCAATCGTTCAACCCCGCAGCCCCCCTCACGGCCGAGGCCCTCCATCAGGAACTGCAGCGTGAATCATCCTCGGGATCCGGCACCGGGGCTGCGGAAGCCCTGACCCTCCTCAGTTCCCCCGCAGGCAAAGGAATCCTTTCCTCCCTGATCGATGCCCAACTGCCCGGGATCAGCCCGAGGCCGGCAGTCGATAAAAACATCCAGACTGCACTGGACGCTGTCGAGAAGTTTGAGCCGGAAGTTCAGGTTTCCATCCTCATGGGCAGCGTCACTCCGGCGATGCTGGATCAGGAACTGGCGGTCGCGCGTGCCCAGTCCCGGGAACTGGATGAGGCCACACGCCCGATCAATCAGGCCCTCGAAAAAATTGAGAGCCTTCTTGCCTCGCAGGTCACCGGCAGTCCGGGGGATGCTGTCCGCCGTGCATTCACCGTGGCACGGCTTCGCTACACAGGGGCACGGTATGAGTTGGAGGCGCGGTTGAATCAGGCGGTCGCAGCGGTCTATGAGCTTCAGGTTCGCAAGAGCAACCTGATTGCCGAGCGGCACCATCGCAGGAGTCAGAAGTTCTTTTTTGGCATGCTCGGTGGCCAGGCGGGGGTGATCATTTCCACGTTCGCCATGGCGGCCCGCAAACGGAATCTCCTCTGGACCGTTGCAGCAGTGGTGGGCATCCTCGCCCTGATTTTGGCGATCTACGTTTACCTCTACGTGTAGCAGGACCAGAACCGGGGGCCGCGTGATTGCGCGACCCACCGGAGTCAGGCCCTCCAGCTCCGCTGCCCGCTATTCACGGACCGTTGCGTCCAGCTTGCGGGTCAATTCCTGAACCAGCTTTTCATGGGCGGCATTCACCTCTGCATCCACGAGCGTCCGCTCAGCGTGCCGGTAGGTGATGGCGTAAGCCATGCTCTTGCGCCCCGCCGGAAGGTTCTTCCCGCGGAACACATCGAACAACTCCACCGATTCAAGATTCGCCGGTCTGGACTGCTTGATCAACTGGGCAACCGCCTCATGCGTAACCGCCTCCGGCAGCACAAGCGCCACATCCCGGCGGATGGCCGGATAGGCGGGGAGCACCTTTGAGGACTTCGCCGGATTCCGCCGTGCCAGAAGCACATCAATGCTGAACTCGGCGAGAAAAACAGGATCCCGCAGATCGTATTGGCGCGCCAGTGCGGGCAGGACCTGCCCGACCTCTCCCAACACGAACTTCCCCAGATGGATCGTGGCCGACTCCAAAAACAGACTGGTCCCCTGCTCCCGGCGTTGGAACGAGATGCCACGGGCGGAAAACTGCTCAAAAAACTCGTCCAGCAATCCCTTGAGATCGTAAATGTCGTAGCGGGCCTCCCGGTCCTCCCCGGACCAGAAAAGGGGATGCCGCTGCCCGGTAAGAGCAATCGCTGCACGCCGCTCCTCATTGATGGAGGAGTTCGCCCCGGGGGCAAAGACCCGCCCCACTTCGAAAAGGGCCACATCATACAGCTTGTGGCTCAGGTTGTGGCGCATGCTGTCCAGCAATCCCGGCATGAGGCTGGGCCGCAGGACGTTCATGTCGCTACTGAGCGGATTTTCCAGTGGTAGAAACCTCTCGCCAGCCACCAGCCTTGCAGCGGCATCAGCAATCAACGTCTGGCCCTGCGCCTCACAAAGACCCAGACCAGCCAGAATCCGGCGTGCTTCGGACAACTCATCATGCACCCGGTCGTTTGGGTTCGCGCCGATGGCCCCGCGCGGGGGTGTGGACGGAATTTTGTCGATGCCGTAAAGCCTGACGACCTCCTCGATGAGGTCCACTTCACGCTTCAGATCCACCCGGTAGGTGGGAACCTTGACGGTCAGGGTGGCCGGGGCGGATTCATCCCCCACCGGTTGCGGCTTGCGGGACGCAGGCTTCAACCCGAGGCGGGAGAGGGATTCCTCAATCTGCGCGGCGGTGAGGCTCAATCCGAGCAATCCGTTTACCTTTTCATGGCGCAGAGTGATCTGCTTCAGTTCCACCTTGCCGGGATAGGCATCCACAACACCGGCACACAGGCTGCCACCGGCTGTCTGGAGGATCAACTGGGCCGCCCGTTTGCTGGCGTAATCACAGGCCCCGATGTCGGAACCGCGCTCAAATCGATAGGATGCATCCGTGCGCAACCCCAGTTTCTTGGATGTTGCCCGAATGGTCTGCGGCTTGAAGCAGGCACTTTCCAGAAGCACATCACAGGTGCCCTCATTGATTTCCGTGTTCAACCCGCCCATGACCCCTGCCAGGGCGATCGCCCTCTGATCATCGGCGATGAGCAGGGTCTGGCTGCCGGGAACCCGTTCCTGGGCATCCAATGTTGTAAATGTCTCACCCTCGGCAGCGCGGCGGACCACGATGGTCGGCACTCCTGATGCCCCCCTGGCGAGCAGATGATAATCAAAGGCGTGCAGCGGCTGACCTGTCTCCAGCATGACGTAGTTGGTCACATCCACCACGTTGCTGATGCTGCGCACCCCGACCTTCTCCAGCGACGAGCGGAGCCAATCAGGGCTGGGCCCAATCTTCACCCCCTTGATCACCCGTGCAGTATAGCGGGGGCAGAGCTCCGGATCCTGCAAGGTGACCGCCACCAGCTCCGACACTGCAGACTGGCTTTCCTCCAACTCGACTGAAGGGACACGGAGTTCACCACCGGTGATCGCGCTGATCTCGCGGGCAATGCCAATCAGGCTGTTCAAATCAGGACGGTTGGGGGTGATCTCCAGATCGTAAACCACATCACTGCCGGACTTGCCGAGATACTGTGCAAACGGCGTTCCCACCGGGGCATCTGCAGGAAGGATCAGCAGGCCATCCACCTCGTTTGGCAAACCGAGTTCCTGGGGTGAGCACAACATCCCATGGGATTCGACACCGCGAATTTTTCCCACCTTGATGGTCAGCGGTGCTTCCCCGGCCCTGGCGGGCAGTGTCGCACCCGGCAGCACCAGCGGCACCTTGTCCCCTGCCTGAAAATTCTGTGCCCCGCACACAACCTGCCGCTCCCCCTTGCCATCATCCACCCGGCAGATGGAAAGTTTGTCGGCGTTGGGATGACGATCGCGTGTGACCACCCGGGCCACCACCACCCCTTCAAGTTCCCCCCCGGTCTTCACAACCCCTTCGACCTCGATGCCAATCATCGTGAGCCGCTCCGCCAGTTCCTCGGGCGACCAGTCGAAATCGACGTATTGCCTCAGCCAATTCAAAGTCACTTTCATAGCGCAGCAGGATTAAAATTGTCGCAGGAAGCGAAGGTTGTTCTCGTAAAACAGACGAATGTCGGAGATGCCGTAGCGGATCATCGCGATGCGCTCGATGCCAAAGCCAAAAGCCCAGCCGGTCCACACTTCGGGATCGTAGCCCACATTCTCAAAAACCTGCGGGTGAACCATTCCGCAACCCGCGATCTCCAGCCATTCCTTGCCCATCTTGCGGGTAAGGGAGCTGCTGAAATCAATCTCGAAGCTCGGCTCTGTGTAGCTGAAATAATGTGGCCGGAACCGGATTTTTGTCTCGGGCCCCATCAGCTCACGGAAAACGAACTCCACGGTCCCCTTCAAATCCCCCACGGTCACATTCCGATCCACATAAAGCCCCTCCACCTGGTGGAAGGTCGGGTTGTGGGTCGCATCCGCATTGTCCCTCCGGTAAACCCGGCCCGGAACAATGATCCGCACCGGCGGAGGCTGGCTCTTCATCACCCGGATCTGAACCGAGGATGTGTGGGTCCGCAGCAATCCCCGTTGGGGTGCATTCTGCTGACCCGCCGTAGCCGAGGGAACCGCCCCGACATAGAAGGTGTCCTGAGAGTCCCGGGCCGGATGATCCGCCGGGGTGTTCAAGGCATCAAAACAATGGTATTCATCCTCCACCTCGGGACCATCCGCCACGGCAAACCCGATCTTGCGGAAGCTGCGGACGATGTCCTCCGTGACCTGCGTCAGCGGATGGAGCTTGCCCACCACCCGGCGCCTGCCCGGAGCGGTGAAATCGGTTGGATCCTTGGGCAAGGCTGCCCTGAGCTCCAGTTCCCCTCGCTTTTGTACCAGGGCGGCCTCCAACTCGTTCTTGGCCAGATTGATCGCCTTGCCCGCAGCCGGCTTTTCCTCCTTGGGCAATGCCCCCAGCCCCTTCAGCAGAGCGGTGAATCTGCCATTTGAACCAAGGTGGTTGACACGCGCCTGCTCCATCGCAGCCAGATCGGTGGCCGCGGCAAATTCCGCCAGCGCAGCCGCCTTCAGCGGTTCAATTTGATCTATGAATCCAGCCATATGCAAATGTGGGTTGGGGGAACGGACCTAAATAAAAAACGGGCGGCCCAGGTTAAGGTCGCCCGTTTGCCCATGCCATCACGGCAGAGGAAATGGAGTTATGCCTTTACGGCTTTGGCTTTCAACGCCTCCTGGGCGATTGCAATCAGTTGGGTAAAAGCTGCGGCATCCGTCGCGGCGAGATCGGAAAGGACCTTCCGGTCGAGGGCAACCTTGGCAGCCTTCAAACCTTCGATGAAACGGCTGTAGGTCATTCCAGCGGAACGAACTGCAGCGTTGATCCGGATCTGCCACAGATAGCGGAAGGTCCGCTTTTTGACACGGCGGTCGCGGAAGGCATATTGCCGGCCGTGATCGACTGCATCTGAGGCATAACGATAGAGCTTCGAACGGCGCATCCGGAAGCCCTTGGCAGCCTGGAGCATCCTTGTGCGGCGTTTTCGCGAAGCGGGAGCATTTGTAACACGCATGGTCTAGTAATTCCTAATGGTTGAAAGTGGTGAGACTACCGGGTGAACGGAAGGCTCTGCTTGATCCGATATTCGTCCGTCGCAGAAACCACGGAAGAACCCCGCAAATTGCGGCGGCGCTTCGCACTCTTGGTCTGGCACAGATGCCGCCTGCCTGCGCTGGAGCGCAATACCTTGCCCGTGGCGGTTATCTTAAACCGCTTGGCCACGGATTTCTTTGTCTTGATGCCTTTTGGACGTCGCATAATCAGTTCAAATCTATTCGAAAAAGAGCGGTCAATATATGTAGGCCACCGGGGTGAGGCAAGCCCAATTTAAGAATATTTTCCATGTTTGGTCTCATGAATCACGCAAAACATCAAAAACACCCCCCGGGGGCCACGCAAAGACCTCAAAACCATCCTGTTTTGATCCCCTCTGGAGCAATCGGGTGATGGGTTTCCTTCAATGGCCCGGGATCAGCGCTGAATTCGTGCCGATCCTCCCTGGGCGAACGCCCGAACCTGATCCACTGTGGCCATGGTCGTATCCCCCGGAAAGGTGGTCAACAGCGCGCCATGCGCCCATCCGAGATTCACCGATTCCTGGGCGCTCTCCCCCTTCAAAAGGCCATAAATGAGCCCGGCGGCAAATCCATCCCCGCCACCCACGCGATCCACAACATCCAGCTGGCAGGTCGGCGACATGCAGGCCTGGCCATCAATCCAGGCCACCGCACCCCAGTCGTGGCGGTTGGTGGAATGGACCTCCCGCAGGGTTGTCGCCACGATCTTGATTTGCGGATGCTTGCGGGTGACTTTGTCGATCATGCTGATGAACGCGCTTGGGTCGAGTTTCGACTTGGCCGCCACCTCAGGTCCGGGAATGCCCAAACCCAGCTGCAGATCCTCCTCATTTCCCACGAGCACATCCACGTTCTTCACGATCCGGTCCAGCACCGCCACGGCCCGTTCGTGCCCGCCGGAGATGTTCCAGAGCTTGGCCCGGTAGTTCAGGTCAAAGGAGGTGACCGCCCCGGCCGCCTTGGCAGCCTGCATCGCCTCAATGATCAGTTCGGCAGTCGTCGGAGAGAGGGCGGCAAAAATGCCACCACTGTGAAACCAGCGGACGCCCGACCCGAAAATCCCCTTCCAATCAAAATCCCCGGGCTTGAGCTGCGCTGCAGCCTCGTTGCAGCGGTTGTAAAACACCACCGGCGCGCGAACCCCCTGCCCCCGGTCGCTGTAAACCGTGGCCATGTTCGGCCCGTGCACGCCATCGTGCTTGAAGTGCTTGTAAAACGGCTTCACCCCCATCGCCCGCACCCGTTCCGCGATCAGGTCCCCGATCGGATAGGAGGACATCGCCGAGGCGATGCCGGTGCGGAGCTGGAAGCAATCCGCCAGATTCGCCGCAACGTTGAATTCACCCCCGCTGACATGAATGTCGCAATGGTTCGCCTTCCGGAAGGGAATCAGCCCCGGATCCAACCGGTGCACCAGCGCCCCAAGGGACAAAAAGTCCAGCGATCCGTTTTCAAGAATGTTCAGTCCGTATTTCATGGTCCAAATTCAAAAGTGTTCCCTCCGGAAAAAGCCCCACGCAGGAAAACGGCCCCATGCACAGGCAGAGGCCAGTCCCGGGATCGGCTTCCGGAGCAATCCACAGATTTGATACTAACCGGCGGCCCCCTAGTCGATTCCAAATTCGCGTGCCGCAGCAGCCAGTTGCTGCATCCGCCACGTATTGGCGGGGTGGGTGGAGTAGATTGTCCGATACTTCACAAAAAACTCTTTCCTGCAGGCCTCCCAGTCCGCCACAGCCGCTGCCGGGTTGATTCGATCGGCAAGCTGCGCCCCGACCGTCATGTTTGCAAGCGCCAGCATCGCCGGCTTCTGTTTTCCCACGCAGTAGAGGCCGATCCGGTCCGATGTGAATTCACACCGGCGGCTGTGCCAGAGATGAATCCACGGAGCCCATGCCCCCAGCCGCGCGAACGTCCTGGTCCAATCCAGATGCCCGGCGGCATGGTGCCCGATCTCATGGCCGACCAGCCACATGAGTTGATCCATATCCCCCATGAGAAGGATGGAATCGATCGCCCCCGAATAGAGCACCACCACCCGGCGCCCCGCCAGTTTCGCGGCAAACGCATTCCAGATGTTGTGCTGCACCACATAAACCTCCGGCGGCGCGATCTGCAGCCTCTCCGCACAGGTCATCACCGCCTGATGCACCTCGGGCAACTGGCGTTCCCAAACCCGGATGCCGTTGGTCCGGATGTCCGCCGCAAAGAACATCTGGGCAAACCGGCCCGCCAGCCAGAATATGCCAATGATAATCAGGGGGAAGCCGAACCCCGCAACCACCCACAGAAGGAGCAACAGCCATGCGGGGATCGAGAAAATCCAGAGCCACACCAGCGCGGTCTTCTCCCCCTTGTCCCTGAGTTCCTCCAATGATAGCGGCCCTGTCTGGCTGGGAGGGGGAGGCATTCTGGGGGGAGTTGTCACAACAACAGGGAAACTGCTCTGGAAGCAGGAGAATGATCCTGCGGGCTTTCCATCCGTGGAACCTTCCTCCAAGAGGACGGTTTGGGCATCAATGGCCCTTGCTTCGATTCGGTTGCGGATTTCCTCCTCGGAAAGAGGACCGGTCCGGCTGCCTTGCTCAACAACGTGCCATTTCATAAGGATCCTTTCAAAGCCCCGCCTGCACCAGCGAAAGTCCGATGCATTCCCGGTCTGGCAGAGGTGAACAGGATCACTTTCCGCCCGCACCGTCAGCAAAGCGACAACTTCGGGAGTCCCAATCAGACTCCTCATCGTGGCGCATTCAGGATGAAGGGACGGTGATGGATCGGAGCCGGGCTGTCAAGCGCCGCGGAAGCCTCACACCCCGCGCACTTCAGCCAGAATCCGCTGTTCCGCCTCCTCGTTGCCGAGATTGTGGCGCGCACGCATCACGGAGACTCCCACCACCGGGGGATAGGCCTGGTCCGCCTTCATTCTCGGCTCCACATATTCGATCACCTCAAAGAGGAGTCGGTTCGCCGCCTGGTAGTCCAGATGGGTCAGGCGCTGCACATAGCGGGTCGCACGGTCGATCAGCTTCAGGTTGCTCGGCACGACATAGATCATGTAATTACCCATCACCCGTCCCAGCCGCACCATCGTGCAGGTGGAGAGCGTGTTCAGCACCATCTTGACCCCGGCCCGCATGACCCCTTCCAGAAGAAACCCGCTCTGCGGCACTGCGACCGCAACGAGCGTGGCCTCAGAATCCCAGCCAGCCAGGAAACTGCGGACCTGCTCCACCGAGGGCCCGGAGCCGAAATACAGCACCCCGATTTTCGCCCCCGCTGCCCGTGCCGCCTCCAACTGACTTCGATGAAACCCGCCCGGGCTGAGCAGTGATTCCAACTCCGCCTCCACCACCAGACCGACGGCACTGTCCCCCTGCCCCAAAGGCCGGGTCGCCAGGCCATCCATCCCCACCTTGAACCGCATCAATTCCGCCCGGCTGATCTTGCGGACGATCTCGCAGGTGCGAGCCGCCTTGTCCTCCTCCACCAGGCTGCGCACCAGATCCTCCCCCCATTCGACGCATTTGGGTTGGCGCTTGATGATATGCTCCCACGCCTTGTGGGTTTCGGCCTCCGGCACGAACAGGAACGCCCATGATTCAGTGGCCAGGGTGTCATCAAACTTCCGGAATGGCGGGGTGCAATAGGTCGGGGAGCGCTCGGTGGTATCCGTCAGCATGTCGATCCCCAGCCTGCCCGCATAATAATTGTTCTTGTGGCCCCCGCGATAAACTCCCTCCTCCATCCTGACCAGTCCGCCCACCGCCGCGCAAACCTCCGGCGTCAGCATCGTGGCGTGAAGGTCTGAAAGATGCCGCTCAAACTCCTGCGGCACGGTGGCGGGATCCCCCGCACAAACTCCCCCACTGCCACCCGATCCCATCTCCCTTAGCAATTGCCTGAACACCATCTCCATCACCGTCACCATCACGCAAAGTTGTATCGTGGTGGCCTGCATCCGCGTGGAACCGGTGATGGACATCGGCCCCGTGGTGAGATTCACCTTCTCAATGCGCGGATCCTCGATCACCTCACGGCTGCGGGTGACGTGCTTGCACAGAAGATCATCGGGATTGTTGTAAACGAAATAAACCTTGGCCCCCACCTCCACTCCCTTCCACGCGGTCCCGATCACAAACGAGGTCTCCCCCCCCTCGGTGATGGCAAAGACCACATCCCCTGCCCCGACTCCCAGATCCCCGATCTGTTGCCTGCCGAAGGCTGTAAAATCCTCGAATCCCTCCACGGATTTGATGAGGGCATAATCCCCCCCGGCCATCACGCTGAAGGCCCGGTTCTCCATCACCGCCCCGCGCTCCCCCTGTTGCTGCCAGAAATCACGCCAGATGGAAACCAGTTGAATGCTGAGGCGCCCCGTCGAACCGCATCCGGTGAAAAACACCCGCCCGCCCGAACGAACAGCCTTGAGAATCGATTCCTGGATGGATGCCGCCCTGCCCGAGGCTGCAAATTCCCTGTATTTCTTAAGCACATCCCCGTCCGCCTCGAACAGCAGGCGCACACCGTCCGCAGCGGATGCCCTCGCGGTTTCACTCAAGTTGGCTGTCACGGGATGGGAGGACTCGGTGGTCAGCGCCCCCAGTCGAAACTGGTCGCTAATCTTCAGAAAATCATCACTGCGCCGGTTGGATGCTTCGCTCATGGCAATTCAGGTAAAAGGTCCAGTTGTCGCACCCGACATCGGGCGCAACCTGCCCGCGTAGGTTGGTGGGATGGCGCCAGCGGTCAAGTGAAAAGCATCCCGGCATGAGGCGGTCATGCAGCCATGGGCCACAGGCGATGGCTGAACAAAAACTAGGAGGTGGCGAACGGGTTGACCACCACCACACCATCGTAATCCTGCCCGGCGTTCAGATCCTCGGACAGCACCTCGCGGCAGCCCATGGCACGCGCCGCCTCAAGAATGGCTGCATCCCAATAGGAGATTTGAAAACGCGCCTTGGCTGCAAGGGCGGACTGGAACAACCGGACGGTGTTCTCCTGGACGGGAAAGCGCAGCCAATGCTGAATGAGGGAGGATGCCTCCTTGTGCGAGATCGGCTGGTGACGGGTGGGACGGGTCGCTTGGACGTAGAACTCCTGAAAGACCTGGACAGAAAAATGGAGATCATCACGCCGGAGAACTTGGCGCGCCACATCAGACTTCGCCCGATCCCGGTCACCCGGGCAGACGGCATACAACAGGATGTTGGTGTCAACGAATGGCATCGCGGTCGTGCAGTTCGTCGCGGCTGAGGTTATCCGCCGACGAGAAGCCGGGGTGCCGCTCCCGAATGGAATCGAGCAAGGCCTCATGCTCTCGCTTGTGGATCGAGCCCACATTCAGGGTGGCAGCAGCCTGATCAATCAGAAAGTCCCTCACCAGAGCAGAAACAGAAGTGCCCCTCTCTGCCGCTTTGATTCGGGCCTGACGATAAACCTCGTCATCCACGGATATCGTAATATTTTTCATAATCTCACAGTCTCACATTTTCACAGCCTCACAGAAACACTGTAACACAGGACCTGCTTTTTACAAGCCATCCAATTGCGTTCACTCAAACCCAAAGGCTTTTGATTTTTTTTTGCCTGACATCATGGCCCGCCTCCCTAACATCCTGCTCTGTTATGTCTTTTTTGCAGGTCAGCCGGTTGGTTAAATGCTTCGGCGCCACACGGGCCGTGGACGGGGTGAGTTTTGAAGTGCGGCCCGGCGAAATCTACGGGCTGCTCGGCCCCAATGGCGCGGGCAAAACCACCACCATCTCCATGATCTGCGGTCTGCTGAAGGCCGAGTCCGGGGAGGTCGTCATTGATGGCACCGGGTTCTGGACCGATCCATCACGCGCACGCCGGCTCATGGGGGTGGTGCCCCAGGAGATCGCTCTCTATGAGGAATTGTCCGGACGGGAGAACCTTGAATTTTGGGGACGCCTTGCGGGTCTTGCTGCAAAGGAGGCAAAGCAGCGGGCGGCGGAGTTGCTCGAGGCACTGGCGCTGGCAGACCGTGCCCACGATGCCCTGAAAAAATATTCCGGCGGCATGAAACGGCGCATCAACCTCGGCTGCGCGCTCCTGCATCGTCCACGCCTGCTCCTCCTGGATGAGCCAACGGTCGGCATTGACCCGCAGGCTCGCCTAAAGCTGCTGGAGTTCATCCGCGATCTGGCGGCATCCGGCACCGCCATTCTTTACACCACACATTACCTCGAGGAGGCTGAGACACTGTGCCAGCGCATCGGCATCATTGATCAGGGCAGGCTTCTCGCGGAAGGGACACTGGCTGAGCTGCAGCAACGGCTCGGTGGCCGTCACCTGTTTCAGCTCGAAGCCAACCTCGCCGGGGTGCAGCCCGATCAATGGCCCGGTTTCGCCCAACAGTTCCAGATCCTTCAGCGGTCCGACCGGCATCTGCTCCTCGCTGCGTTGAACGACTGTGATCCCGCCGCTGGACTCAAAGCCCTGCTCGCGCTGCCTGTCCAGGTGGACAACGTCAGCATCAAGCGGCCCAGCCTGAACGACGTCTTTCTGGAACTTACCGGCCGCGCGTTGAGGGAATGACCATGCTTCAGGTTCTCCTTGCCAAAGATTTCAAGCGCGCGCGCCGGAACCCGGTGCCTTACCTGATCCATCTCTGCGTGCCACTCCTCATCACGGCCCTCCTGGGCCTGGTGTTCTCCGGCGGCCAGGATCGCCCGCTCGCCCGGATCAAGTTCGCGGTGGTGGATGAGGACCAGTCCATCCTGACAAGGTTGCTGAGGGGGGCGCTGAACCAGAATCAGGCAAGCGAACATCTCGAACCGGTGTTCCTGGAGCGCATACCGGCGTTACTGGATGTGACCAACAGTCTGCTCAGCGCTGCGGTTATCATTCCCAAAGGGTTTACGTCCGACTTCCTCGGCGGCGGCAGACGCGTGAAACTGGAGTTGATCAAGAATCCCGCACAGCAAATCCACCCGGCAATCGTTGAGGAACTGCTCGCCACTGTCGTGACCGGCATGAACGCACTTTCACGGAACTTCGGCGATGACCTCACAGCCTGGCGCAGGATTTTTACCGGCACCAATCCGCCGGGCATGCTCGAGGTGGGAGCCCTCCTCACGAAAACCGCCGGCCAGCTCGAGCCCATCCGCCACCGGCTCGATCCCATCCCGGTCACATACGAAAAGGAGACGCAATCCGCCCCCGGCGCGGGGAAGGCCGGTTCCGACTGGAACATGTTCGCCTACCTGCTGCCTGGCATGGCAGCCCTGTTCCTGCTGTTTCTGGCAGATGCAGCCATGCGCGATGTGCCTCGCGAACTGCGCCTGCATACGTTCGACCGCATCCGGACCCTTCCCGCGAGTGTCGGCCTGTTCCTCACCGCCAAGGTGCTGTTCGCGTTGATCATCGTCACGCTTTGCGCGGCCATTCTGCTCGGCGGCGGAGCGGTGGTTTTCAGTTTTCACTGGGAGCGCCCCCTTGAAGTTGCGGTTCTGGCAATCGCCTATGGGCTGTTTGCAGGCGGCCTGATGGCATTATTGACCGGCCTCTGGCCCGGGGAAAAGAAGGCGGATGTGCTCAACAACCTTGTGGCACTCATGCTGGGACTGGCTGGCGGCTGCACCTTTCCCGACAGTGCCCTGCCCCCGTTCATGAGGGAGCACATCAGCCCATGGCTGCCCACCCACTGGTTTATCGAAACGGTGCGCGCCACACAACTCGGGGCCACGGAGTGGTGGATCACCGCGATGAAGCTCGCGTTGCTGGGAATCGCCCTGCTCGCACTGGCGACCTGGCTGTTGGGCCGGAAGCTGGAAGCCGGGGTGCGCGAATGAAATCCGCCTTCCTCATCGGCCACAACGATTTGCGGTTGTTCCTGCGCAACCGGGCCTCCATCGTGTGGCTGTTCCTCATTCCCACCGCCTTTGTCTATTTCATGGCCGTCCCCAACCGGGGTCCAGGCAGCCCCTCCAACCCCCGCCCGGCGGTGCTGGTCGAGAATCGCGATGCCGGTTTTCTCGGCTCCGTGTTTCTGGATGAACTCGGCGCGCAGGGCCTGAATGTGCTCTCCCCAACCAACTCTGCCGATGCCAAACGTGGCATCCGGATCCCGCCCGATTTCACCACAAACATCCTCGCGGGGCGGCAGGGCAAGGTCGGATTCTTCAAAGTCGCTGGCGGTGGCGATGCCGAGTCGGCCATGGTGGAGATCCGGCTCGTTCGTGCGTTGATTGCCATCAATTCCCACCTTCTTGAGCAATCAGCCAGCGACCGGGGACGACCACCCACCGCAGAGTCCCTGCGCGCCTTGCAGCACAAGGAGAATCCGGTGACGCTCGATGTGCAGTTTGCAGGCCGCAAGCCTATCCCCACCGGCTATAGCATCTCACTGCCGGGAGTGATCGTGATGTATCTCATGATGAACCTGCTCATCTTCGGCGGAGTGGCCATGGCATGGGAACGGCGGAGCGGCGTCCTGCGCCGAATGATCGTGCACCCCCTCCACCGCCCCGCGCTCATTGCTGGAAAGCTCTACGGGCTCATGCTGCTGGCTGCGGTGCAGATCACCTTCTTCCTGCTGGTCGGACGCTACTGGTTCCATGTGAACCTCGGCGATCATCTTTGTGGCATCCTGCTCGTGCTGCTTGTATATGCCTGGGTCGCGGCCTCACTTGGCTTGCTGGTCGGCTCAATCATCCAAAGCGAGGACAAAGTGGTTGGCCTGTGCGTCCTGTCCAGCCTCACCATGGCCGCACTCGGAGGCTGCTGGTGGCCGCTGGAGATCATGCCCGACAGCCTCAAAATCATCGCCCACTGCATCCCCACGGGTTGGGCAATGGACGCCTTGCACCAGATGATAACCTTTGGAGGCGGCTTGCCGGCCGCAGCCCACGCGATCGGCGTGCTGGTGCTCTTTGGTCTCGGTGCAAACGTGCTCGCCGCAAAATGTTTCCGCGTCTGAAAGTGCAAGCAGCGCACTACGGCACGCATCCTCCTGCACCCCTGGGATCTATCTGCTGTTGGGGCCGGGCAGCCTGTGGTTAGTAGTTTCCGCTTTGGGTTTGTTATCACTGCGTGTGCTCGGCACGATGGAAACCCATCAATTCAACCAATGTTTACAGGGGGATGGTAAAAAATGGAGCGGGTGATGGGAATCGAACCCACGTGGCCAGCTTGGAAGGTTGGAGCTCTACCATTGAGCTACACCCGCAACCGAGGGAAGTTTAACGACCCGCCCGTTCTTGTCAATCCCTGCTCTCATGTAAAATTCCGGAACTACGCACCACGCCTCCCTGTCCCATGTTCCACCACCGCCAGAGGGATGCCGCTCAATCGGCATCCCCGGAAGTTTGGCCCACTCAGGTCCCGTTTCCAACCGCCCGAAGGTACCAACGGACCGATCTGGTTCTGGTTCAGCTTCTTGCGCCCGGATGCGCGCCGGGGTTGGGAACCTGAAGGGGAATTGAGCGCTGGATTTTCTGGAATTGGGCCCCCTGGCATGCCGGAAATTTTTTGCAATTCCCGGGCATGTGCCCCAAGCTCTTGGCGGATGATTAAACCGCTCGCGATTGTCGCGTATGAGAAGCTCCTGCCTGGCACCCAACTGGTGAACCGTTTGCAGGATCTGGGCTACCGTGTCGAGACGCTGGCGGATATCACAAAACTCACCGCCACGGCCGAGGCATCCCGTCCGATGGTCGTTGTGGCAGATCTCGGGGACTCCTCGGAGCGGGTTCTGCAATCGATCAGCCATCTGCGCCAAAATGCCGCGACATCCCACCTCCCGGTTGTGGCCTTCAGCAAGGAACCTCTCGCCTCCAGGGAGGGCCCGGCCAGCAAGGCGGGGGTCACTCTTCTGGTCAGTGACACGGCCATCCTGAACCATCTCGCCCAGTGCCTTGAACGGGCGCTTCAACTGGACTGAACCTGCCCCGACCCCGGTCGAGAAGGAATCCCCCTCTGGAAATTCCTAAAAATGGCCATCTTTTGGCGACCTGTCATAAACTTCAGACAATGCTTGACTTGTTCCAGCGAAACGCTTCTTATTGCCTCGAAAAGGTGAAGGCATAAGTTGCGCTTGAATGCATAAGGAACACTGCCGGAACTGGCGGGATGTTTCCTTTTTTGTCTTTTGGCGAACGCCAACAGGGCCGATCCCGCCACTTTTGCAACCAGTAAAAGTGGCGAACAGCCCCGTGGTGATGCCTTCAAGAAAGGGAGAAATAGTATGGCCACTGGCAAATTAAAATGGTGGGACAATAAAAAGGGCTTCGGGTTCATCACCCAGGATGACGGCCAGGATGTGTTTGTCCATCACACGTCGATTCCGGGTTCAGGCTTCAAAACCCTCACCGAGGGTGAGACTCTGATCTTCGACGTCATACCAAGCGAAAAAGGCCCCAAGGCGCAGAATGTGCGGCGTGCGGAGGATGCTTCCCCCGCCTGACCGTCAGGCAGACCCGCTCCGGATTTCCAAACCCCACGCCCCGGGGATCTGCGGAATGTGGACCACACAGTCCACTGAAGGGATGATGTTTGCGCTCCGCCCCAACCCGCCCTAGCTTGGGGCCATGTCCGACGCCATCATCGGCCCGGTGGTGAGTCTCTATGTGCACGTCCCTTTTTGTGCACGAAAGTGCTCCTACTGCGCCTTCTATTCCGAACCCTCCACCGGGGAGGAGATCAACCGGTATGTGGCGGCGTTGACCCGGGAGATGGAATGGATTCAATGCCAGAGGCCGCTTCAGACCATCTTTTTCGGCGGTGGCACCCCCTCGATCCTGAATTTGAGGCAGTGGGAGGAGATCCTGACCACAATGCACCGGCTCAAACTGCTCCCTGCGGCGGAGTTCACCGTGGAGTGCAACCCGGCCACCGTATCCCTGGACAAAGCTCGCCTGCTGCACGATCTGGGTGTGAACCGGATTTCGATGGGAGTGCAATCCCTCGATGAGGCTTTGCTCGATCGACTGGGCCGGGTGCACAGCCGGGAGATGGTGTTCAAAAGCTGGGACATCCTCCGCAAAGCCGGGTTTCAAAACCTGAATCTGGACCTGATGTTTGCGATTCCGGGCCAAACGATGACGGTCTGGGAAAGCACACTCGCCGAGGCCCTTGCCATGGGAAGTGAGCACATGTCCACCTACGAGGTCATTTACGAGGATGACACCCCCCTCTACGCCCAACTGCAGGCTGGCGAGGTGGCGGAGGATGAGGATCTTTCCTGCGCAATGTTCGAAAAACTGGTGGAGCGCACCGTTTCCTGCGGATTCGAGCAATACGAGATCGCCAATTTTGCACGATCCAGCATCCCTGCAGGCCTGACCGCAACGACGATCCCCCCCATCCCGGATGTCCCCCGTCTGGCCTGCCGCCACAATGTGAATTACTGGCGCGGAGGTCAGTTCCATGGACTCGGCCCCGGCGCCACCGCCTATGTGGCTGGAGTTCGCAGCCGCAACTGGGCCAACACGCAACTTTACTGCGAGCAAATCGAGAAAGGATGTCGGGCGGTTGAAAGTTCAGAATGCCTCCCTCCCCGCCGACGCGCCGGGGAAACAGCCGCCTTCGGCCTGCGGATGCCCGCCGGTTGGCCTTTTGCCACATTCCTGGAAGTGACCGGCTACGACCTGCAAAAAGAATGGGGAGATGCCATCCAGGAACTGGTGGCACAAGGTTGGGGTGAACTGTCAAAGGACAGCTTCCGCCTCACTTCAGAAGGACTCAGGTTCGCCGACTCGGCAGCGCAACTGTTCCTGGGGGACTAGCCTCAGGGAGTGGCCGCTGCAGGAACCTCAGGTTTGATTTCCTTGAGGGTCGCGGACGGTTCCCGGACGGCGACACTGTGGTCGGCACTCAGCACGGCTCCATTCGTGGAGACAAAGAGTGGCGGGTAGAGGGTGGATTTGCGGAAATAGATGCTGTAGATCACCTTGCCGGAATTGGTGGTCTTCCGGATGTCGTCAATCTCCTCCCCGCCGGTCTGCGCGCGAATGGTGTTTTGCACTTCGGGTGGCAGAGTCATGAACAGGGCACCAGAGGAGACGAGCGGAAAGGCATAGGAACTCCGGGCATGCTCGTTCTTACTGCGGGCGCAGCCCACCAGAAGCCCGATCAACAGAAGCATCCCAACGCCCACAATGGTGAAATTATTTTTCATATCTTCAGCGAACGCTTCCACTCTAACCCCACCCCCTCCCCGGGGCGAGTGAAAAGAGGGGCCCGGCGTAGCCCGATTCCCCCTTGGGGAGCATCCCCCACCCCCCTGATCACCCGAGCCGCATGAGGATCTCCAGCCAGCTGCAGTGATTAAGCTGTTGAAAAATGGAAAAGTTATGATTCTTTGGAGGCGTGCGAAACCTGATCAAACTCCCGAAGATGTGGCAAGCCTCCATCCTGACCACCTGCCTTGCGGTTCTATGCCTGCTCGCGCAGGGCTGTTCCACCGTGCCGGTTACGGGCCGCCGCAGCCTGAACCTGATTCCAGCCGGGGAGGAATTGCAACTGGGCCTGACCAGCTTTGAGGAAACGAAAAAGGGAACCCCCATCAGCAAAAACCGCGCCGCTAATGAGCAGGTGCAGCGGGTCGGGAAACTGGTCGCTCAGGTGGCCTCTCCCGACCTCCCCAACGCCCAGTGGGAATTCGTGGTTTTCGAGAGCAAGGAGGCGAATGCCTTCTGTCTGCCGGGTGGCAAGGTAGGTGTTTATACCGGCCTGCTGCCCATCACGCGCACGGATGCCGGGCTGGCCGCAGTCATAGGCCATGAGGTGGGCCATGCCGTGGCCCATCACGGGGCCGAGCGGATGAGTGAGGCCTTGATGATTCAGGGGGGAGGCGAGTTGCTCAAAGCCGGAATGTCAAAGCGTGATCCGAAGGTTCAGGAGGCTGCCGCCCTCGCCTACGGTGTTGGCATGAAAATGGGCCGGGAACTGCCGCACAGCAGGCAGCAGGAACTGGAGGCCGACCAGATCGGCCTGATTTACATGGCCCGTGCCGGTTATGACCCGGCCGAAGCAATTGCCTTTTGGAAACGGTTCTCGGAGGCGAACGGGCAGGCGAAAACCCCGCCCGGCGTCATTGAACGTTGGTTGAGCACCCATCCGGTGAATGCCGAACGGATCAAGCAACTGGAACAACTCCTCCCCAAAGCCCGGGAGGAAATGAAAAAGCCGGCCCAATAGGAATGACCCGCTTCCACAAGCATCACAACCGGGACCAAAGCCAGGCTGGATCCGCCCTCCTCTGGTTGCTGGTCCTGGCGAGTATCGCAGGTCTGGCCGTGTTTTTTTGGTATGCGGGGCAGGAGCAGGTCATCCCGCTCCCCACCACACCATCGGCTGCAAAGTCCCAAACCGCTCCAAAGCCGGCCACCAACAGCGCACAGGAGTTCACCCCGGTACATGTCCTCAGAAAGGACAGCGATACCCCTCTGGTGAAACCCCGCACCCTCAGCAAGGGGGATCCCATGCCGGCGGTGGTTGCTCAGACGAATCCTCCCCCAAGCCCTCTGCCGGCGGTCACCAATACCGTCCGGACTCCCCCGCCACTGTCATCCACCAACATCACGCCCATCACTCCCGCCTCCAATTCGACACCCAAAACCTTCTCCACCCTCTCCACGAACGCCCCCGGCTACCCACGCCCGACCCGAACCATTCTTGAAGCCCAGATCGCCATGGATCGCCTTGGAATCTCCAGCGGTTCACTGGATGGTGTCGTCGGATCCCAAACCCGGTCCGCCTTCCGCGCCTTCCAGAAAAGGACCGGCCTCGTTCCTTCAGGGGAATGGGATCTCCCCACCCGTGGTGAACTCCTGCTCGACCGCCCGCCCATCACATCCTGTGTTCTCGCCACAAACGATCTTGCGGAGATCCAACCCCTCAGTCCCTCCTGGCTCGGCAAGTCCCAACAAAGCAGGCTCGCCTTTGAGTCCGTTCTGGAGAGCCTCGCCGAGAGAAGTCACGCCCACCCTGAACTCATCCGCCACCTCAACCCGGGCATCAACTGGACCAACGTGACAGCTGGCACAACGGTCCAGATACCCGATGCCTCCCCTGCCCCACCCGCCACCAAAGCGGCCTGGGCCGTCATCCGGCTGGGGGAGAAAACCCTGGAGGCCTTCGATTCAGCCACCAACCTCCTGCTGCACTTCCCGTGCAGCATCGCCCGTTATGTCGAAAAACGGCCTCTCGGGGAACTTCACGTTACCGCCATCGCCCTGAATCCCAATTACACCTTCAACCCCGCCCTGTTCCCGGAATCGCCCGAGGCTCAAACCATCACCACAAAGCTCATCCTGCCCCCGGGCCCGAACAATCCGGTCGGGGCCGCCTGGATCGGTCTGGACAGGCCCGGTTACGGCATGCACGGCACGCCCGGTCCCGAACAGGTGGGGCGGACGGAGTCCCATGGCTGCTTCCGCCTGGCAAACTGGAATGCTGAACTGTTGGCAAGGCATTCGTTCCTCGGCATGCCGGTCCTCGTGGAACCTTGATGGTGCCGAAACGTTTCTCTGTGAGTTCCGCTACGCCGCCAGCAAAGTGAATTCTTACCGACCCGGCGAATGGGTGATGCCCACCCGGGCTGGAGTGTTTGTCACGACAATCGGAGGAAGTTTCTGGATCCGGCGCTGCTGCAGTTGATCAATCATGTGGAGATCCCGTCCCAGGTAGTGCAGGGTCCGCACATTCCCCATGAGATAAATCAGCAGCAGGGTGATGATCACAATGATGACAATGGTCGCAAAACCACCCCGGTCGCAGCGCGGGGATGTCCGGAATTTGGAGCAGGGAATGTTCATGGCGTTGCGGGGTTCGCGGGCACGGCAATGAATGTGAAAACCGGCTTGAAGCGCGGGGTTTTTGAATGGGTTACCAGCTCCAGATCGCAGCGCCAGGCTGTCACCTTCTCACGGGGATCGGGCTCGAAGCTGATTTCGTGAAGATTCCCCAGCACCGGTACCCACGGTCCTGCCCCGACTTTGCGCAACAAACTCGTACCTCCCGACCGGTAGTCAACCTCCCCCTGCCCCCCCTGCAGCCGCAGAATGCGCCCCTCCCCGGTTTCGCCCCACTCCACACGGGTCGCGCAGCGGATATCGGCCCGCCACCGCTCGCCAACGCGCATCGCGCGACCAAAATCATCGGCGCTGCGCCGCAGGGCGACCGAGTTTGTTAAACAGCGGTCGAGGCCAAGATACGCGGCTGCCAGCACGATCACCAGCACGCCGGCATACACCAGCACCTCGATCATCATGTAGCCGCAACGGCCCTGTCTGTTCTGGAATCTGGTCTTCATGGCAATTTCACCTCCCGCCAGACGATGGGGTGCTGGCTGGCATCCCTCCATTCGAGGCGAAGCTGGTGCGGTTGGCGGATCAAAACAAATGCTCCCGGAGGCAGATTGGTCGCGGCCCTCGCCTTTACTGGATACGGATTTGTCCCCTCGGGAAAGAGCTGCCACTCCCCTGCAACAAGGGTTTCAAATTCACCATCCACAATCTCCATCGCGACAGCATGGTGATACTGCGCACGGGCCAGTCGGCGCTCGGAGGAGATGGAATAGGCAAGCGGCAGAAGCGCCGAGGTCAGCAGCGCCAGTGCCGCCAGCAACTCGATCATCAGCCAGGCCTGGCTGCCTTTTGCATGATTTCGCCGGATTACCATAATGATGCGGTTTGGATGAGGGCAATAAGGGCAAGGAAGATGGCGATCGCCGTCATTCCGACCACCAGCCCGTTGTAAAGCACCAGCACCGTGGTGGCCACCTGCGCCGCCGCCTGCTCCTGTTGAAAGGCGCTCGCATCCAGGGCATCGTGCCACCCTGCAAGTATCGATTGAAAGTCCGACCCGCGCTTCAGGGCGTTGGCCAGCCTCCATCGCAGTTCCCCCGCCCCATCGATCGACTGGATCGCCTCCGGCAGAGCGACTCCCGCGCGAAGCTGGTCGCAGACCCGTCCCGCCCGCTTCTCAAACATCACATTGTGGGTGGACTGCCCCGCAAGCGTCACCGCCTCCTCCTCCGCAATTCCCGCATCCAGAAGCACCGCGAGCATGGCGCTGAAATCCCGCTGCAATCTCTTGCGCCGCCACGGCATCATCCAGAAAATCCCATCCACCACCTCGGGGGAAATCCCCCTCAACCACCGCCCAAGCCTCGGGCCTCCCGCGTAGCAAAGCGCCATCGCCCAGACCAGGGCGAGAAAAACCATCTGAACACCCACAAACTGCATCTGGCTTCCAAGAACGAAGCGCGTGAACGCGGGAAGCGTCCCGTTCGCCAGCATGTCTTCGAACACCGCGCGAAACACCGGGATCACCTTGATCTGGCAAAAGATGGGCAGGAATATCATGACCGGAGTGAAGGCGAACGTGATGATCAGCAGGTAATTCAGCGCCCCGCGCACCTGCGAGAGCGCGTCATCCTGCAGCTTCCGCGCCGCCGGGATCACCTTCCGCACATCCCCCAGCCGCTCGCCGATCGCCAGCATGGCCACCACCTGCTGCGGCAGTAACCGTGGCACGGCTGCCAGGGCAGCTCCCAGATTCTTCCCGCTCGACATCTCCCGGGCCAGTTGTTGAAACCTCCGGCCCAGCGTCTTATCGGATATCGCCGCGGTTTGTGTGATGATCTGCCCGGCGCTGATCCCCTCCTCCACACCGAGTTGCAACAAATCCAAAAACACCCGGGCCCTCTCAGCCCTCCGGAGCGGCAGGCTCAGAAAGAAATAGACGATGTAGATCCCCACCGTGCACAGCAGCAGATAGACCACCCCGGCCAACATGGCCAGCACTGGCAGGAACGGACTCTCCAGGACATCGTTGTAGAAATCGTTCATGAGATCCTCAATCACCCAGCGCGTTCAAGAGTTGCACCATCGACTGCACCACCGGGGCCACCTGCCAGAAGACCACCTGCCCCAGGAGGAGCACCGAGACCGGCAGTGCGCAGTAAAGCAGCAGTTCCGATTGATGCGCCGCCCTGGATTGGTAAAGATTCGCCGCATTCTGGAATCCCCCGGCCACATCCTCCCCCCGCTGGCGCAGCAACCACATGAACAAAGGCGGGAACGGGCGGGCATCCCCGCTCCACTGCGATGGGCCGCCATCCCCGGCTGCCACCCGCTCTTTCCATCGCGCCAGAGTGGCGGCGGCAGGCGTCCCCTCCTCAAGGCTCCCGGCAAATGCCAGTGCCTCAGGCAGGGGCGTCCCGCCACGCAACATCAGCGCAATGGTGGAAGCCAGTTGCGCGAGGCTCGCCTCCCGGAATGCCGGCAGCCTCCACCTCAACCATGTCCGGGCCCGGGGCAGCACCATAACCAGAGTCGCCACCACCCCCAGAAGCCCCAGCAGCACGGGAGTCACCCAGAGGAGCAAAACCATTCGATCGCTGTTTGGCACCAGCCCGCCATGATTATCAGCGAGGAAATGGCTGAAAATGACGGAAAGCAGGGTCGTGAGACCGAACGCCACCAGGATGACAAGGAGCGGATAAACCATCAACCCCTTCAGCCGGGTCCAGAGCACTCCCGTCCGCTGGTAATGGTCGGCCAGTAATTGCAGCATCGCCGGCAGGTCGTTCCCCCGGGCACCGATCTGAACCATCCGCCTGTAAAAGACCGGCAGCTTGCCCCCATCCAGCGCCTGCGCCAAAGGGGTGCCCAGGGAAAGCTCATCCTCGAGACGCGCCAGTTCCGCACGCAACCCGGCATCCCGCAACCCCGCTGCCAGCTGGCGCAGCGATCCCTCAAGGGGCATCCCCTGCTTCAGCATCAGCCCAAGCTGCTGATTGAAAAACGCCAACTCGTCAAGTTTCATAACAGTTCATCTGCACCTGTTTCGACCGGGCAGCGACCAATCCGTCACGCATCATAAACCCCGGAGCACTTCCGCCTCCGTCGTAAGTCCTGCAGCCACCCGCTCCCTGCCGCAATCAGCAAGGGTCGGCTCCGCCCGGATTCCGCGAAACTCCCGGCTCAAAACCAGATTTCTAACCTCATCCCCCGGCGCCAGAAATTCCGCAAGCACCAGCCTCCCGGCAAAGCCTGTGCCCAGGCAGCCCGGGCATCCCCCCCCGGCGCACCCTCGGCACAACCGCCGCACCAGCCGCTGGTTCAGCACCAGGCTGGTCGCCGAGGCAATCGCCGAGGCGTCCGGGCAGAAGGATGACAACCGCTCAAACACCCCACGGCACGACCCCGCGTGCAGCGTTGAGATGATCAGGTGCCCCGTTAACGCCGCCCGCAGCGCAATCTGCGCGGTGGACTCGTCCCGGATCTCCCCGATCACCAGCACCTGGGGATCCTGTCTCAGCAAATGCCGGGCCGCGCATGCAAAATCCAACCCGCGCGCCTCGTTCACCTCTGTCTGCATGATCCCGGGCAGCACCCGCTCCACCGGATCCTCCACGGTGATGATGTGCCGCCCCTTCTCTGCCGCCAATTCCCGCAGGCAGGCATGGATGGTTGTCGTTTTCCCGCTCCCGGCAGGCCCCGTCAGCAGCAGAAGCCCTGAACTCTGCTTCAGGAACCGGCTCACGGCCGCCCGGGCCCCCTCAGGCAACCCCAGATCCCCCACCACCCGCTCCTGATCCCCCTGAAACAACCGCAAAACAATCTTCTCCCCGGTAACCGTCGGATAGGTGGCCACCCGCACATCCGCCGCCGTGCCAATGTCCGCTTTGTCGATCCGCCCATCCTGCGGCAGGCTTTCCTGGTAGGTTTTCAGCCTGGCCAGAAATTTCACCCGCCCGCAAACCCGTTCCGCCAGTCCGGAGGGAAGCACCCCGGCATCCGTCATCACCCCATCCAACCTCAATCGCACCTCGGCAGCCTCCCCGCGCATCTGGATGTGGATGTCGCTCGCCCCGGCCCGCTCCGCCTCAGCAGCGAGGCGCGCCAGCAGCCCGGGGGCTGCCTCCGCCCCGGTGCATTCGGCCAACAGCCCGGCCATCAAACCGCCTGACTCCATCAATGTTTGTTTTGTCACAATGGTTCCTGTCCCGCTCAAAGGCACGCCCCTTTGACGCAGCCCCAACCAGTTTGACCAGACACCCGGCTCATTGGCACGCGTCAATTCACTCATCCCTGCAGGGGGGCCTCGTAAATGCATCCATTGACTGAACAGAAAGGAGCGCGGAAGGGGGTATTCAGAATTCCGGAAAGGGGTCAACCCATGGTTTGGTGCGGTTCGCATGCGATCTTGTTCATTCATTTTCCACCCGTTGGTCCGGCTCCACCCGCCCCACCTCCTGATGCGCGTCCTCGTGCAACAGGGACCACAAGTCCATTTCCAGCGTGCAGCCTCCCGGTGGGATGGCAACCCATGAATGGCCGTGCGGTGCCGTGGGGCATCAACATCCCGCAGTTGACCACGCACCCCTTGTTGCCCCGGTTGATGGGGCGAGATCCCCATCCCCAATGGACTGCCAGCCGGATGACGGAAAGGCGGATGGACGAAATGCCCGTGTTGGTGCGAATCTCAAGAGGTGTTCTTTTGGTCGCCCCCTGTC
>CAIWMU010000103.1 GCA_903913865.1 uncultured Verrucomicrobia subdivision 3 bacterium
CGTTGGGATTCCCGGAGGGGCTTCGGACTGTTTATTGCTTATTGTTCGCGCTGCCACTGCTCAAAAACGGTCGGACCAGTTGCGCACCGTCAACCATCAACGAGGAACCAACAACCACCCCATCCCCCCCCTCTGGGAACCCCGAAGTGGGTTCTGCCCTGCAGCCCAGGGTTGCGCGGTTCCCCGCGCTACCCTGGGTGCGCGTGGCACCGTCTCAACAACCACATCGTGGTTGTGCCGAGGCAACGAGCGGGCACCCTGCCCCGCACAGGCCCTCTTCCGAAACTGACCCCTCGCGGGAAATCGGTCAACGCCCAACCACCACATCCTCCCCCATCCGCCGCAATCTGCCCCATCCGCGGACACCCCCTCAATTCTCAATTGTTAATTCGTAATTATTAATTCATAATTCCCCAGTTTCCTTCTGTTCAATCCCCCCTATTCGCGTCCATTCGCGGTTCCCCCCCTTCCCGCGGTCCAGGAAGCCGCCCCGATGGCGCGGGACTCAGTGCCCCGCCGGTCGAACGACCTTCACACCCTTTGGTGCGTCGATCTTTGAGGAGATGCTGCCGTCCGGCTTTCGTTCGTGGCGGACGTGGATCGGCCCCAGCGGCGTGGGGTAGGTGCCCTCGACCCACTTGAGGTTGCCGAGTTGCGGGGCGATGAGCACCCGCTTGAACCCGGGCTCGAGCGGTTTCACCCCGAGCACGTTCTGGCTGAGCCAGGCCGTCGGACCGCTGGCCCAGCCGTGGCAAAGGCTGTGGCGGAAGCCCAGGTAGCAATAGGCCCCGAAATCCCCATGAATGTCCACCTTGCCCGGCGGGACGATCTGGTCGATCGGCGCGGCATTGGTGGTCCAGTCGAGGTTGAAATCCTCCCAGAAGGTCGTCGCACCAAGGTCCAGCATCGCGCCCCAGTAGGTGCGGATGAAATCCAGCGCGGTGGAGGCATCCCCGGATTTCGCGAGCGCCTGCAGCACGTAGAACCCGTAAAAAGTGGAGATGTCCCTGGGCCCGCCCACCTTGAGCACGGATTCGGACACTTCACGGGCATCCATCATTCCGGCCAGGGAGAGAAGGGCCGCGCCGGACTTGGACTTGTTCACATCCGGGACCACCTTCCGGGCGCGGCTGGCCGCCGTGGTGCAGACGGTCGCCGTGTCGGCATCCCCGAGGGCGGTGAGGAGCCTCGCGCCGCTCTCGAGCGTCAGCACCAGCAGACCCTGCAAACCGGCCGTGACCCCCTGCTTGTTCGGGGAACTGGGCCAGTCCAGGAACCGCATGCCATCGATCCGCTCCCGGCCATCCGGGCCCACAAGATTCGCCAGCCGCTTGAGAAGCGGGGTGAGATAGGCCTGCTGGGATTTCAGGTAGGCAAGATCCCCCTGGTGCATGTAAAGGTCCTCATGGATGAGCACCCACCACATGGAATAGCTTGAGATGCCGTTCATCCAGTCGGTGACCGGCGTGACATCCCGCGTGAGATCCAGCGAGCGCGGAACCACTTCGTTGAACCCGAAGACGGCGCGGATCGTGCTGACCTCCGGGTGCATGTCCCCGATCCAGACGAGGCGATCCCGCTTGATGCCGTCCCAGAGATACTCCTGCATGTTGAGATGGACCGTGTAGGCACCCACCTGCCAGATGCGGTTGAGGCGCTCGTCATCGCACTTGAAGGAGCCGGTCTGGGGGATGTCCCGGATCTGGAGAACGGCCTGCACCTGGCTCAACTGAACGGGGAGTGCGGGATCATCGTTGTCGATGCGGACAAACCGGAACCCGCTCGGGCCGACGATCTTTTTGCCAAGCCAGGGAAGCGTCACCACCTGGTCACGAACGGCGTGGTCGTTCTGGGCATTCTGTTTGCCGCCCTGCTCGGCCATGGCTTCGCTGACAGACTCGCCAAACCGCACCCGCACATGCCGCAACTTTGCCTGATCGGGGGTGATCGGGGTGATCAACTCAATGTAGCCGTGCAGTTCCCTGCCGAAATCGAGCAGCACCCCGGCGGAAGCATCCGGGGAGGCCGTGAGAATGCACGGGGGCTGGGGCTCGCTCAGCACCGCCTGACCCGCATGGAGTTTGAGGAGGGATCCCGCCTGGCGGATCCCGTTGGTGCTCTGCCACACGAGGCGCACCGGCTGCACAAAAAAGGTGGAGATGGGGGACCGGCTGGCTCCCTCCACGGCGGGCGGCGGGGCCGCCTGCAGCAGGAACGTGGAGGCGAGGAGGGCGATCACGGATGTCAGGAGGGATGGTTTCATTTGGATATGGTGTAAAACAGGTTCAAGCAGGGCGGGCGGCATGGCCCATCACTTTGAGGGGGCAAGGATGTTCAGTTCAGCCAGCGATGCCCATTCCCCGGCGGTGTGCCCGCTCAGGGCGCGCAGCCTCAAAAAGCGGGCAGACACCGGGGCTTCGAATTCCACGGTTTTGAGCGATTTATCGGCGTCAAATTCCCCGTTCGCGAGGGGCTTTCCCCAGGTCCGGCCATCCTGGCTGACCGAAATCTCGTAACCCTTGATCCACCCGTTCGGGTTCCCATCCTGGCGCGGCAGTGCGGTGATGCCGCTGACCCTGCGGGCGGCTTCAAACTCCACGACGAAATCGTGCGGAAAACCGGGGGCGGAATCCCCATAGGGGGTGTGCCAGAGGGTCGAGGGATCCCCATCCATGGCATTAACAGCCTCATACCCCGGCTGGCTGGCGGCCTTCACCTCCCGCACGCCGGACATCCCGCTCTGCTCCCGGATGAGGCTTTGGATCTGTCCCGGCGTGAACTCCGGCATGGGACCTGACGCTTTGGACGTGAGATGGCGGACGAGGCTTTCCCGCATCTGGCGCAGGACCGGGTCCCCGGCGTCCCGGGTGAGGTCGAATCCGCAAATGATGATCCTGCCCGCACCGACGCGACCCTCCACAACCAGCCCGAGCGGCCGTGCAGTGACCCAGTCATCAATGATGCGCACAACCGGGTCCGTCCCCTTCGGCAGGAGATCCAGACGAAGGGCACCGGCCTCATGGATGATATGCCACCATTGCCAGTTGCTGTGGGAATCGGTCGGGAATTGCGAGAGGGCCGGATGTTTCGGATCGCAAAGGATGCCAAGGGTGGTCGGCGGCTGGCGCCCTGTCCAGGCGGTGTTCCAGAAAATGCTGGAGAACCCGAGTTTCACAGGTGCGGTGTCGAATTTGCGGACCTGGTTCCCGGGGATCGTGAGAAGCAGGTTGTGCCCGGCCTGGAGATGCGCCCCGGCAGCCGCATCAAACCGGGAGGTGACAAGCACCTCCGCGGCGGGAGGCGTTGCCGGTCCCGCCGGGTAAACCCACAGATCCCAGTCATTCTCGAAATCAGTCCCACGGATTCCCACCACGAGCCTGCATTGGGAGGGTGCCTTCAAGGTGTTCAGATTCACCCCCACTTCGCCCACCGGAATGGCGTTGTCCACGGGGATGGTTTGCGGCGGGAATGAGCCGCGGGCGATGGTGGTTTTCCCGCCGGAGACCAGCTTCCATTCCACCACGGCATTGACGAGCGGATCAGGCCCGAAGTGGGCGATCTCGATCCCGGCTGTCAGGCGGTCGCTCGTCGTGAAGACGCGGCGGGAAAGGCGCGCCAGGGGGACCGTGGTGTTGCAGAAGCGGCGGAATTCCGCCGGGGAGATGTAGCCCTTGCCACCCCAGAACGGATCCAGCACCCCCACAAGGGCTGTCCCCTGGCCCGGAAAGTCATGCAAATCCAGCAGTTGAAAGCCCCCCATGCCGGGCGTGCGCAGCGCCGCCTCGATGTCCTCCTTGTAGCACAGGGCCTGGAGCTTTCCGGAGGAAATCAGGAAGGGCCTCGCCAGCCGGGCCATGCCGTTGGATTCAAGCCGGTCCCGGAAGATCTCAAAATTCCGGGGCTTCAGGTAGCCGGTGTATTTCCTGATCTCGTCAAAGTTCGGATAAACGCACCACTGCCCGATCTCATGGCTGATGACCGGCACCGTGCGCTTGCGGATGTATTCCCGGTAGTCGGTTGTCGTCTCGGCCGCCTTGCCATTGATGCGGCTCTTGTTCCCCTCGCCCCAACCCTGGACACGCGGATCCGGGGTGACGTGGAATTGATTTTCCGGCAACTGCGGCCAGCCGGCACCGGCACTGATGAGATGGCGCGCATCAAGGCTCTTGAAGTGCTCCACCCATGCAGCGAGGTAGCGCTGGTGGTTCCGGCCGCCCGGCTCATTGCCATAGAGCAGCAGCGCAAACGAGGGATGGCTTCCATAGGCCTTCAGGATCCGGGCCGTCTCCTCATACATCCAGGCATCCACCGGTTTGCCATCCCCGATGGTGGTGGACTGGTTCGCCCAGGAGGAGCACTCCACATGGAAATAGAACCCCAGTTCATCCGCCGCAACAAATGCCGCCTCCGGCGGGCACCAGGAGTGGAACCGCAGCATGTTCAACCCGTGACCCCGCGCAACGCCGATGATCCGCTTCCACTCCGCCACATCCGTCGGCGGATGACCGGTTTTGGGGAAGATGCAGCATTCCAACGTTCCACGGAAAAACAGCTTGCGCCCGTTGATGAGGAATTGGGTTCCCTCCGTCGTGATCTCGCGCAACCCAAAGCGGGTGGTCAGCGAGGCGTTGTTTGAGGGGACCGTTGCCGTCAGTTCGTAAAGGGCGGGATTGAATTCGTCCCAAGTCCGCGCCTCCGGTCCAAGCGGAATGGTGGCCTCGAACCTGCCATCAGCGCCAACAGTTGCTGTTGCCCGGTGTGCCACACCGCCATGCCAGAGGGGTTTTGCAACCAGCTCAACCCGTTCCCCATTCCCGGCAGGGGGCGCCCCCGGAGCAGACTGGCGGAGCGTTCCCCGGACAGCCACCGATCTCGCAGCGAGGTTCGGGTGGGCCTGGAGATCATCCATCCACACCGCCGGTGTGGAGTGCAACTCGATCCGCCCCACGATGCCGTTCCAATTGCCCTGCGTGTGGTCGCTCACGCTGTGGGAGTTCTGGCCCACATCAATCACCAGCCGGTTGTCCACGCACAGGGTCAGCGTGTGCCTGCCGGGCTGGACGAGCCCCAGATCATACTCATGGGGGGTGGCCAGGGCTGAATTCGTGCCGAAGGCCCGGCCATCCAGCCACGCACTTGTGACCCAGTGGGCACGCTCCAGAAAGAGCACCACCCGCCTGCCTGCCCAGGCCTGCGGGATCTCAATATCCCGCTGGAACCATGCCGCCCCGGCGTAGTAAAGTTCCGGCTGCAGCCAGAACGGGATCTTCACATTCCCGGGCTGCCGATACGGTGCAAACTCCGGGGCGGTGAACCAGGACTTGTCCACGATATCCCCGATCCATTTTGTCTCCACCCCCACCGGATCCCCGATACCCTGCTCGGTAAGCCCTCCCGGCAGGGTGATCCTGCCCGTCAGCGGACGCGTGAACCACCCGTCCCGGACACCCGCGTCGGCCCGGTCCAGTTGAAAGCGCCACTGACCCGCGAGCGTGATGGGCTTGTCCTGGGCGGCCAGCGTGGGCGATTCCCATGCACCGAGCATGAAGGCGAGGGAAAGGAGTAATGTGTGTTTGATCATGGGAATAGGGATCGGATTCAGGCGTGGCTTAGTCGACCAGCTCTTTTTCAATTTCCTCAAGGCTCTTCCCCTTAGTTTCAGGCAGCTTGAGAAAGATGAACACCAGACCCAGCACACAGATCACCGCATAGAGCCAGAAGGTTCCCGCCGGGCCGAGTTTCGCGTTCAGCATCGGGAAACTCCAGGTGAGGATGAAGCAGGCAATCCACAACGCCATCACGGCCACCGACATCGCCGCACCCCGGATCCGGTTGGGGAAGATCTCGGAGATGACCACCCACGTGACCGGCGCGAGGGACATCGAGTAGCAACTGATCGCCGCGAGGACGAGCAGGAGCACGGGCAAGCCCTGCACTCCACGGGAGTAGCAAAAGCCCATCGCAGTGTAGATGACTGCCAGGCCGGCTGCACCGAACAGCATCAGCGGGCGGCGCCCGGCGCGGTCCACCGTGCCCAGTGCAACGAATGTGAACAGCATGTTGACCGAGCCGGTCCATGCGATGTTTTGAAGAGTGCTCGAGATGTCATAGCCCGCCGCCCGGAAAATCTCCTCCGCATAATTGAAAATCACGTTGATGCCGCACCATTGCTGGAACACCGCCAGCACAACACCCAGCACGAGCACCTTCCGCATCCCAGGCGCGAACAGGTCCGAGTAGCGCACCCGGTTGTCCTTTTCACTGGCAAGAGTCACCTGGATTTCCGCCATCGCCGCCCCGGCATAAGCCCCGCCACCGATCCGGCTGAGGATGGCCCGCGCCCCCTCCTGCCTCCCGTTCTTGGCAAGCCAGCGGGGACTTTCCGGCACGAAAAACAGGGCAAGAAGGAACAGGGTGGAAGGAGCGGCCGTCAGCCCCAGCATCCAGCGCCAGCCCTGCTGGCCGAACCACGAGTTCCGGATGAACTCCGCATCCGCCCCCTTGGGCAGTTCCCGGGCAAGATACCAGTTGATGTATTGGGCCAGCAGGATTCCAACGACGATCGCCAGCTGGTTGATGGACACCAGCCTGCCCCGCATCTGGGCCGGAGCCACCTCGGAGATATACATGGGAGAAAGGCTCGACGCGAGGCCGATGGCCACACCCCCGAGGATCCGCCATGCAATGAAGATGTTGAAACTCTGCGCCAGACCGTTCCCGAGTGATGTCACCGCAAACAGCAGTGCCGCCAGGATCAGCAGGCGCTTGCGCCCGAGCCGGTCGCTCAGCGCCCCGGCCAGCATCGCACCCACCAGGCAGCCGATGAGGGCGCAACTGTTCACCCAGCCGATCTGCGCCTCGGTGGTCAGGTGGAAGTAGGCCTGAAAAAACGGCTTCGCACCTCCGATCACCACCCAATCCCATCCAAAGAGCAACCCGCCCATGGCGGCCACTGCGGAGATGAGCCAGATATAGCCGATATTGTAATCGGCCTTCAGCGCCGATTGTTCCTGTGAGCCTGATGTGATCATGGATTTTGTGGATTCGGGGTCAGTGGGCTTCCGCCCTGGAAAGCCTTGGTTTGAATGAAGGGTGCCTCGCTGTTCATCACCTGCTGTCCTTGATGGCACGGAACAGCGCCAGCATGTTCTCCGTGGGCACGTTGCTCTGGACGTTGTGGATGCTGTTGAACACAAATCCACCGCCCTCGGCAAAAATATCGATCCGCTCCCGGGCCTCCCGGTAGACCTCCTCCGGGGTGCCGAAGGGGAGGGTCTTCTGCGTGTCCACACCCCCACCCCAGAAAACGATCTGCCGCCCGAACTCCCGCTTGAGCCAGCGGGGATCCATCCCCGTCGCTGAGCACTGGACCGGGTTCAGGACATCGAAACCGGCATCAATAAACTCCGCGATGAACGGGGCCACCGCACCGCAACTATGGATGAAGGTCTTCCAGGGGGTCAGCTTGTGAATGAGATCGTTCACCGCCTTGTGAAATGGTTTGTAGAGTTCCCGGTAGGTCTTCACCGAACAGAACTGGCCGGTCTGCGTCCCGAAATCGGTTCCTGAAACGAAAACCACCTGGGCCCTTTCCCCAACGGCCGCTGCAAGCTTCTCAATGCTCTTCAGCGCGCACTCGCACTGGACTTCGAAAACCTTCTGAACATAGTCCCGCCTCATGGCGGTGGCCATATACCAGTCCTCCACGCTCCGGATCCCCTTCGGGTGCTTCATCCAGGGGGCCGGCACCAGCGCGATATCCCCGAAGGCCGTCCCCGGCAGGGTCATGTAAATGCCGTAATCGGTCTGCTCATGGTAATGCCGGGCAAGCTGCGCGAAGTGGGCCACCTCCGCATCGGAAACAACCTCCATCTCCTCGCAGTTGTCGGCCGGGTCCAGGGCAGCCTCGTCCAGCGCACCCTGGCGGTTCACGGAATCAAAGAAAAAGGTGTCTTTCGGCATCCATGCGCTCGGCGGCACGGAGGTGTCCCCCTCAGGATGCATCATCCAGCCGCCATCCTCCGCCGGGGTCACATTGAACCGGCCTGGCACCAGCACGGGGGTGCCGTCAAACATCGTGAACGGTTTCCATCCCTCATTCTTGAAACCGAACATGGTCCCCGATCCATGCACCCCCACCACATCCAGCCCGAGCGCCCGGCGCAGTTCCTCATCCATCTCCCCCAGCATCTGGTACGATTCGACCACCTTCACAGGCTGGCTGGATTTGCCAAACAACGCCTCCCGCAGGCGGTGCACCGCCCCCGCCCCAAGCCCGGTCTGGAAGCCGGCCCCGAAATCAACACACACCCGGTCCGTGGCCTCGTGCCGGAGCGTCGCAGCCAACCGTTCTCGTGATGTCATCGTTTGCATGGTAGGTTTTTACCTGATCCGGCGATTTCTGCCAGCAAATCCACTTCGGATCGCAGGCGCACGACCGCTCTTATTTGTCCGCCGCCGGGACGGTCCCCGTTCTCAGCGCGAACAAATCCGAGTCCTTGAGCAGAAAGCGGAACCGGACCGGCTTGCCGATCAGGCTGGAAAGATCGCTCCCGGAATTCCAGGAAACAACGGCATCCAGTTCATCCCCGAACAGCGGGGACATGTCGCCAAGGGCTTTGCCCTGAACCGGCTTTCCCGCCTCGTCCAATATCTCCACCTGAATCGATCCGGCGGCCGATGTGGCGTAGTTCAGGATGAGGCTCCTGCCGGTGAAGGTCACCGGACGGGTTGTGAATTCACCACCCGCCGCCCCGGCATGGGCGGAGGCAAATCCATCCCGCCTCACAGTAATGCGCCGCAGGCGATTGTCCGGCCACTCGTAGTGCTCCGAGATATACATGGAGAACTCCCCGGGATCCAGTTGCACAATCCCCCACGCCGGCATGTTGCTGCGCTGGGTCCAGTTGCGCCGGTCCGGCCCGGGCCGCACCCACGCCTCAAGAAAGGTCCTGTCCCAGTTCACCCCGTCCCGGCTGCTCAGGAACAGCGCATCCGACACCCCCATCTCCTTGTAATCCGCAAACTTTTTGCGCTCTGGCACGAACCGCTTCGGGAACGAGAGATAAATATGCGGCGCATTCGGGCTGGGGCGCGTGCCGTTCGTGTAGAGGTGCTCCTTGGGGGCTGTCTTGGGATACCGGTTCGGCGTGGGGTCCACCCAGTGGATGAAATCGGTGGAGGTACAACTCTGCACCGACCTCACCCCGCCATCCCCATACCGGGAAAAGCAGCGGTAGTTACGGGTTTCCACATCCCAGAAAGCCAGGTTGAGCGAATCAAAATCCCCCTTGGTCATCACCGGTTCCTGCTGGAGTTTCCTCCAGTGGATCCCATCCGGCGAGGTGAACGCGTAGAGCTTGCTCAGGACTCCCGCAAGCGCCTTGTAGCGCTCCTCCGGTTTCGCGGCTGGATTGGAATCCCGGAATGGCGCGAAGTTGTGGGCCTCCAACCCCCGGTAGATGATGTTGTTCTCCTTTGATCCCTCAAATTCAACAATCCCGAGGTTGGGCCGGGTGAAATGGACCCCGTTGGTGCTTTCCGCGTAGCAGGTGACCTGCCCTATCGATGTGTCCGCCCCGCCGGGAACCATGCCCCGGTAGTAGAGCCTCACCAGCGGGCCATCTTGGAAGACGGTGTAGTAGGCACTGTCCGGCCCCTCCCACGGCTTGTCCGTCACCAGAACCACCTCCCGCCGGATGGGCGTTTGCAACCGCAATCCCACCGAACCGGGGGAGAGGGTTGAATCGATCAGCCAGTCATCCACAAACAGTTCCGTGCGGGAACCCAGGGCGACAGGCTCCCGGACCGGCTCCGCAACGGCCCCAGCTGGCGGGACCATCACAGTGGCCGACACAATCGCAAACAGCGCAAACAAATGGCGGTGGGGCTTGAGCATGGCCCCATCATGCCAATTGCGGAGCCCCCTGAGAAGCCCCCGTTTTGCCAAAACAAGAGATTCACCACCAGTCCTGAAGCCACCCAAGGGGAATGTATCCCGCAGAGACGCGCAGCCCCCCGGGAACCCGGCTTCCTTTTCTCAGCGTCTCCGCCACTCAGCACGATGTTTTTCCCAATTCCCGCTTCGTGTGTCGGTTACAAAACGCGCTACCGCCGGAAAACCGGAACGGAATTGGGCTGGAGTTTTTTTGCACCGGCGGGCAAAATGCCACCATGAAGAGCAGGTGGGTGCGGTATTCGTTGTTGGCAACCATTCTTGGGTTGGTTGTTTACCTTGCGCTGGGTAATGGCTTTCGGACGTTTGAGGCCTTCTGCCCCTTTGGCGGGGTTGAGAGTCTCTGGGGTTTGTTCACGAATGGTCAATACGCCTGTGCCCTGGGCGCTTTGAACCTTTCCATCCTGCTGGCGGTGCTCGCGCTGGTGCTGATCGCCAAAAAGGCATTTTGCTCCTGGGCCTGCCCCGTGGGGTTCATCGGGGAACTGCTCGCCCGGCTGGGGGGCAGGGTCTGGCGCCGCCGCCCCAAAGTCCCCACGGTTTGGAATGACCGGCTGAAACTCCTCCGCTACGTGGTGCTGGTGCTGGCACTGGTGTTCACTGCCAAAACCTCCGAGCTGGTGCTGCGCGGTTTTGACCCCTACTTCCTCATCTTCTCCGGGTTCGGCCATGGGAGTTCCGGTTGGATCTCCGTGGTGGTGCTTGGATTGACGATGGTGGGAATGTTCCTCGTTCCGATGTTCTTCTGCCGCTACCTGTGCCCGCTGGGTGCGGTGTTTGATCCCCTGAGCAGGATCGGCTGGATGCGCATCCGGCGGGAGGCCGCCCACTGCAACGGCTGCGGCCGGTGCGACAGGGCCTGCCTCCATGCGATCCCTGTCCAGAAGCTCACCACCATCACCCACCGGGATTGCACCAACTGCCTGGAGTGTGTGGATGCCTGCGACGCGCCCGGGCCCGCACTCAGCATCTCCTTCGGCCCGGCGCGGGCCGGGGCGGTTGCGGGCGCCGCGCCGGAGACCCTCCCTGCCGGGACCCCGTTCCGCATACCCCGTTTCGTCCTCCCGCTGCTGGTGGTGGCGGCCCTGTTTGGCGGTTATGAAATGAGAACCGCCTTCGCCCGCCCCACAACCGTCCACACCTTCGCACCGGGCACCGGCTCCATGGCTGCCTTCGTCGTGGAGGGCGTGAAGTGCCACGGCACGGCAAATCTCTTCTCCTCCCTTTACGAGGATACTCCGGGAATTCTGAAGATCGAGACCACCGCAAGCGAACGGACCGCTGTCTTCACCTACGATCCCAAGGTGATCACCCTCGACGACATCCGGGCCATCATGGATGCCCCCATCCCATTCGAGGATGGCAGCACGAGCAAAGTCTTCACCTGTCTCTCCGTGGAACCCCGCTGAACCACCGCGCGGGGCCATCAGGAAGGTGCTGCGGATCCCGGGAGGAAACCCCTCCCCCAGCTGCAAGATCTGCGGATCTCTCCCGGCTTCACCCGTATCCCGTGGTGAACCTTTCTTGAGACCGGGCTGGACGCTACTGCCCGGTTTGTGGTTAATTGGGTGATGATCCTGAGCCGTTTCCGCATCCGGGCAGCCTGCCTGCTGCCGATGGTGTTCCTTGCCCATGCCCTGCTGGCCGGGGAGGCCACCAACGGCACCTTTTTCGAGGCGGATGTGATGATGCCCATGCGGGACGGGACGAAGCTGGCCGCCAACATCTGGAAGCCGGAAGGCACCGGCCCTTTCCCCGTGATCCTGATGCGCTCCCCGTATGGGAAGATGGATGAAAAGTGGGGCGAGGCCAAACGCTACACCACCGCCGGCTACGTGATGGTGGTGCAGGATTGCCGGGGGCGGGGCAAATCGGAGGGGGCATGGGATCCATTCCGGTTTGACGGGGCCGACGGTTTCGACACCCAGGAATGGATCGGCAGGCAACCGTGGTGCAACGGCGACATTGGAACCTCCGGCGGATCCTACGTGGGCTGGACCCAATGGGCGGCCACGCCCAATGCGAGCCGGCACTTGAAAGCCATGGCACCGGTGGTGCCCTTCGGGAACAGCTACGAGCTGGCCTACGTGGGCGGCGCATTCCAGCTATCCCTGATGATGGGCTGGGGAGCAGGCGTCGGCGGGATCGCCCTGAGCCAGGAGCAGATGACAAAGGCATTCCGGTATCTGCCATTGAACACCTTTGCCAGCCAGTTCGAGAAAAAGGTCCCCTACCTCACCGACTGGGTGCAGCATCCCGGCTATGATGACTACTGGAAGCAGCGGGGAATCGATTACCGCTACGAGGCTGTGACCGTTCCCGCGCTCAACATCGGCGGCTGGTATGACATCTTCTCCAAAACCACCATCGAACTGGTGAACAGCGTCCGCGCCAGCTCACGGGACCGGGCCGCGCGGAGGAACCAGTTCGTCGTGATGGGCCCCTGGACGCACGGGGTCGGGGCGCGGAAGGCCGGGGAACTGGATTTCGGCCCGGAGGCCGCACTCAACATCGGCGACCTCCAGTTCAAATGGTTCGAATACTGGCTCAAGAACCATGAAACCGGCGTGCAGGACTGGCCTGCCTGCTACCTGTTCATCATGGGGGAAAACAAGTGGCGCGGGGAAAGCGAATGGCCCCTCAAACGAACCCGCTTCACCTCATGGTATCTGCGCTCGCCCCTCCGGGGGGATGGATCACTGGCAACCACGGCTCCCGGCGAGGAAAAGGGGGATGAGTTTGTCTATGACCCGAACGACCCGGTGCCCAGCATGGGCGGGAACAACCTGGTGGGAACCACCTCCGGCGCTTACGACCAGGCCCGGGTGGAGGAGCGCAAGGATGTGCTCGTTTACAACAGTGAACCCCTGGCGGAGGATCTGGAAGTCACCGGCCCCGTGAAGATGAACCTCTGGGCTGCCTCCACTGCCCGTGACACCGATTTCACCGCCAAGCTCGTGGATGCCCACCCGGATGGCAAGGCCTACAACCTCTGCGAGGGAATCATCCGCGCCCGATACCGCAAGGACCCCGCCAACCCCGCCCTTCTGGAACCGGGCCATGTCGAGCCCTACGAGATCGATCTCTGGGTCACCGCCAACCTGTTCAAGCGGGGCCACCGCATCCGCGTGGAAATCTCCAGCAGCAACTTCCCGCGCTTCGATCGCAACCCGAACACCGGCGACCCCTTCGGCACCGGCACCAACATGATCTCCGCCACCCAAACCATCCTGCATGACCGCGAGCACCCCTCACACCTGGTGCTGCCGGTGATTCCCCGCTGATGAAACACTCCCTCTTCATCCACGCTCGAAACCTCCTGCTCCTGGCCGCCCTGCTCTGCTGCGCCGGGCCATCGAATGCCGCCACGCCTCCGGCCCAAACCGCCACCAACGGGGGCGTCACCCTCTTTGTCTCCAAACTCGGCGATAATTCCGATGGCCGGACCTGGAGCCGGGCCTTCAAAACCATCCAGTCCGCGCTCGATGCCATCCCGGATGACCATGGCCGCCACCGGGTGATCGTCCGCCCGGATACCTACATGGAGGCGAATCTCTCCCCGGCTCACCGGGGTGCTGCCGCCGCCTACAATGAACTGGTCGGCGACTGCGATGGGGCTTTGGGATCCGGCACACGCGGCCGGGTGGTGATTGATTCCGGCGATGCCTCAAAAGGCTTCAAGAGCTACGACTGGTGGGGGACCATCCGCGCCTACAAGCACGGCTGGTCCAAAGAGCATGCGGCGGAGACCTTCTCCTCCATCCCCTGGGATCGCTGGGCGATCCGGAATTTCTACGTCACAGGGGGCGACGCAGGGATTTTCTTTGATTTGGTGGACACTCCCGAACCGTTCAGCGTGCTCGTGGAGGATTGCTGCAGCATCGGCCGCGCCTTCGGCGGTGGCGCCGCGAACATTCTGTCCCGGCCATCCGAGCCAAGCATCTTCCGGCGCTGCCAGCTCTGGTGCCTGGATTGGTGGGGGGATGCCGCAGGGGCCTATGTCCGCGCGGAACATCCCGAGCCCCCCGCCTGGCCCGATGTGGTCTTTGAGGATTGCACCATGGTCGGACCGGACAACGCCCTCCAGGCGGGGAACCCAGGTTACTCAGGCTTCACCCGGGTGGCCGTGAAAAACTGCCGCCTCGTAAGCCTCAACTTCTCCCAGCCCCAGGGCAAACCATCCACCGGCGTCATCTTCAGCACCATCGAAGGCCGGTTCCTTCATGTGGATCTGGAGGATTGCACCCTCATGGGATGCAAGATCCTCGGGGCCGGCAAAGGGGACGTCAGCTACACAACGAAGGGGGATGTGAAGGCCTACGTCCAATTCCAGCAGGAAGTCCCCAAGGGAATGCACCGGCTCGGTCACTGGCCTGTCGAGGTCTTCCAAAGCCTCCTCCCGCCTCAGGTGGGACCCCTTGGGACACCCATGACAAAGGGAAACGGGGCAGGATTGCGGGTGGACCGGATGGACCTGGGCGACCTTTGCGAGGTGGCCCCGGTGGTATGGAAGAAACGGCTCGCCCTCATGAAGTGCAACCGCCCGGCCAGCGGCGGCACCCGGGACGATTATTCGATAAGCCTCGATGACATCGAAACCAGCCGGGAACTGGGCCGGTTCGCGACCGGCTACGGGCTGGCCTCCGCCTTCGTCCACAAGGACACCCTGCACGTGTTTGCCTCACGCTTTGAGGGGGGTGGCTGGAACGATGTGACCCACTTCAAGTCCAGGGACCTGCGCCACTGGACATCCAACGTGGCAATCACCCAGGAGAAGGAGCACCTGTTCAATAGTTCCGTGAGTCAGGCAAAGAGTGGTTTTGTCATGGCCTACGAGTCGGATGACCCTCACCACACCCCCTTTACCGTTAAATTCGCCACTTCCCCCGATCTGGAGCACTGGACCAAGGTGCCTGATGCGATTTTCGGTGCAGACCGCTATGCCGCCTGCCCCTGCATCAGGTATGTGAACGGGTATTACTATCTCCTCTATCTGGAACACCGCACCCCCCGCTGGTTCTTCGAGACCTACGCAGCCAGATCCCGGGACCTCAAGTCATGGGAACTCAGCCCCGCAAACCCGATCCTCACCCCGGGGGCCAACGACGGGGTCAACGCCTCCGACCCGGACCTCATCGAATTCAAGGGTCGCACCTACCTGTATTACAGCGTCGGGGATCAGCTCACCTGGGCAAAGGCCCGCCGGGCGGTCTATCCCGGCCCTGCCTCGAAGTTCTTCGAGGCCTGCTTCGGATTACCCGGGTTGCCCTCCGCCTTTATCGTAAAATGAAATTCTTCCCATCACCATCGGGTCTGGTAGGATGGGAGTGTGGGTCGGGATGAGGTTGGTAACCGGCCGGGATTTGTGGTCTGCAGTGAATTGTGGTTTAAGAGTAACCCATTTTTTATGGCTCACTGGATTCCAGCGTCATAGAAATTTAATCAAAGACCGGTTACCCCGCTTGACACATTAAGTTTAAACAACTATAAAATTACCCGAGCTTTATGTCGGTGTTTTCCAGACATGACCAGTTGGGCAGTTGGGAGTGGAACATTGAGGGCGACCGTCTCACTTGGTCGCCTGAAATGTACCGCATCTATGACCGTGCCCCGGTCCTGGGGCCCTTGGACATCGCACACAGCCAGCACTGTTTCACACCCGAGAGCTGGTCACGCCTGATATCCCTCGTCGAGATCTCCCTCGCAAAGAGAATCCCCTACTCCTGCAACGTTGAGTTTATCCGCCCCAACGGAGAGCACCGCTGGGCTGTGTTCTCCGGCGAACCGGTGCTCGATTCGGCCGGGAACGTAACGGGACAACGTGTCACTGTTCAGGACTTCACAGACCGGAGAGATGCCGAGGAGCAGCTCCAGCTCGCCACCTTCCGCTTCCGCAGGCTCATCGAGGCAAGCCTCGATCCCCTCGTCACCATCAGCCCCGGGGGAAAAATTGTCGATGTCAATGAGGCCTGCGAGGAAGCAACAGGCCTGTCCCGGCTGGAACTGATCGGCTCCGATTTTTCAGAATGCTTCACCGATCCTGAAGCGGCCCATGACACTTACGGCCGGATTTTTGCAGAGGGGTTTGTCAAGGATCAGGAACTCACCATGAAGCACGTCTCCGGCCGGCTCATGGATGTGCTCTACAATGCAAGTGTCTACCGGGACCTTCAAGGCAATGTCCTTGGGGCTTTTGCCGCAGCCCGGGACATCACGCTGCGCAAGAAGAGGGAGCGGGAGATCATCCGGCTCAATGCCGAACTCGAGCAGCGCGTTCTGGAACGGACGGCTGAACTCGAGGCTGCCAACAAGGAATTGGAGAGCTTCTCCTACTCTGTAAGCCACGATTTGCGCGCCCCGCTGAGAGGCATTGATGGCTGGAGTCAGGCTCTTGTTGAAGACTACGGCGATAAAATTGACGATCAGGGCCGCGAATACCTGGCACAGGTCTGCTACGAAGCCCAGCGGATGGGCCGCCTGATCGACGATTTGCTCCAACTCTCCCGCTGGACACGCGCCGAAATGCGGCGTGAGAAGGTGGACCTCAGCAGCCTCTCCCGGGATATACTTGGAAGCCTGCGGCAGCAGGAAAGGCAGCGTCAGGTCGAAGTCACCATTGCTCCCGGACTCCTGGTGACCGGGGACCCCGTCCTCCTGAGGCAGGTTTTGGAAAACCTTCTTGGGAACGCATGGAAGTTTACCGGAAAACGGGCCACAGGGACGATTGAGGTGGGAGTCATGGAGAGTTCCGGGGATGTAAAAGACGCCTCCTCCGGCGGCCCTCTGCAGCCCCCCCCGCTCCGGCCCGGAACCATGGTTTATTTCGTCAGGGACAACGGCGCGGGATTCGACATGGCCCACACCACCAAGTTGTTTGGTCCCTTCCAGCGGTTGCACCGGTTGAACGAGTTTCCCGGCACCGGCGTTGGCCTTGCCACCGTGCAGCGGATCATTCACCGCCACGGCGGCCATGTCTGGGCCGATGCGAAAAAGGATGCCGGAGCCACCTTTTTGTTCACACTTTCGGGTAATACAACAACAAACAAAGTAATATGAATAAAGCATCAATCCTGCTGGTTGAGGATAATCCCAGCGATGTTAAACTCACGCAACGGGCGTTTGCGAAGTGTAATATTGCCAATGAACTGGTCGTCGCAGAGGACGGCCAGGAGGCACTTGATATACTCTTCGGGGAAAACCCCAAGGAACTGCCCGCTGTCGTCCTGCTCGACTTGAAACTGCCCCGCGTCAACGGGCTGGAAGTCCTGCGCCGCATCCGGGATGACAAACGCACCCACCTGCTCCCTGTCGTGGTCATGACCACCTCCAAGGAGGAGCAGGACCTTGTGGAAAGCTACCGCCTCGGCGCCAACAGCTATGTGCGCAAGCCGGTCAATTTCGCCGAGTTCGTCGCCGCAGTGGCCCACCTGGGCGTTTACTGGCTCGTGATGAACGAAGCCCCACCCTCCCCCAGGTAATCTAACTAGTGAAACCCCTGCATGTCTTGATCGTGGAGGACTCGGCCAGCGATGCCGGCCTGATGGTCCGCCACCTCGAGCATGCGGGCTACAACGTCCGCTCCGCGCGGGTTGAGGATTCAGAGTCGCTTCTTGCGGCTCTGGATCAGCAACCTTGGGATGTCATTCTCTGCGACTACAGCATCCCCGGCTTCAGCGGAGCTGAGGCCCTCAGAATGGTCCGGGACCGCAGCTGCCCCGTGCCGTTCATTTTTGTTTCGGGCAGCATGGGCGAGGATGTTGCCGTCGAGGCCATGCGCGCCGGTGCCAGGGACTACGTGATGAAGGGCAACCTCAAGCGCCTCGTTCCGGCGATTGAGCGGGAACTCAGGGAGGCCCTCATCCGGCAGCAGACGCACCAGACCGAGGATCTCCTGGCCCTGCGAACCAGCGCTCTGGAAGCGGCAGCCAACGCCGTGGCGATCGTCCACCGCGATGGAACCATCATGTGGGTCAATCGGGCCTACACGAAACTCACCGGTTTCAAAGACAACGAGGTTGTTGGCCAGAATCCCCGGATCCTGAAGTCCGGCATTCAGGACTCATCTTTCTACAAAGACCTCTGGGATACCGTCCTTGCGGGAAAAGTCTGGCAGGGCGCTTCGATCAACAAGCGCAAGGATGGCACCCTCTATCCCGAGGAGCAGACCATCACTCCGGTGCTGGATTCAAACGGCGAAGTGACCCATTTCGTGGATGTCAAACAGGACATCACCGAGCGAAGGCAGCTGGAGGATCAGCTCCGCCAGGTGCAAAAAATGGAGGCCATCGGCCAGCTGGCCGGGGGGGTCGCACACGACTTCAACAACCTGCTCAGCGTCATGCTCATGCAGACAGAGATGGCCAACCTCTCAGCGGATCTCCCGGAGGATGTCCGGATCCGTCTGCAGGAGATCCGGAGCACCGTCGATATCGCCTCCAATCTGACCCGTCAACTCCTGCTGTTCAGCCGCCGCCAGGTCATGCAACCGCAGGATCTCGACCTGAATGAGGTCGTCACGAACCTCACCAAAATGCTCCGCCGAATCATTGGTGAGCATGTGCAGCTTCTGTTGAATCTCCATCCCGGCCAGTTGATCACCTTTGCCGATGCCGGCATGCTCGACCAGGTCCTCATGAACCTGACCGTGAACGCCCGGGACGCGATGCCCCAGGGCGGATGCATCATCATCGAAACAACCCACCGCCATGTGACCGAGGCGGAAGCTTCCCTCAACCCCGCCGCCACACCCGGCACCTATGTCTGCCTGGTCGTCACTGATACCGGAACCGGGATTCCCCCGGAAATCCTCCCCCGCATCTTCGAACCGTTTTTCACCACAAAGCCGGAGGGAAAAGGCACCGGTCTTGGACTGGCAACCATCTTTGGGGTCGTCAAACAGCACAAGGGGTGGGTCGACGTCGATAGCAAGGTGGGCGATGGCACCCGGTTCTCCATCTACCTGCCCGCCAGCGATGGGGGTGTCGCCTTTCAAGCAGAACCTCCCAAGTCAAACCCGCGCCGTGGAACGGAAACAATTCTTCTCACAGAGGATGAGCCAGGCCTGCGAGCCGTCATCCGTGCATTCCTCGAGCACAATGGCTACCGCGTCCTGGAGGCTGTGAATGGCCACGAGGCCCTGCAGGTTTGGAGCGAGCACCGCGACCAGATCGCCCTGCTCCTGACCGATCTCATGATGCCCGCCGGTGTGTCCGGACAACAGCTGGCCCGCCGCCTCCGCATGGACAACCCGGGACTCAGGGCCATCTTCATGAGCGGCTACAGCCCCGACATGGCCGGCGACGAACTCGAATTCCGCCCCGGCGAAAACTTCCTGCAAAAGCCCTTCTCACAGGAGGAGTTGCTCGAAACCGTCCGCCAGTGCCTCGACACCCATCCCGCCCCCCCGCTCCCCGAATCCTGACCGGCGGAACACCGGGCGATGGGCTCAGTTCTCACCTGTTGAGCCCGGCCCACGAGCGATGGGGTCAGTTCTCACCTGGTGAGTCCGACCCACGAGCGATGGGGTCAGTTCTCACCTGTTGAGTCCGGCCCACGAGCGATGGGGTCAGTTCTCACCTGTTGAGTCCGGCCCACGAGCGATGGGGTCAGTTCTCACCTGTTGAGTCCGGCCCCAGCCGGGCTCGACAGTGACCGAACTGACCCCTCGCGGGAAATCTGTCAACGCCCATCCGCCACCGTGTCCCCCCTGCAGATCGGTCAACGCCCAACCACCACCGTGTCCCCCCTGCAAATCGGTCAACGCCCATCCGCCATCGCCTCCCCCCATCTGCGGTAATCTCCGCCATCTGCGGACAACCCCCCTCAATTCTTAATTCCCCCTCCTCCCTCCCCCATTCGCGTTCATTGGCGTCCATTCGCGGTCCCCCCCCTTCTCCAGCACCAACGGTGCGGACAATCCCAGCCTGGGGTACAGCCCCAGGAAACGGGACATTGAAACGATTCAAAGGCTGAAGGCCCGGCATCATCCGGTTCATCCGGAACGCGCCGTATATGTCGGGCCTTCAGCCCTCCTGTTCCATTATCATGCCCGCTACCCAGGCCGCTGGCCTGGGCTTTCTCATTATGCGCCGTTGGCGCGGTGGGAAAACGGGGCAGCCAGAGTCCCCAAAACGCAAACAACCCAACCCCTTCTTCTCCGCGCCTCAGCCCCTCCGCGCGAGATTTTTCCCGCCCCCATTTGCGGTTCTCCACCCTCCCCAGCACCAACGGTGCGATCCATCCCAGCCTGGGGTACCGCCCCAGGAAACGGGGCATTGAAACGATTCAAGGGCTGAAGGCCCGATCCATCGGTTCCGGTCACGTATCCCAGACATGAAACCGGGCTTTCAGCCCTCCGGTCATGCCAATGCCTAATTCCTATGGCGATGCCATAGGCTGGGATGGGGC